>NZ_DASWPB010000182.1:0-32227 GCF_036404185.1 Lacisediminihabitans sp. | reverse complement strand
CGTGCGGCTCGCGCTCTACGCCTCGAAGATCATCGCCTACAGCCAGGGCTTCGACGAGATCGTCGCCGGCGCCGAGGAGTACGGATGGGACATCCACAAGGGTGACATCGCCAAGATCTGGCGCGGCGGCTGCATCATCCGTGCCCAGTTCCTCAACCGGATCACCGACGCCTATGCCGAGAACCCCGGCCTCGTCGCCCTGCTGACCGCGCCGTACTTCCGCGACGCGATCGCCGGTGCGCAGGACTCCTGGCGCCGCGTGGTCTCGACGGCCGCCGCGGCGGGCATCCCGTCGCCGGCCTTCTCCTCGTCGCTGTCGTACTACGACGGCCTGCGCGCCGACCGCCTGCCCGCCTCGCTCGTCCAGGGCCTGCGCGACTTCTTCGGTGCGCACACCTACAAGCGCGTCGACGCCGAGGGCACCTTCCACACCCTGTGGAGCGGCGACCGCAGCGAGATCGAGACCGAGGGCTCCTCGCACTGAGGGCGGTAGGCGGCCGGGCCCGCCCGCGGGCCTGGCCGCCCCACACGACTCGGCGCCCCGACCCGCTTCGCCGGCACTCCCGGCCCGCTGCGCCCGCGCACTCCCGGGCCGCCTCGCCCCGGCACTCCCGGCCCGCTCCACCCGCGTGCATAACTCCTGCAGTTCTTCGGCACGGCCCCGGTTCGCTGCCGTGCCCCCGCAATCATTGACCCCCGCCCGCCCGCTGGCAAGGATTGCAGGAGTTGTGCACGGCGGCGGCCGCGGACAGGCGACAAGACCGGTAGCCGAGCAGGGGAGACATCGTGTCGTGGCCCGAAACGACCTCGTGGCTGCTCACGATCGTCGGCATAACGGCGCTGCTCGTCGCATTGGCCGGCCCCGCAGGCAGCGGGAGGGGTCGCGTCTCACGACGACGTGTCTTTCTGACCGCCGGAGCGGTGCTCCTGGTGGCGGCCGGCCTCGTCGTCATCGGTGCGACCCTCTCTTCGTCGTCCCGCTCGACACCGGTCTAGCCGCGCGCATAACTCCTGCAATTCTCCGGCGTGGTCCTGATTCGCCGGGACGCGACCCCGTATTCCCGGTCTTCCGGCCGGCGACCGGGAAGAACTGCAGGAGTTATGCACGGGGACGGGCGGCCGACGAGTGGATTCCCGGACGGACGCCCGGCCGCGCGTGACAGAATCGTGGGCTATGGGCGACTGGGACGACGAACCGGAACTCGCCGGCTATGTGCCGAACGAGGGCGTTCCGCGGCGCCGTCGCCGGCTGCTCGTCGTCCGGGTCGTCGTGGTCCTCGGCATCCTCTGCCTGGTGCTGCCGCAGGTCGTGACCATGGTCAGCGTCGCGACGACCACGGCGAACGAGGCCTGCGCCGCGTGGGTGAGATACGAGGCGCCGGATGCGACGGGCTCCTCCGCGAGCTTCGAGCTGTTCGGCGATGGCGGGCTCGGCTGGCAGTGCTACTCGGTCGGTTCCTTCGGGGGCGGCAAGAGGGTCGCCTCGCTCGGACTGATCCCGGTCTCGCCCACCCTGTCGAGGGTGCCGGCGCCCGTCACCGAGAACTGACCGTCCGAGAACTGAGCGCCCGAGGACCGAGCCTGCCGGTCCGGAGTCCGCCCTAGAGAACGGTCGGGGCCTCGAGCAGCGACTCGCGGACCTCGCGGCGCATCACCTTGCCGATAAGCGACTTCGGCAGGTCGTCCGCGACGAGGATGCGCTTGGGCACCTTGTAGGCGGCGAGACTCTCCCGCGCGAAGTCGCGCAGCGCCTTCTCGTCGAAGCGCGCGCCCTCGGCGATGACCGCGACGGCTACGACCTCCTCGCCGCTGTGCCCGTCCGGCAGCCCGACGACCGCGACGTCGACCACGTCCGGATGCGCCCTGAGGGCATCCTCCACCTCGCTCGGCGCGACGTTGAAGCCGCCGGTGATGATGAGCTCCTTGATGCGGTCGACGACCGTCACGAATCCGTCGGCGTCGATCGAGATGATGTCCCCGGTGCGGAACCACGGGCCGCCCTCGTCCCCGTCCGCGGCAGGCAGGAACACCGCCGCGGTCTCGTCCGGCTTCCGCCAGTACCCGGAGAAGACCTGGGGGCCGCGCACGAGCAGCTCCCCCTCCTCGCCGAGCGGGCGGTCGACGGCCGGATTCTCCGGGTCCACCACCCGCACCTCGGTGTTCGGCAGCGGCAGGCCGACGGTTCCGGCACGACGGGTCGGGCCGACGGGATTGGCCATGAGCACCGGGCTCGTCTCCGACAAGCCGTAGCCCTCGACGAGGTAGCCGCCGGTCTGGGCCTCCCAGCGCTGGACCATGGAGGCCGACAGCGGCATGGCCCCGGAGATCGAGATCTCGATGCCCTTGAGGGACACCTTCTGCTCCCTGGCGGCCGTCATCAGCCGCTCGTAGATCGGGGGAACGGCCGGGAGGAAGGTGGCCGGATGCTTCTTCACGACCGCCAGCACCAGGTCCGGCTCGAACTTGGGGAACAGCACGAGCCGCGCGCCCATGCTCATCGCGAAGGTGAGGCACAGCGTGAGGCCGTAGGCGTGGAACATGGGCAGCACGGCATAAACGACGGAGGTGCCGCGCGGGACCATGGGGACCCACGAGCGGGACTGGGCCGCATTGCTGGTGAGGTTGAGGTGGGTGAGGACGGCGCCCTTCGGAATCCCGGTGGTGCCGCTCGTGTACTGGATGAGCGCGATGTCGTCGGCGGCCGGTCGCACGATGTCCGCCGCGATCGGCTCCGAGCTCGCCAACTCCTTCCAGGTGATCGTACCGCGCACCCTGGTGGTCAGCGCAGACCGGGACTCCCGCGCCCGCGCGATCGGCAACCGAAGCAGCGCGCGCGTGGCGAACGGCATGGAGCGGGTGATGTCCACCGAGATGAGGGTCCGGACCGCGACGTCGGACGGAAAGTCCTGGATGGTCTCGATGACCTTGTTCCAGGCGATCGCGACCTTCGCGCCGTGATCCTCGAACTGGTGGCGAAGCTCTCTCGGCGTGTAGAGCGGGTTGTGCTCGACGACGATGGCGCCGAGGCGCAGCACCGCGTAGAAGGCGACGATGTGCTGCGGGCAGTTGGGCAGCACGAGCGCCACGGTGTCGCCCTTCTGCACGCCCAGGATGCGCAGGCCCTCCGCCGCGCGGGCGATCTGCTCGCCCATCTCCGCGTAGCTGGTGGTCGCGCCGAAGAACTCGAGCGCAACGTTGCGCCCGAACTCGCTCACGGACTGCTCGACGAGGTCGAAGAGCGATCCCTCCGGCAGATCGATGTCATGGGGAACACCCTCGGCGTAACTCGAGAGCCACGGCCGCGGCGCGGGAATCGTCATGGTGCCCACTCTAGGGGGCGAGAGTGATCCCGTCGATCAACGGAAAGGAGGGGGTCGTTCAGTGCGACGGGACGGCGTCGAGCGCTGCCAGGGTCGCCTCGTCGAGCACCACCGCTCCCGCGGACACGTTCGCCTCGAGGTGACCCATGTCTGCCGTGCCGGGAATGAGCAACACGTTCGGCGCGTGCCGGAGCAGCCAGGCGAGACCGATGTGCGAAGGGGTGGTGCCGAGCGAACTCGCCGCCGAGGTGACCGCCGGTTCGTCGGTCACCTTCGGCCAGCCGGGGAACGCGCCGCCGAGCGGGAAAAACGGGACCCAGGCGATCCCCTCGGCGAGACACAGGTCCAGCAGCTCTTCGTCGCCTCTCGACACGAGGCTGTAGGCGTTCTGCACGCAGGCGATTCCCGCCGGGATCGCTCGGCGCAGCCCTTCGAGGGTGACGCTGCTCAGTCCGATCCCACCGATCTTGCCCTCCTCGCGCATCGCGATCATCACCGCCAGCTGGTCGTCGATGTCCACCAGCTGGTCTCCCTCGGCGCGCAGCCCCGGACCGGCATCCGCTCGCCGGAGGTTGACGACCGAGATCTGATCGACGCCCAGGCTTCTCAGGTTGTCTTCCACGCTGGCCCTGAGCTGCTCGGGACGCTGGGCAAGACGAAGAGGGACGGGTCCCTCCGGGTTCGGGTCCGCGCCGATCTTGCTCACCACCACGACCTCCCCGGGCTCCAGCGCCTCGCGGATGAGGCCGTTGGACAGCCCGTCACCATAGAACTGGGCGGTGTCGATGTGATCGATGCCGAGCTCGACCGCGCGACGCAACAGCGCTATCGCCGCGCCACGGTCGTTGCCCAGCCGCTCGAGTTGCATCGCCCCGTACCCGATCCGAGAAACGGTGTGACCCGCCAGCAGACCGGAGCCCCCTGGACGGGGAACGTTCGCGCCGGCCGGGTCGGTGAAGGTGGTGGACATCGGCGAGACCCTGCTTTCCTGAGGTGGCCGTGGAAGCGGAGTGATCTCCGCTTCGCCTCACTCTAGCATTACCGGAGGTACCTCCGCTTAATTCCACCCCACTCGCCGCGCGCCGAGAACATCATCAGTGCGCTGCACCCGAAAAACGCCGGCCGACGGCCGCGGATGCGCGGGAAAGGGAGATCAGGCGGCGCCGTCGAACATCGAGGTGACCGAGCCCTCGTCGAAGACCTCGTGGATCGCCCGCGCGAGCAGCGGCGCGATGGGGAGGATGGTCAGGCGGTCCCAGCGCTTCTCCTCGGGGACCGGGAGGGTGTCGGTGACGACGACGGAGTCGATGAAGTCACTCTGCAGCAGGTCCGTGGCCGGGTCGGAGAAGACCGCGTGGGTCGCGGCGACGACGACGCCGAGCGCGCCGGCGGCCTTGAGCGCCTCGGCCGCCTTGACGATCGTGCGCCCCGTGTCGATGAGGTCGTCGACGAGCAGGCACATCCGGCCGTTGACGTCACCGACGATCTCGTGCACGCTGACCTCGTTGTGCACCCGAGGATCCCGGCGCTTGTGGATGATCGCGAGCGGCACACCGAGCTTGTCGCTCCAGCTGTCCGCCACCTTCACCCGCCCCATGTCGGGGCTCACCACCGTGAGGGTGGACGGGTCGAGCCTGGTCCGGAAGTGCTCGAGCAGCACGGGCATGGCGAACAGGTGGTCGACCGGGCCGTCGAAGAAGCCCTGGATCTGCGCGGCGTGCAGGTCGACGCTCATGATGCGGTCGGCCCCGGCGACCTTGAACATGTCGGCGACGAGCCTGGCCGAGATCGGCTCGCGCCCGCGGCCCTTCTTGTCCTGGCGGGCGTACGGGTAATACGGCACGACGACCGTGATGCGCTTGGCCGACGCCCGCTTGAGGGCGTCGATCATGATGAGCTGCTCCATGAGCCACTCGTTGACCGGACGGGTGTGCGACTGGATGACAAACGCATCCGACCCGCGCACGCTGTCGTTGTAACGGGCGTAGATCTCACTCGACGCGAAGGTTCGAGTGTCCGTCGGCGTGAGCTCGGTGCCGAGCTCGGCGACGACGTCCTGGGCGAGCTGCGGATGCGCTCGCCCGGTCACGATCACGAGTTTCTTCGTCCCAGTGATCTTGATGCCGGACACGTATCCCGCTCTCTTTTCTGCCGGTCACCCGACGGGTTGTGCGACTTCGGTCACTCGTCTTCCGCGCTGCGTGCGGCCGCGGCCTGCGCCGACGCGGTCCCAGCACGGTTGGCCTCGACCCAGCCGATCATGTTGCGTTGCGAAGCGACGGTGATCGCAAGCGCTCCGGCCGGCACATCCTTGCGCACGACCGTTCCCGCTCCCGTCTTCGCTCCGTCACCAATTCTAACGGGGGCGACGAAGACGTTGTGAGACCCCGCATGCACGTGGGAGCCGATTTCGGTGTGATGTTTGACCAGATCGTCGTAATTGGCGGTGATGGCGCCCGCCCCGAGGTTGGTGTCCTCGCCGATGGTGGTGTCGCCGACGTAGCTGAGGTGGGGCACCTTGCTCCCGGCGCCGATGGTGGAGTTCTTCGTCTCGACGAAGGTGCCGATCTTGCCGCCGTCGCCCAACCGGGTGTTCGGCCGGAGGTAGGCGAACGGGCCGACGGAGGCGTTCGGGCCGATCACCGCGAGCGTCGCGTCGCTGCGCTTGACGGTGGCGTTCTCGCCGATCTCGCAGTCCACGAGCGTGGTGTCAGGCCCGACGACCGCACCGCGCCCGATGACCGTCGCCCCCCTGATCTGGGTGCCGGGGAGGATCTCGACGTCCTCGGCGAGGCTCGCCTTGAGGTCGATCCAGGTCGTCGACGGGTCCTGCACGGTGACCCCCGCGAGCTGCCAGCCGCGGACGATGCGCGCGTTGAGCTCGGCACCGGCGGCCGCCAGCTGGGCTCGGTCGTTGATCCCGGCGACGAGCCAGGGATCGGAGACCCGGACCGCCTCGATGCGACCGCCGGATGCGCGGATGCCCGCGGCGGCATCCGTCAGGTACATCTCGTTCTGGGCGTTGGCCGTCCCGATCCCCGCCAGGGCGGCACGCAACGCCGCGACGGCGAAGACGTAGACCCCGGCGTTCACCTCGGTGATCGCCAGCTGGGACTCGGTGGCGTCGCGCTGCTCGACGATCGAGTCGAAGGCGCCGGCGTCGTCGCGGACGATGCGGCCGGCCCCCGTCGGGTCGGCGAACTCGGCGCTCAGCAGGGTGAGGGCGTTGTCCGCGAGCTCGTGGCTCTCGATCAGCGCCAGCACGGTCGCCGCGTCGAGCAGGGGGACGTCGGCGCTGAGCACGACGACGTGCCCGGCGAAGCCGTCGGGCAGGGCGGCGAGCCCCACCTCGACGGCGCGTCCGGTGCCGGGCACCTCGTCCTGGTCGACGATGATCGCGCCGGGAAGCTGTTCGGAGACCACGGCGGCGACCGCGTCCCGGTCGTGCCGCACGACGACGACGACGTGCGCGGGGGCGAGCCGTTCCGCGGTGGCCAGCACGTGGGAGACCAGGGGAAGGCCGGCGAGAGAGTGGAGGATCTTCGGTTTGGCGGACCTCATCCTGGTCCCCTGACCGGCGGCCAGGACGATGATGGCGAGCTCTCGCATGGTGTCTTCTCTCCTCGGCTCCTGCCGGAGCGCTGTGCGGCCGTTCGGGCTCCGCCTCCAGGATTCGAACCTAGACCTAACAGCTCCAAAGGCTGTCGTGCTGCCATTACACCAAGGCGGACCGCAGCCGTCCGGAAGGAACGGCGGCGCCGTCAAGTCTGCCAGATGGAGCCCCATCCCTCGCCAATCCGGTTCCCATCGGCGGGAGGGGCGGCCCGGACGCGCGCCATAATGGGTGGATGCCCGCACACGACGAAGTCGACCGAATCGTCGAAGCGTGGAGGCGTGAGCGTCCCGATCTCGACTTCGCTCCGCTACAGGTGCTCTCCAGGGTCGGCAGGCTCTCGAAGCACCTGGATCGCGCGCGCAGGGCCGCGTTCACGGCATCCGGGCTCGAGTACTGGGAGTTCGACGTCCTCTCGGCCCTGCGCAGGGCAGGCAAGCCGTACCAGCTGAGCCCCAAGGCGCTGCTTCAGCAGACCCTCGTCAGCAGCGGCACCATGACCAATCGCATCGACCGGCTCGTGGCGCGGCAGCTGGTGGAGCGGCGCACCGACCCGAACGACGGCCGCGGCATCCTGGTGACCATGACGCCGACCGGCCGGGAGCGAGTGGATGCGGCCATCCGCCTGCTTCTCGGGGCGGAGACCGAGCTGCTCGACGGGCTGTCGGCGGTCGACCAGGAGCGTCTCGCCGGGCTGCTGCGCAAGCTCAGCCTCGACTTCGACTGATCACCGCCCTCGGTCTCCAGAGCGGACCCGCGGGTCCACTCGCAGACGCGGATGGACCCACGCGCCTCGGCTAATACCGCAGTCCGTGACCGAACCGGAAGACCGGGTTCTCGGTATCGAACGGCACGTCCTCCTTGCTGGCCTCCACGGCCGCCATCGACCGCGGCAGGTCGAAGGGCAGACTGCCCCTCGGCTCGGAATCGCCGAACAGCACGGCCAGGAGAGATTCGTCGGAGCTGCCGTAGTTCGCGACGATCGCCGCCGCCTGATCGACGAGGTCGGTGATGATGGCGGGACGATCGAGGTAGATATCGATGACGGTCGGAACCACCGCGGTGACGGCCAGCAGGCGATCGAGTTCATCCTTCGGAAAAGCGAGGGAACCGGCGTGGAAGAACGACTCGAAGCCGTGCGTTCGCGGTTCCCACGGCGCCTTGATCCGAAGGATGGCGACATCCGCCTGCTCCGGCGTGGCGACGACGGTGCCGAACCCCTCCACGGCGGAGGCCTTGAGACCCTCGATGTAGACGCGCCGGCCGCGGGCGAGCGGCAAGGTCGGCTGCCCGTCCTCGGCCGTGTTGGTCAGCACCGTCAGGGAGTCGCGCTGGGCGGCGAGCCCAGCATCACGGAACTCCCGGTTGCCGACGATGAGATTGGCACGTCCCTCGTCGACGAAGGGGTCGTCGAACAGGCCGAGCACAAACTTCTCCGCGAGCAGCCGCCTGATCGATATGTCGAGACGGGCCTCGGAGACACGTCCCTGTCGAACGAGCTTCAGCAGCACGTCGGTGCATAGCTCGCCGCCGAACTGGTCGACGCCGGCATCAAGCACCGTGAGCATCCGTTCCTCGCGACTCAGGCTCTCGACGCCCCAGGCCCGTGCCGGCATCGGGGCGCCCATCATCTCGACGTCGGTGAGGAGTCCCCAGTCGGTGCAGACGATGCCCTGGAAGCCGTAGCGCTCTCGCAGCAGCCCGGTGATCACCGACCGGTTGAATCCGAAACCCACCTCCTCGTACTGCGTGCCCACCGGCATGCCGTAGTACGGCATCATCTGCGATGCGCCGGCCCTGATGGCCGCCTCGAAGGGGAGCAGGTGGTATTCGAACCGGCCGCCTGGATAGACCTGCTCCCGTCCGTACGGGAAGTGCGGGTCCTCGCCGCCCTTCTGCGGTCCGCCACCGGGAAAGTGCTTGACCATGGTGGCGACGGACTCCGGGCCGAGTTCCTCTCCCTGGAAGCCGTGGATGTACGACACCACGAGGCGGGAGGTGAGCTCGGCGTCCTCACCGAAGGTGCCGTTCGTCCTCGCCCAGCGCGGTTCGGTCGCCAGGTCGATCTGCGGATGCAACGCCACCCGCAACCCCACTGCCACATACTCCTGGCGCGCGATGTCGGCGAACCGCCGCACGAGTTCCTCGGAGCGGATCGCCGCGAGCCCGAGGGGCTCCGGCCACTGGGAGAACGGGCCGGCGAGCATCGCCGTTCCCGGGTTGTCGGTGAAGGAGTGACGGGGATCGCTCGAGAAGGAGATCGGGATGCCGAGCGGCAGCTGTCGCGCGAGGCGCTGAGCGGCGTTCTGCCAGGCCGCGAACTCGCCACCCGTCGACGTGGAGCCGAGCAGGTTGAAGTGGTTGATCCGCCGTTTGAGCACCATCGAGGCGAGGGAGGGAATGCCGAACTCCGAGTTTCCCTCGTTCTGATCGGCCACGCTGGACATCGTGTGAAAGAACAGACCGACCTTGTCGGCGAGGTCCAGTCTCGACAGTAGGTCCTCGACACGCTGTTCCACCGACAGAGTCGGATCCTGATATGGATGGGCCACCGAAATCGATCCCGTTGTCATTTCACTCCCTTGATCTTGTAGACGAGCAGTCCGCCGACGATGGCGATGCACCCTCCGAGGACGAACCAGACCGAGTAGCCTGCCCCGGTGAACACCGAGTTCACCAGGGGGATCACCAGCGTGCCCGCGATGAAGGGCGCAAGCGTCTGCGGAAGCGTGTTGGCGATATTGAGGACCCCCAGGTCCTTCGCCATGTCCTTCGGATTCGGCAGCACCTCGATGCAGAGCGCGGCGTCAACAGCGAAGAACAGTCCGGCACCGGCTCCCAGTATCGCCTCCGCGACGAGGATGACGACGAGGCCGCCGGAGATTCCCACCACCGGAGCGAGACCCATCACGATGACACCGAGGCCGACCAGGATCCCACCGCCGGTGACGAAGATGCGCCGCCGCAACAGGCGATCGGATATGCGTCCGCCGATGACGCTGAACAGGACCATGAAGACGGTCGACACCGCCGTGGCATAGAGATTGAAGTTCAACTGGTCGGCGATGTTCGTCATGCCGAACTTCGTCGCCAGGTACAGGGTCAGGTACGTGGTCGTCGCCGCATAACCAAACATGATGAGTGCCTTGGTCAGCCAGGCCCAGCCCAGATTGCGATAGACCTTGGGGTTGAAGACGAAGGAGCCTAAAAAGTCCTTGATGCCGAACGGATGATCCGGCTTCTCCCTGAGCACACGGTCCTTGAGGCCGAACGCGAAATACAGGCCGAAGACGAGGCCGATGATGCCCGGCACCGCGAATTTGAGGAAGATCGTCGGCAGCAGACTGAGTCCGACCGCCGCGATCAGGATCGCGACCGGACTTGCCGCTCCGATGAGGCCGGAGACGAGACCGCGACGCTCCGGAGGAACCTGGTCGGCGACGGTGACGGCCTCGGCCGCTTGAGCGAAGTTGCTGAAGAGCTGTGCGCCGCAGAAGGCGACAAGGAGAACCGGGATGTTCGGAGCGAGCCCCACACCGATCAGGGAGAGGAACGCCCCGACCACCCCGACGATGATCCACGGCTTGCGCATTCCGAACCGGGACGTGGTGCGATCCGACAACCGACCCGCGAGCGGCTGCGAGATCAGTGCGAACAGGGCGCCGACACCGGTCACAAGCCCCAGTTGGGTCGGCGCCTGATCGAGACCGACGAGAGTCTGGACCTTGACGCTCAGACCGCCGAGGACGGGGGCGAAAATGGCGAGGAACAGACCGAACGAGGCGAGCAGGTACCGGGGTGTGTAGCCTTTCGGCTCTCTCTCGGCGGTGTCCGACGGCAGCTCGGCGTTGATGGTTGTCACGGTTGTTGACTCCTTTGTCATGAGCGTTCGGTGGTATCACAGAGCATCGAGTCGATGCGAAACGAGAGTAGCATTAAAAACCTACACAAATGTAGGTTTTGATTGACGGACTCCTCCATCCGCCCGGACGGAGTCGAAAGCGGCAGAATAATCGATGATGAACACCACGACCGAGCACGGTTATGCCGCGGGCCGAGCGCGCCGGGACCAGATCATCGCCGAGGCAACGGTGCTGTTCGGCCGGCTCGGATTCCACAGCACGACCGTGGTCGAGATTGCGGCCCAGTGCGGCATTTCCCGCGCCGGCCTGCTCCACCACTTCCCGACCAAGGAATCACTTCTCGCCGCTGTGCTCGAGGAGCGCGATCGTGAGGACCGGGCACGATTCCGGCAGAACGGCTCGGCCAGCAGAGACGGCATCAGCGTGCTGCGAGGCATGGTCGATCTCGCCTCCTACAACAGCAGCCTGCCCGGAATCATCGCCCTGTACGCGGTACTCTCCGCCGAGGCCACGGCGGAGGACCATCCGGCGCACGCCTATTTCACCAAACGCTACGAACGCATCCGCTCGGAGACTCGGATCGCGCTGGAGCAGGCCAAGGCTGCCGGGCATCTCGTCGACGGTGTTGACATCCCGGCCGCGGCGATCGAACTGACGGCGCTCATGGATGGATTGCAGGTCCAGTGGCTGCTCGCTCCCCACCGGGTGGACATGGCACAACAGCTTCACCAGCGCATCCAGCAGCTGCTCGTCACCCGGCTTTAGCCCTGCTCAGGCCTCGAGGATCTCGCTCAGCTCCAGCCAGCGCTGCTCGAGCTCGGCGATCGCGGCCTCGGCGGTCGCGAGCTCCGCCTGCAGGGCGGCGAGGCCCGTGTAGTCCGACTGGTCGTGAACGGCGAACCGCCCGTGGATCGCCGCGACCTGAGCGGTCGCCTTCTCCAGCCGGCGGCTGACCGACCCGAGCTCCTTCTGCGCGTTCCGCAGCTCCGCACCCAGCAGCCTGGTGTGCCCCTTGCTGTTCACGGTCGGGGCAGCCGTCGAGCCACCCGTCCTGTGCGATTCCGAGACGGTCGCGCCCTTGCCCTCCTGCTTCGCCCGCAGCTGCAGGTACTGGTCGACGCCGCCAGGCAGGTGGCGCATCCGGCCGTCGAGGATGCCGTACTGGTTGTCGGTCACCCGCTCCAGCAGGTATCGGTCGTGGCTCACCACGAGCAGGGTGCCCGGCCAGGAGTCGAGCAGGTCCTCGATCGCGGCGAGGATGTCGGTGTCGAGATCGTTGGTGGGCTCGTCCAGGATGAGCACGTTGGGCTCGCCGAGCAGGATGAGCAGAAGCTGCAGGCGGCGCTTCTGGCCGCCGCTCAGGTCCTTGACGGGCGTGCTCAGCTGGGCGGACATGAAGCCCATGCGCTCGAGCAGCTGGCCGGGGGTGAGCTCCTTGCCGCCGGACACGTACGAGCTCTTCTGGCGGGCGATCACATCCATCACCCGGTCATTGAGGATGTCCGCGAGCTCGCCGAGCTGCTGGCTCAGGATCGCCACCCGGATGGTCTTGCCCCGCTTGACCCGGCCGGCGGTCGGCTGGAGGGTACCGGCGACGAGACCGAGCAGCGTGCTCTTGCCCGCGCCGTTGACGCCGAGGATGCCGGTGCGCTCACCGGGCGCGATGCGCCACTCGATGTCGCGCAGCACCTCCTTGCCCCCGGTCACCCTGCCGTCCTCGTCCGTGCTGCCGCCGTAGGTCACGCCGACATCGAGCAGGTCGACCACGTCCTTGCCGAGCCTCGCGGTGGCGAGCTGGCTGAGCGCGACGGTATCGCGCGGCGGCGGCTCGTTGGCGATCAGCTCGTACGCGGCATCCATCCGGAACTTGGGCTTGGTGCTTCGCGCCGGGGCGCCGCGGCGCAGCCAGGCCAGCTCCTTGCGCGCGAGGTTCTGTCGCTTCGACTCCATCGTCGCGGCCATGGTGTCTCGTTCGACGCGTTGCAGGATGTACGCGGCGTATCCGCCCTCGAAGGGCTCGACGATCTGGTCGTGGACCTCCCAGGTGTCCGTCGACACCTCGTCGAGGAACCACCGATCGTGGGTGACGACGATGAGGCCGCCCTGGTTCGGCGCCCAACGCTTCCTGAGGTGGCCGGCGAGCCAGGCGATGCCCTCGACGTCCAGGTGGTTGGTCGGCTCGTCGAGGAAGACGACGTCCCAGTCCCCCACCAGCAGCTGCGCGAGGGCGACCCGTCTGCGCTGGCCGCCGGAGAGCTCGCCGATGGTGGCCTCCCAGGGCACGTCGAGCAGCAGGCCGTCGATGACGTCGCGGATGCGCGCATCCCCCGCCCACTCGTACTCCTCCTTGTCGCCGACGATCGCGTCGCGGACGACGAGGTCCTCCGGCAGGAGATCGGCCTGGTCGAGCATGCCGAGCGTGACGCCGTTGCGTCGGGTGACCCTGCCCGAGTCCGGCTCGATGCGGCCGGAGAGCAGCCGCAGCAGGGTCGACTTGCCGTCGCCGTTGCGACCGACGACACCGATACGGTCGCCTTCGTTGAGTCCGAGGGTGACCGCATCGAAGATGACGCGGGTCGGATATTCGAGGTGAAGGGACTCGGCGCCCAGTAGATGTGCCATCCCGACGAGACTACCGGCTGGTCGCCGCGCGCCCCTCCGTATTCGCTGCCCGCGTAGCCGGCGCGACCAGGTCACGCGCCATCGAGTGGGCAGTTGTGGCGGGGTACGAAGCCGTCAAACCGCCACAACTGCCCACTCGGTGGCGAGAGCATTCGAGCGAGGAGTCGTCAGGCGGTCTCCTTGCCCTCACCCGCGGCCACTTCGCGCTCCTCCTGCTCCCGGTTGCGCAGGATGTCCTCCTCCGGCACCGGGGCCATCCTGTCCCAGAGGAAGAACAGGAGCCCGAGCACGAGCATCGCGAGCCCCGTCCACAGGTTGATCGCGATCCCCCCGGTGCGCTTGACGTCCGCGTCGAGGTTCACGATCCCGATGACCGTCACGATCACGCCGTAGACGACGAAGAGCGCGCCGAGGATGCGCCGCAGATCGAATCGCCGCGTCGAGGTCACGAGGTCGCGCTGCTCCTTCTCCGACAGGTCCCCTGAGCCGTTGTCTGTGATCTTCTCAGCCATGTCTTCCATCCATTCTCACGAAGCGGCCGTCACAGGAACGGCAGGTAGAGGGCGACGCAGAGCACGAGGGCGACCGTGCCGAGCAGGGCCGGTGACCGGTACCACTTGGTGTCGCCGGCGACCACGTCGCCCTTGAGGTCGATCTTGCCGACGCCGTAGACGAATCCCTTGAGCTCCTCGACCGGCTTCGGTTTGGTGAACATGCTGATCACGACACCGACGACGAGCACCGTGACAAAGGAGATGATCGCGCCGTACATGGTCTCCGCCGTGGCCGACTGGAACAGCCGGTTGTTGTTCAGGTAGGCGATGTAGACGGCGAACGGGGTCGCGATGCCGGCGAGATAGGACCACAGCGCCGCCGGCGTCGTCATGCGCTTCCAGAGCAGCCCGAGGATGAACACCGCGAACAGCGGGGCGTTGAACAGCGAGAACAGGGTCTGCAGGTAGGTCATGATGTTTGCGGCCCCTGCCGCGATGAACGCGGTGGCGATCCCGATGATCACGCCGACGACGGTGACCCAGCGCCCCGTCGTGAGGTAGTAGGAGTCCGACCGGTCGCGCTTCACGTAGCGCTGCCACAGGTCGTAGGTGAACACCGTGTTGAAGCTCGACACGTTGGCCGCCATCCCAGCCATGAATGAGGCGAGCAGCCCGGTGACGGCGATGCCGAGCACCCCGGTCGGCAGGTACATCTGGATGAGCTTCGGGATGACGTCGTTGTAAGTGAGCTTGCCCGTCCCGGCGGTCGCGCTGAGCTGGTTGCCGAGCACGGCGGCGCCGATGAGGCCGGGGATCACGACGATGAACGGGATGAACAGCTTCGGGAAGGCGCCGATGAGCGGGGTCCTGCGGGCCGCCGACATGTTCTTGGCGGAGATGGCCCGTTGCACCTCGGTGAAGTTGGTCGTCCAGTAGCCGAAGCTCAGGACGAAGCCGAGGCCGAGCACGATCGCCAGCCAGTTCGCGCCGATGGGGTTCGTCGTGTGGCCGATGCCGGTCCCCGCCCAGGTCGAGAGCATCTGCCCTCCCTGGGTGTGCTCGAGCGCCTTGGTGAGGCCACCCCAGCCGTGCACCCGGTTCAGCCCGACGATGGTCAGCGGGATGAGCCCGGCGATGATGACGAAGAACTGCATGACCTCGTTGTAGATGGCGCTGGAGAGGCCGCCCAGGGTGATGTAGACGAGCACAAATCCGCCGGAGACGATGATCGCCGTCCATTCCGGCCAGCCGAGCATCGCCTCGATCACGATCGCCATGGCGTAGAGATTGATGCCGGCGATCAGCACGTTCGAGATCGCGAAGGCGATGGAGTTGGCGACGTGCGGCGCCTTGCCGAAGCGCCGGAGCATGAACTCGGGAACGCTCCGCACCTTGGAGCCGTAGTAGAACGGCATCATCACCAGACCAAGGAAGACCATCGCGGGCACCGCGCCGATGAGGTAGTAGTGCAGCGTCGACATGCCGATCTGGGCGCCGTTCGCGGCCATCCCCAGGATCTCCGTCGCACCGAGGTTCGCCGAGACGAAGGCGAGGCCGGTGATCCAGGCCGGCATCGATCTGCCGGAGAGGAAGAAGTCCATGCTGGTCTTCACTCGCCGTCTGGCGACGAATCCGATACCGATCACCACCGCGAAATAGATCGCGAGCATCAGGTAGTCGATCCAGCTCAGAGAGAGCCGGATGCTGTTGTCCGCCGCAGCCAGCACCATGCGAAAAACTCCTCATCCGTCGGCGGTCATCGCCGCCGAACCTCATCGCGGACCGCTCGCCGTACCGGCCGGCCGGCACATCCGCCGCCGGTTCGTTAACCGTTCCGCGTTCCGCACGTGGACGGTACGCGGGGAAATCGGGTCGCACAGGGCCTTGAAAATCTTGAGAAACGGGAGGAATCATCCGTGCTCGCGACTCGACTGGGCAGTTGTGGCTGCCCGCGCTCTTCTCGGCCGACCACGACTGCCCACTCGATGGGGGCCGACCGGATGCTCACGGGACGGCCCGGTCGGCGAGCGTCGTGCGGACCCGGTTCACCAGGAGGTTCGGGCGCAGGTAGACGTGGTCCTTGATCACCCGGATGACCGCCCAGCCCGCCCGCTCCAGCAGCACCCTGCGCTCGATGTCCTCGGCGAACACCGCGGGATCGGTGCGGTGGAGCTCGCCCTCGTATTCGATCGCGATCCGCTCACGCGGATAGCAGAGGTCGGGGGTCGCCACGAACTCCCCGAAGGAGTTGAGCACGGTGTGCCCGATCACCGGCTCCGGCAGACCGGCGTCCACCAGGAGCAACCGCACCCGTGTCTCCATGGGAGAGTCCGTGCCCGGTCGCACGCGGCGGAGGGCGGATCGGAGCATCCGGACACCGCGGGCGGAACCGTGCCGCTCGAGAGCCTCGGCGAGTTCCTGCATGCTGGACTGCGGCCGCTTGCGCCGAACCAGGTGGTCCCCGGCGACCACGAGCTCGGGCTCGGTGAGGAACCCGGCGAGCTGGCACCAGGCATCCGCCGCCGAGACGATCGGGAGCCCGCGGTAGTCGCCCACGACGACCGGCGACGAGAGCCGATGACCGTGCACGCCCCGCACCCGCGGAGCGAAGGCCGGGGCCAGGACGCTCACGTGCAGCTCGGCGGACCGCTCCAGCCGGGCGGGAAGCGGGATGCCGTAGACCCGTGCCGCGGTGACGTGGCTGACGAACTCGCCCGGCCCCATTCGCGCCCGCAGCGCGTCGAGCATCGAGGCCGTGCCCGCAGGCATCCGGATGCCCCGGAACGGCGCCCGCAGATCGCTCGCCCGCAGC
Organism: Lacisediminihabitans sp.; assembly: GCF_036404185.1. GTDB lineage: Bacteria > Actinomycetota > Actinomycetes > Actinomycetales > Microbacteriaceae > Lacisediminihabitans. The sequence goes on along the minus strand of NZ_DASWPB010000182.1, from coordinate 15,503 downwards.
CGGGCGCGCGAGATGCCGGCGGCCGCCGCATCGGCGACGCGGAATGGCCGCCCGGACAGGCCGGGTGGCAGGGGTTTCGGTCTCGGCATCCGACCAGCCTCGTCGCCTGCGCGCCTGCCCGCGCGCCTCGTCCACAGGCCTGCGGGCGCTCCGCGCATCGAGTGGGCAGTTGTGGCTGGCTGCGCGCGCCCCAGCCAGCCATGACTGCCCACTCGAGGGAGAGAGGGCGGCGAGAGGGAGGGAGGGAGGGAGGGAGGCGCGCTACCTAGCCGACGGTGACCGTGACCTCGTGCCAACCCTCCGAGCCGTTGGGCGCGGGGGGAACGTAGTGCTTGCTCTGGGTCTTGCCGTTCGCGTCGGTCGCGCGCACCCGGATGCTGTGCGACCCGGCGGATGACTCCCAGCGGTACAGCCACTGCCGCCAGGTGTCCGCGGAGACGGAGTCGGCCAGCTCCGCCTGGACCCATGGCTCGTCGTCCACCTGCACCTCCACCGCCTGCACGCCGATGTGCTGCGCCCAGGCCACGCCCGCGACGGCGACCGTCCCGCGCGCGACCGAGGCGTTCGACCTCGGTGTGTCGATGCGGGAGGACAGCTTGATGGGGCCGTTCGCCGACCACCCCCTGGGGATCCAGTAGCCCTCGGCGCGGGAGAACCGGGTGACCTCCAGCGAGACGAGCCATTTCGTGGCGGAGACGTAGCCGTAGAGTCCCGGGACGACCATCCGAACCGGAAAGCCGTGCTCCAGCGGAAGCGGCTGGCCGTTCATCCCGACGGCGAGCAGCGCCTGCGTCCCCTCGTCCTGGAGCACGTCGAGCGGGGTCCCCGCCGTGAAGCCGTCCACGCTCGTGGAGAGCACCATGTCCGCGCCCGCCTTCGGGACGGCCTTGGCCAGCAGCTCGCGGATCGGATAGCCGAGCCAGAGCGCGTTGCCGATGAGGTCACCCCCGACGTCGTTGGACACGCAGGCGAGCGTGGCCATGTGCTCGATGAGCGGCTTGTCGAGCAGCTCCGCGAAGCTCAGCTCGAGTTCGTTCTCGACCATCCCGGTGATCTTCAGCCGCCAGGTGTCCGGGTCGACGGAGGGAACCTGGAGCGCGGTGTCGATCCGATAGAAGTCGGCGTTCGGGGTGACGAGGGGTGAGAGTCCCGCGACGTCCAGGGAGGCGCCCGCGGGCACCGGCGGGGCCACCACGGCCGCCTTCGGCAGGGTCAGCCTCGTGCGCAGGTCGGTCACCGCACTCGCGGCGGCGTTGACGATCCTCGCCCCGGTCCCCGCCGCCAGGGCGGCCACACCGGCGATGAGCGTGAGCGAGAGGAAGCTGCGGCGCTCCAGTTGCCCCGCCCTCGGGGCATCCTCGCTTCTCACGGCCCGCCAGCGTCTCAGCCGCTCCGTCGAGATCCGGAGCACGACGATGCCCGCGACCGCCCCGACGATCGTCGGGACGCCGTTGAGGCCGGATGCGCCGGCCCTCGTGACGACGGCGACGAGGGCGAACAGGCTGGCGAGGCCGAACAGCACGACGCCCCAGGGCGGTCGGCGCGTCTCGAGCACGCCTCCCGCGGCGGCCAGCAGGACGAGGATGACGGCCATGAGGGTGAGCAGCGCCGCCTTGTCCCCCGTGCCGAAGAGGCCGACGACGAGCTCCTTGACGCCGCCTGGGGCGAGGTCGATCACGAGCGACCCGACCGCGAACAACGGGCTTCCCGCCGCGCCGGCCACGAGCGAGATCACCTCCGCGACGGCGAGCACCACGGCGGCCGAGGCGATGCCGGTCAGCGCCTCCCAGGGCCACCGGGCCGCGTGCGGAGTCGGACCGGAGGAGTTCTGCGGGGCTGGCATCGGGTCAGGATAAGCCGGGCATCCGGGAAATGCCCCGGAGTCGGCGGATTCAGTCGCCGATGATGCGGGCGCCGTGCACGGGCCCCTGCGCCCGCACCACCCGGAGCCTCGCGGCGCTCAGGACGATCTGCAGCTCCAGGGCGCTGTCGAGATCGGCCGCGAGGAAGGCGACCGTCGGGCCGGAGCCGGAGACCATCCCGGCCAGCGCCCCGTGCTCCTCGCCGAGCTCGATGACCTCCGCGAGTTCGGGCTCGAGGTGCAGCGCCGGCGCCTGCAGGTCGTTGTGCAGCACCTCGGCGAGCATGTGCGGATCGCCGGCCCGGAGCGCCTGGAGGACGTTCGTGTCCACCTGGGGCTGCAGCTGGGCGGGGAAGATGTCCTGCCGATGCCGTTCGCGGTGGCGGTCGAGCTCGCTGTAGACCTCCGGCGTGCTCATCCCGAAGTCGGCGAGGGCGAGCACCCACTGGAACTGCCCCTTGGCGAGCGCGGGGCTGAGCTGGTCGCCTCGGCCGGTCCCGATCGCGGTGCCCCCGGTGAAGGCGAACGGGACGTCGGAGCCCAGCTGGGTTGCCAGCTCGAGCAGGTCCTCGCGGCTGAGCTCCGTCCCCCAGAGCGTGTCGCAGGCGAGAAGGGTGGCCGCGGCATCCGCCGACCCGCCGCCCATTCCGCCCGCGATGGGCACGTTCTTCTCGATCTCGAGGTGCACACCCCCGCGATAACCGGTCTTCCGCGCCAGGAGCGTGGCCGCCTTGATGGCGAGATTCGAGCCATCCGTCACGAGGTCGGAGGTGTCGATCGGACCGGAGAAGTGCACGGAGAAATCGTCGGCCGCCGATGCCCGCACGTTCTCGGCGAGCGAGACCGCCTGGTAGGCCGTCGCCACATCGTGATAGCCGTCGTCGAGGCGGGCGCCGACCTTGAGGAAGACGTTGATCTTGCCTGGTGCCCGCGCGTGCACCACCTTCGAAGCCGCCGGGCTGGTCATGACTCCAACCTAGCCGACACACCTCAGTGCCCTTTATGTGATAGAGCGGGCGATGCCGAGGAACTGGCCGACCGTGAGCTCCTCGCCCCTGGCGGTGGCCGGGATGCCGGCGGCCTCGAGCCGGGCGGATGCCGTCGTGCTGTCGCCGAGGACGACGGACAGCGACTGCCGCAGCATCTTCCGCCGCTGCTGGAATGCGGCATCGACGAGGGCGAAGGTGGCGAGGCGTTCCTCCTCCGTGCCCGGCTGCTCGTGGCGATCGAACCGGACGAGGATGGAGTCGACGTTGGGGACCGGCCAGAAGACCTGTCTGCTCACCTGTCCGGCGGTTCGCCAGTCGCCGTACCAGGCGGCCTTGATGCTCGGGCCGCCGTAGACCTTGGAGCCGGGCGCGGCGGCGATCCGCTGGCCGACCTCCGCCTGCACCATGACCAGTCCGGAGGCCAGCGACGGGAAGTGCTCGAGGAAGTGCAGCAGCACCGGCACGGAGATGTTGTACGGCAGGTTCGCGACGAGCCTGGTCGGGGCGCCGGGCAGGTCGGTGATCCCCATCGCGTCGGCCGTGATGACGGTGAGCGGCGCATCCGGATGGAACAGTCCAACGGTGACCGGCAGCTGCGCGGCCAGCCGGTTGTCGATCTCGACGGCGACGACGGATGCGCCGGTCTCGAGCAGTCCCAGGGTGAGCGAGCCGAGTCCCGGACCGATCTCCACCACGGTCTCGCCCGCCCCCGCCCCCGCGGCCTTGACGATCCTGCGCACGGTGTTCGGGTCGATGACGAAGTTCTGGCCGAGTTTCTTGGTCGGCTGGATGCCCAGCAGGTCGGCCAGGTCGCGGATCTCCGCCGGCCCGAGCAGCTTCGCCGGTTCGGTCATCGCGTCGCCCCGGCCCCTGGCATCCACGCGGCCGCCCCGCTCCAACCCAACCCGGTGGCGGGAGAAACGGTGTCGCGGAGGGAGTTACAACTCCCGCCGCGAGCATTCTTACCCGCCGCGAGAGGATGGATGTCCCGCCGCCAGGACGGTTCTCCCGCCACGAGCGGGAAGAGGATGCGCATCAGGCCAGGTCCGCGGAGTCGATGGCCTCGTCGTACGGCGAACCCAGCTCCTGGCTGACGGGCTCGGCGTCCCAGCTGCCGTAGACGAGTTCGGTGTTCGAGGAGATCTGCGCCGCGAGCATCGAGACGTCGGTGCCGAGGTGGTCGGCCATGAAGCGGAGCGTGTGCGGGATGAGGTACGGCGCGTTCGGGCGGCCGCGGTAGGGCACCGGAGCGAGGTAGGGCGCATCCGTCTCGACCAGGATCTGGCTTCGCGGCACGATCTCGAGGGCCTCGCGCAGGTTGCCCGCGTTCTTGAAGGTCACGGTCCCGGCGAAGGAGAGATACCACCCGTTGTCGGCGCAGAGGCGCGCCATGTCGGCATCGCCGGAGAAGCAGTGGAAGACGGTCTTCTCCGGAGCGCCGACCCGCCGCAGGGTCGCGATGACCTCGGCGTGTGCGTTCCGGTCGTGGATCTGCATGGCGATGTCGTGCTTCTTGGCGATGGCGATGTGCGCCTCGAACGAGCGGAACTGAGCGGCCCTGCCCGGCTCTTCCGTGCGGAAGAAGTCGAGGCCGGTCTCGCCCACCGCCCTGACCCTGGGGCGGGCGGCCAGGTCGTCGATCTCGGCGAGCGCGGCATCCAGCGTTCCCGCCGCCTCGTAGACCGGCGCCTCGTTGGGGTGGATGGCGACGGCCGCGAGCATCCGCGGCTCCCTCGCCGCCATCTCGGCGGACCAGCGCGAGGTCTCCAGGTCGCCGCCGACCTGCACCACCCCGCGGATCCCGACGCTCGAGGCGCGGTCGAGCTGTTCGCGGTAGTCGAGCGGATGCTCGCCGTCCGCGATCTCGAGGTGGGTGTGGTTGTCGTAGACCGGCACCACGAGCGCGGGCGGCAGCGGGGGGTAGCTAAGGTCGCGCCTCTGGGCGGGGACAGGCTCGCGCTGCCGGACGTGTGGAGTGGGATCGCTCACGCGGCGGGAGACTCCGACTGGTCGATGCGCGGGAAGAGCGAGCTCGCGAGCGGGGTCACGACGGGGCCCCCTGCCCAGTCGAACGCCGCGCGGATGTCCTGCTCGGAGAGCGCGCCGAGACCGCCGATCGAGGCCCACAGCTTCGCCGCGGCCTCCGGGATCACCGGGGCGAGCAGGACCGCGAGGGTGCCAAGCCCCCGGACGACGGTGAACAGCACGGTGTCGAGCCGCTCCGCCCTGGCCGGATCCTTCGCGATGGCCCACGGCTCCTGGATGGTGATGTAGCCGTTCAGCTCGTCGACGAGGGTCCAGATGCTCGCCAGGGCGTCGTGGATGGCGAGTCGTTCGACGTCCGCGTCGGCCTCCGCCGTGACGCGCCTGGCGGTCGCGAAGATCGCCTCGTCGGCCTCGGTGAACGGCCCGGGCGTCGGGACGGCGCCGCCGCGGTAGCGGGTCACCATCGCGATCACGCGGGAGGCGAGGTTGCCGAACCCGTTGGCGAGCTCCGCTTGATAGCGAGCCGACAGGTCCTCCCAGCTGAACGAGCCGTCCTGGCCGAAGCTGATCGCACGCATGAAGTAGTAGCGGAAGGCGTCGGCGCCGAAGGTGTCGGTGATCTCGGAGGGGGCAATGCCGGTGAGCTTGGACTTGCTCATCTTCTCCCCACCGACCAGCAGCCAGCCGTGGCCGAACACCTTGCGCGGCACCGGAAGCCCCGCGGCCATGAGCATGGCCGGCCAGATGACCGCATGGAACCTCGCGATGTCCTTGCCGACCAGCTGCACGGCCGGCCAGCGACGCTCGAAGGTGGCGGTGTCGGTGCCGTAGCCGATCGCGGTGATGTAGTTGAGCAGGGCGTCGAACCAGACGTAGAGCACGTGGCTGTGGTCCCACGGGATCGTGATGCCCCAGTCGAAGCTGGAGCGGGAGATCGACAGATCGTCGAGTCCGCCGCGCACGAACTGGATGATCTCGTTGCGCACGCTCTCCGGCTGGATGAAGTCCGGCTGCGACTCGTAGAGATCGAGCAGCTTCTGCTGGAAGTCGCTCATGCGGAAGAAGTAGTTCTTCTCCTTGAGGATCTCGACCGGCCTGCCGTGGATCTTGCAGACCAGCTGGCCGGCGAAGTCGCCGTCGGGGGTCTCCATGAGATCGTCGAGCTGCTTGTACTCCTCGCAGCCGACGCAGTAGTAGCCCTCGTACTCCCCCGAGTAGATGAAGCCGTCGTCGTAGAGCTTCTGCAGGAAGATCAGCACGGCCTTCTCGTGACGCTCGTCCGTGGTGCGGATGAAGTCGTCGTTGGAGATGTTGATGGTCTTCAGCAGCGGCTGCCAGGCGTCCGCGACGAGCTTGTCCGCCCAGGCCTTCGGCGTGGTGTCGTTGGCAACGGCCGTGCGCAGGATCTTCTGGCCGTGCTCGTCGGTGCCGGTCAGCAGCCAGGTGTCGTCGCCGGCCTGGCGGTGCCAGCGGGCGAGCACGTCCGCCGCGACCTCCGTGTAGGCGTGGCCGATATGCGGCACATCGTTCACGTAGAAGATGGGCGTCGCAATATAGAAGGATTCACCGGCGGCCATGGGGAACATCCTAATTGCCCGCGGCGGATGCTTCCGCTCCTGTTACGCGGTGGCGGCGGCGCCGACCTCCCGGCCCGCGCCGCCGCCACTCGTCGACCACCCGTCAGTGCCGGCCCTGTGCGAGCAGGCTCAGCAGGGTAAAGGAGACCTCGCCGATGCCGGTCACGTCGTCGTAGCGACGCTGCGTCGTGAGCGAGGTGTCGGTATCGAAGCTCACCAGGTAGCTGTTGCCGCTCGTCGCGCTCGTGTAGGCCACGGCCTGCCGCGGGTTCTGCGGCACGACGTCGCGGAAGGAGAGCGGCAGGATCCTGTCGATCCCGTAGAGCGTCGGGTTGGCGAACCCGATGGTGCTGTGCGTCGACTGCTGGACGATCGCGATCTGCGCCGCCGTGAGCGGCGAGGCGAGCGAGGTCCCCCCATAGGTCTCCGTGCCGTAGTCGCCGGTCGCCAGCGTCGTATCGTCGACGATCGGACGGATGCCGATGAGGAAGCCGGTGTATGGATCGGCGAGCGCCGCGATGTCCGGTGACACCCGGTGGCCCTTCGCGAGGGACGAGGGGACGATGCCCCGCTGATAGGCCGGCTGGGCGAAGACGGCGCTCGTCCCGCCGCCGGCTCCCCCGGCGAAGCGGGTGCCCGGCAGCGGCTCGGTGTAGCTGAGCCTGCCGGAGGAGTCCTTGACGATCTGGTCGACGGTGTCGCCCCAGCCGGTCTCGAAGGCGATCGTCCCCTTCCTGTCGATGCCGAGCGTGGTCCCGCCGACGGCGGTGACGAACGGCGAGGATGCCGGGAAGTCCGGCGAGGCGTACCCGAGGTTCGCCACCTCGTCGCCGTTGTCCCCGCTGGAGAAGTAGAGGCCGATCCCCTCCCCGGCCGCCTGGATGTGCAGGTTCTCCTCGCCCTTCAGCACGTCGTCGGGGATGGCCTCCCCGAGGTTGCCGTAGCTGTTGCTGACGATGGTCGCGAGCTTGCCGTCGAGGATCGTCGAGAGGGCGACGTCCAGGCCGCCGCCGCAGTTGGTGCCGCCGACGTAGAGGATCTTCGCGCCAGGAGCGATGCCGTGGACCGCCTCGACGTCGAGCGTCTGCTCTCCCTGCCATCCGCTCGGCTCCTGGCAGGCCTCCTGGTCGGTGAACCGGCTGGGGTCAGGCACGATCTGCTGGTAGGTCGCCGCGGTGAGCCCCGGCTCGCCGAGCGCCGCCGAGTAGGTGTTGACGTCCTTCACGATGCTCGGCGAGGCGTAGGCGTCGACGATCGCGACCGTCTGCCCCGCGCCGTTCGTGCCCGACTTCACGAGGTTCGTCACCCCGTAGGCCGACCGCAACTGGGCCGGGGTGTATCCGCAGTTGTAGGTGCTGTACCTGGTCTGCCCGTTGTAGCTCGCCGGGACGGTCACCACGTGCTGACCGATGTACTGCGAGCAGGGTGTGTCGACCACGGGCGGTGCGGCCGCCTTGCGGTTGAACAGCTGCGGATCCTTCTCCGTGCCGAGGTCGCCCTGCTTGATCGAGTCCGGCCGGGTGAGCAGCCTGGCCTGGTCGAGGCTCACGCCGGACACCGCGTGGGCGATGGCGGTGGGCACGGAGGGTGCGGATGCCGGTGCGACGAGCCGCGTCCCGGCGTAGGAGTAGCTGTGCAGCTCGGTGAGGAATCCGCCCTCCAGCTGCGCCGCGGTCCCTCGGAAGACCACGTACAGCCTGCTCGTCGGCACGGCGGTGATGGTGAGCCCCTGGGACTTGAGGAAGTCCACGACCGCATCGGTGTCCGCCTGGGTCGGCGAGAACCGGGAGATCCACTGCTGCGGGGACAGCGGCGCCCGGTAGCCGCGCAGTCCCGGTGTCGAGACGGCGGTGGCGAGTGCCTCGGCACCCGCCGGGTCGCGGAGGGGGAGATAGATCTCGCCCTCGACCGTCTCGTCGTCGGCCGCGGCCCCTTGATCGTTGGCCTGCGTCGCCCAGGACGGGTGAGAGCCGGGATAGCTCACCCGATCCGCCGCGACGGCGGCCGTCGTCCCCGTCACGCTCAGCCCGATGACGGCGGCGACCGTCGCGAGCACTCCGATGGCTGTGTGTGTCCGTGCCCTGTGTGTCCGTGCCCTGCGGCGAGCGACCATCATCATCCGACCCCTTCCCCATCGAGCCGCGGGCGCGACCCGTTGGCAAGCGACGTTATCCCCTCCATCGGTGTCACCACAAGTGGGGTATACCGATTTGTCGGACGGAGTCGGTCAGCGCTCCTTGAGCGCCCCCTCGTACAGGTCGCGGCGGCCGAGGCCCGTCGCCTCGGCGACCTCCGCCGAGGCGTCCTTGAGCCGGGAACCCGTCTCGACGAGCGCAAGCACCTGGGCGATGCCCGTCCCGAGATCGATCTCCTGCACGACGGCGCCCTCCGCGACGATGCAGATCTCGCCCTTCACGCCGGCCGCGGCCCAGTCGGCGAGCTCGGCCGCCGTCCCCCGCCTGACCTCCTCGTAGAGCTTGGTCAGCTCCCGGCAGACGGCGAGCCGGCGGTCCGCGCCGAAGGCGGTGACGATGTCGGCGAGGGCCTCGGCGAGCCGGTTCGGGGACTCGAAGAACACCATGGTGCGCGGCTCGCGGGCGAGCGCCCTGAGGTGGGCGAGACGCCCCTTGCGCGGCAGGAAGCCCTCGAAGGTGAAGCGGTCGGTCGGCAGCCCGGAGAGGGCGAGGGCGGTGACGACCGCGGACGGCCCGGGGAGGGCGGTGACGGTCACCCCCGCGGCGGCGGCGGCGGTGACGATCGAGAAACCGGGGTCGCTGATGGCGGGCATCCCGGCGTCCGTCAGCACGAGCACGTCGTCCTCGCGGGCCAGCTCCACGATCTCGGCCGCCTTGGCTACCTCGTTGTGCTCGTGCAGGGCGATGAGCCTCGGACGGTTCTCGATGCCGAGAGCGCGCATGAGGTGGATGGTCACCCTGGTGTCCTCGGAGGCGATGATCCTGGCGGTGCCCAGGGCCTCCACGAGCCGCCTCGAGGCGTCGCCGAGATTGCCGATCGGGGTCGCGGCGAGGATGATCACCCGTCCATCCTCGCAGTGATCTCCTTCGCCGAAGATCGCTGGTTAGCATTGCACCTGTGACGAGACCCGCGACCACCTTCGACGAGCTGGTCGCGGCGGACGGAACGGAAGGCGCACGGGAGCAGCCCGGGCCGGATCCGGTCGGCACGCGGATCGACGCCTGGTGGGGCAGGATGCTCCGCACCCCGCTCCGGCAGCGCCTCTGGTACTGGGGCGGCCCGGTCGCCGTCACGCTGCTCGCCGCCGTCCTGCGGCTGTGGCGGCTGGGGGATCCGCGCTCCCTGGTCTTCGACGAGACCTTCTACGTCAAAGACGCCTACACCATGATGAGGCTCGGCTACGAGGGCTCCTGGCCGGCGGGCGCCGATGCGAGCTTCACCACCGGCCACGTCGACGTCTACACGGCGAACGGCTCCTTCATCGCGCATCCGCCGCTCGGCAAATGGATCATCTCGCTGGGCTTCCGGCTCTTTGGGGCCGACAGCACGGTCGGCTGGCGGATCAGCACGGCCGTCGTCGGCATCCTCGCGGTGTTCGTGCTCGTGCTGATCGCGAGGATGCTGCTCCGCTCGACCGTGCTGGCGACCATCGCCGGCTTCCTGTTCGCCATCGACGGGCACGCCATCGTCATGTCGCGCACGAGCCTGCTCGACAACTTCGTGATGATCTTCTGCCTGCTGGGGTTCTGGGCGGTGCTGCTGGACCGGTCGCAGAGCGCCCGCCGCCTCGAGACCTGGCTCGTGCGCCGCGAGAAGTCCGGCCGCAGCATCGACTGGGGGCCGGCCATCTGGGCTCGGCCCTGGCTGATCTCGGCCGGTCTGCTCTTCGGGCTCGCGAGCGCGGTCAAGTGGAGCGGCGTCTACTTCCTCGCCGCCTTCGCCGTCTACACCCTGCTCGTGGATGCGCTCGCCAGGCGCCGCGCCGGCATCGCCTTCTGGTCGAGCGGCACCGTCTTCAAACAGGGCCCGGTCACCTTCCTGCTCACCATGCCGATCGCCCTCGCCGCCTATCTGACCTCCTGGACGGGGTGGTTCGTCACCCGCGGCGGCTACTACCGCGACTGGGCCGATCTGCCGGGCAACGCCGTGACGGGCACCTTCTCCTGGATCCCCCACGTCGTCCAGAGCTTCTGGCACTACCAGCAGGCCATCTACCAGTTCAACATCAACGAGCACACCCCGCATCCGTACCAGGCCAATCCGCTGACCTGGCTGTTCCTCGTGCGCCCGACCGCCTTCTACTACGCCGGGCAGCAGAACGGGCAGGCCGGCTGCGCCTCGGCTTCCGGATGCGCGGAGTACGTCACCTCGATCGCCAACCCCGTCCTGTGGTGGGCGGCGACCGCGGCGATCCTCTACCTCGTCTACCGCCTGGCTCGATACCGCCAGTGGCAGGTGGGGCTCATCCTCATGGGGATGCTCGCCGGCTACGTGCCGTGGCTGCTCTACACGCAGCGCACGGTCTTCCAGTTCTACGCGATCGTCTTCGAGCCGTACATGATCCTCGGGCTGGTCGTCGTGATCGGGCTCATCCTCGGCGGACGGGGCGACCCGTCCTGGCGGCGGCTCAGCGGCATCCGGCTCACCGCGGTGTTCCTCGTGCTCGTGGTGCTGGTCAGCGCGTTCTTCTACCCGGTGTGGACCGGCATGCGGGTGCCGACCTTCTTCGCGCAGCTGCACTACTGGCTGCCGGGCTGGCGGTAGCCCGCCCGCTCAGCCGGCGGCTGGATCCGTGGCGTGACGCTCGAGCAGCGGACCCATCCGGCTGGGGATGATCTCCACCATCGCCAGGGTCGTGCTGGCGTGGTCGACCCCCTCGATCTCCAGGATCTTGGTCGTCAGCCGGTAGAGGTCCGCCGCGTCCCGCGCCACCACCCTGGCCAGCAGATCGCCCTGACCGGTGATGGCATGGACCTCGAGAACCTCGGGGATGCGCTCGAGCGCCTGGGTCGTCACGACCGGCGCGTCCTGCGTGATCGAGAGGGTGACGAAGGCCAGGAGCGTGTATCCGAGCACGGCCGGATCGATCCGCCTGCTCGGCTTGCCGAGGAGGTCGCGCGCCGCCAGCTTGGACAGGCGCGCGTGGACGGTGTTCCGCGCGAGCCCGAGCCTGCGGGACAGGGCGAGGATCGTCGCATCCGGGTCGTCGTCGAGCGCCAGCAGGATCCTCGCGTCGACCGAATCGAGACCTGTCATCGTGCGCCCCTTCGTCCCTCTATCGGACGCTCTCTTGAGCATAATGCGCAGCTCTGGCGGCTCATTTGCGCACCGCGTCCACATGAACGAGTCTAGGGACATGACCTCCGTCGACCCGGCATCCGCGCGCCCGCGCATCGCGATCGTCGGAGCGGGCGCCATCGGAACGGTCATGGCCGACGCCCTCTCCGGTGCCGCCGACGTGATGCTCTGCCGGCGAACCGCGACCGAGCGGATGACCCTCGAGCTCGACGGCGAACGACGGGTCGTGGATGCCGGGATCCTCACCCGGGAGAGCCGGATGACTCCGGTCGACTGGGTGGTCATCACCACGAAGGCCCAGGACACCGCCGGCATCGGGGTGTGGCTGGAAGAGCTCGTCGACGACAACACGAGGGTGGTCGTCCTGCAGAACGGGATCGGGCACGCGTCGCGCGTCGCCCGGTGGGTCCCGGAGGATCGGGTCGTTCCCGGCATCGTCTACATCGCCGCGGAGAAGCTGAGCCGCGACCTCGTGATCTGCCGCGAGGCGACCGGCATCACCCTGCCGGCCGGGGCTGCCGGCCGGGAGTTCGCGGCGCTCGTCGGCGCATCCGTTCCCGTGCGTCTCGCCGACGACTTCCAGGCGCAGGCCTGGTCGAAGCTCATCATGAACGTCGCCCTCAACCCGCTGACCACCCTCACCGATCGCACCATGGAGGTCACCGCAGACGAGGAGCTCCGGCCGATCGTCCAGGCGATGCTCAGCGAGGGCGTCGACGTGGCGAGGGCGGAAGGGGTCGGCATGCCGCAGGATGCGACGGTCTCACTCCTCGCCCAGCTCGACCGCCTGCCGCGAAACGGCGCGACGTCGATGCAGCTGGACCGGCGCAACGGGCGTGCCCTGGAATACACCTATCTGACCGGCGCGATGCTGGCGGCCGCCGACCGCCACGCCGTCCCCGTGCCGCACGTGCGCACCGTTCACGGCCTCCTGGCCGCGCTCAAACCGACCGCTCTTCTCGGCTAATCGGGATCGGATCTCCTAGGCTCTGGACATGCCTACGACAGCCATCACCTACATCGGCGGACCGACCGCGCTGCTCGAGTACGCCGGCCTGCGCATCGTCACGGACCCCACCTTCGACGGGCCGCAGACCTACTCCGCTCCCGGCACGACGACCCTCGTCAAGACCCGCGGCCCCGGCGTCTCCCGGACGGAGCTGGGCGCGGTCGATCTCGTGCTGCTCTCCCACCACGGCCACAAGGACAACCTCGACTACGAGGGCCTCGAGCTGATCGCCGGAGGCGTGCCGACCTTCAGCACCCAGCAGGCCGCCACCGACCTGTTCGGCGGCAGCCTCATCGGACTCGACGACTGGGAGAGCCAGGAGATCGGCGGTCTCACGGTGACCGCCGTCCCCGCGCTGCACGGTCCGGCCGGTTCCGAACAGCGCACCGGGCCGGTCATCGGCTTCGTGCTCGAGGCCCCGGGAGAACCCACCGTGTACGTCAGCGGCGACAACGCATCCCTCCCCCTCGTCGGCCAGATCGGCGAGCGCTTCCCCGACATCGACATCGCCCTGCTCTTCGCCGGTGCCGCCCGCATCCCGGCCGTCGACGCGCCACTGACCCTCACCTCCGCGGATGCCGTGACGGCGTCCCGGATGCTCGGTGCCGGCATCGTGGTCGGCCTTCACACCGAGGACTGGCAACACTTCAGCGAGAGCCGCGACGACCTGAGGGCCGCGTTCGCGGGAACCGGGATGCTCGTGTTGACTCCGCGCGGCGAGCGGGTGGTGCTCGCCGAACGCTAGCCCAGGTGCCTCTCCGGATGGCCGTTGTACATGCTCAGCGGCCGGATGAGGGTGTTCGACGAGAGCTGCTCCATGATGTGCGCCGTCCAGCCGACGATGCGGCTGGCGACGAACAGCGGGGTGAAGGTCTCCGTGTCGAAGCCGATGAGGTGGTAGGCGGGACCGGACGGGTAGTCGAGGTTGGGCTTGATGTTCTTGCGCTCCTGCATCTGGGTCGCCAGCGTCGTGTAGAGCTCGAGGAGGTCCTGCGCCTGGTGCTCCTCGATGAGCGTGTCGAGAGCCGCCTTCATCGTCGGAACACGGGAGTCGCCGTTCTTGTAGACCCGATGGCCGAATCCCATGACCCTGCGCTTCTCGGCGAGCGTGGCATCCAGCCATTCGCCCACCCGATCCGCACTGCCGATCTCGTCGAAGATGTGCATGACGGCCTCGTTCGCCCCGCCGTGCAGCGGTCCCTTGAGCGCACCGATCGCGCCGACCACCGCGGAGTAGAGGTCGGCGAGGGTCGAGGTGATGACCCTCGCGGTGAACGTGGACGCGTTGAACGAGTGGTCGGCGTACATGATCATGGACACGTCGAAGGCGTTCACGACCACCAGGTCGGGCACCTCGCCGAAGGCCATGTGCAGGAAGTTCGCACTGTAGCCGAGATCGTCCCGCGGCTCGATGAGGTCGTCGCCGTGGCGCCTGCGCTGGTCGTAGGCGATGATCGCGGGGATCTTCGCGAACAGGGCCATGCCCTTGGCGAGGTTGGCCTCCGGTGCCGAGTTCATCACGTCGGGATCGTTGGCGCCGATGACGCTGACGGCGGTCCGCAGCACGTCCATCGGATGCGCGGTGAGCGGCAGCTCGTCGATCACCCGCCTCGTCGGCTCGTCCAGGGTCCGCAGCGAGCGCTCGAGGGTCTCGAAATCCGCGAGCTGCTTCTCGTCGGGAAGCTCACCGTGCCACAGCAGGTAGGCGACCTCCTCGAAGGAGCATCTCGCCGCGAGCTCCTGCACGGGATAGCCCCGATAGAGGAGCGAGTTGCTCTCCGTGCTGACCCGCGAGACGGCGGTGTAGTCGGCGACCACCCCGACGAGTCCCCTGTGCGGTGTCGGTGCCGGTGCCTGGTGGGTGCTGGCTGAATCGCTCATTCTGCTCCTTCGCTCGGATGTGCCGGAATCGGAAAGGTGAAGACCGAGGTGTCGAACGCGGTGTATCCCTCGTAGTCGAGCAGCTCGTAGAGCCGCGCCCTGGTCTGCATGCCCGCGACCTCGCTCGTGAGCGAGCCCTCGCGGGTGATCGTCTCGAGCCCGCGCTCGGCCGCGCCCATCGCGATGCGCAGCAGGCTGACGGGGTAGATGACGACGTTGACGCCGACACCAGCCAGCTCGTCGGTGGTGAACAGGCGACTCTTGCCGAACTCCGTCATGTTGGCGAGGATCGGCACCTCGACCGCCGCGCGGACGGCCTCGAACTCCGCAAGGTCCTCCATCGCCTCCGGGAAGATGGCGTCCGCGCCCGCGTCCACGAGCGCCTTCGCCCGGTCGATCGCGGCGGCGAGGCCGTCGATGGCGCGGATGTCCGTCCTGGCCATGATCAGCAGGTTCGGGTCGCGCCGCGCATCCACGGCCGCCCGGATGCGCTTGGTCGCGGTCTCGAGACCGACCACCGCCTTGCCGTCGAGGTGGCCGCAGCGCTTCGGGTTGACCTGGTCCTCGATGTGCAGTCCGGCGACGCCGGCGTCCTCGAGCTCCTGCACGGTGCGCGCGACGTTCATCGGCTCGCCAAATCCGGTGTCGGCGTCCACGAGCGTGGGCAGGTCGGTCATCCGGCTGATCTGCTTCGCCCGCTGGGCGACCTCGGTCAGCGTGGTCAGCCCGATGTCCGGCAGCCCGAGGTCGGCGGCGATGACCGCGCCGGAGATGTAGACGCCGTCGAAGCCCTTGTCCTGGATGAGGCGCGCGCTCAGCGGGTTGAAGGCCCCGGGAAGGCGCAGCAGCGCTCCGGTCGCGAGCTCCGCGCGGAAGGCGGCGCGCTTGGCCGCCGGCGTCGTCGTCGTGTAGAGCATCAGAACAGT
>NZ_DASWPB010000181.1:0-1727 GCF_036404185.1 Lacisediminihabitans sp. | reverse complement strand
CCGTCGGCGGCGGCGGAGCGGCTTCTGGAGATAATCGATCATGACCGTCCTTCGCATCGTCGTCCTCTTCGCCCTGGCAGCCCTCGCGGAGATCGGCGGCTCCTGGCTGATCTGGCAGTCGGTGCGCGAGGGGAGGTCCTGGTGGCTCGCCGGGCTGGGTGTGCTCGCCCTCGGCGCCTACGGCTTCGTCGCCACGCTGCAGCCGGAGGCGAGCTTCGGACGCATCCTCGCGGCATACGGGGGCGTGTTCGTCGCCGGTGCCCTCGTCTGGGGTGTGCTCGTCGATCGATTCAAACCCGACCGCTGGGACGTCGTCGGCGCGATCATCTGCCTGCTCGGAGTCGCCGTCATCATGTTCGCGCCCCACGCGCGCCAGGGCGCCTGAGCGCATCCGCCTCGTCGCGTTTGAGAGCGCGAGCGGTGCCGGCCATGGTGACCACGACGTTGCCGACGCACAGCCCCGCGGCGACGACCACGAGCACCCAGAACACCAGCACGGGCCAGTCCAACAGCTCGCGCAGCTCCCAGGTCTCCTTGAGCGCGAGGAGGAAGGCCCCGGAGGCGACGATGAGCCAGCCCCTCGCCTTGTTGAGGAAGGCGACGGTCTGGGCGAGCTGCTCGGGAGAGAGGACCTCGACGACCGAGCGACGGTAGGCCATCGACCTGCGGCGCTGGACGACGTAGGCCACCGGTGGAAGCAACCACCACCACAGGGACAGCTTCGGCGGGACGGGAACGGTCGAGGCCGCCGCCTCGATCTGCTCCCGGTCGATCTCCTGTTCCCGCAGTTCGAGCGCGGCCTGGTAGAGCGGGCCGGCGACGAGCAGCCAGCCGCCGAGAAATCCGCAGAACGCGATCACGTAGTCCATGGGGGTCACCTCCTGACCAGAGCGTATCCGTTGGCGGGCTCAGCGGTCAGAGCGCCGCGACGGTCGCCTCTGCATCCCGCGTGAGCAGGTACATGGCCCCCGAGCCGCCCGGGATGAGATCGAAACCGAATGGGCGATAGAAGTCCTCGGCTCGAGCGTTCACGGTCTCGACGATGACGGCGCGGGACCCGATGAGGCGCGACGCCTCGATTGCCTTGGTGACCGCGTCTTTGAGGAGGGAAACACCCAGACCGTTCCTGGCGAACCTGCGGTCGACGGCGAGGCGTCCGATCAGGACAACGGGGATGGGATCAGGCATGTTCCTCCGGAGCCGCGGCGCCGCCTCGCCCCGCACCAGAGCGCTCGCGGAGAGGCAGTAGTAGCCCGCGACCACACCCGACTCGCGCTCGATGCTGACAAAGGTGCGCGATGCACCCGCTTTCTCGTTCGTGACCGCCCGAGACCTGAGCCAGTCGTTCAGCGTCGTCTCCCCGCAGTCGAATTCGGCGCATACGTCCGACTCGGCAATCGCGCGAGGGCGCGCGAAGAGGGTCACTCGGCGAAGACGGACGGGCGCCGAAGCAGATCCGCCAGGCCGTCGATCGGCCTCGCCGGCTGATCCAGAAGGTCGTTGAACGCATCCCAGGCCTCTCGCGAGAGGTGAAGCTCGCGCGCCTGCCGAATCACGTCATTCGCCCGCTCCACCAGAAGGGGCACGGAGAAATCCGTCACGGACCGACCGGACAGGGCCGCGGCCTGTTCGATTTCGCTCTTCTGTTCGCCGGTCAGGCGTAATTCGATCCTGGTGTTCTTGGTTGCCATGCTCATTGCTCGATTGTACGGCAATCTCCCGTACAA
>NZ_DASWPB010000180.1:0-2360 GCF_036404185.1 Lacisediminihabitans sp. | reverse complement strand
GACGCCCCTCGGCACGGTAGGCCGCCCGGTCGTCGTCGGTCAGATTCCGGTCGAAGTTGTCATAGCCGAGCTGCTTGGCGCGGCCGTTCGCGGCATTGCGCGCATCGATCTCTTCGGTCGTCGAGAAGCTCTCGTACAGGTGGCCGGATGCCTTCAGCTTCTCGATGAGATCGAGATAGATGGGCATACGCTGCGACTGCCGGTACGGCCCGTCGGGGCCGCCGACGTTCACGCCTTCATCCCAATCGATGCGCAGCCAGGTCAGCGCGTCGATCAGCTGCTCGTAGCTCTCTTCTGAGTCGCGTTCGGCGTCGGTGTCTTCGATGCGGAAGACGAGTTTGCCGCCGGTGTGCCTGGCGTACGCCCAGTTGAACAGGGCCGTGCGGATGAGCCCGACGTGGGGCGTTCCGGTGGGAGACGGGCAGAAGCGGACGCGAACATCCGCGCCGGTGGCGGTGGAGAAGGTGGCAGACATCGCCACCAATCCTACCGGCGGCCTCCTAGCGGCGTTCGGGCTCCTCGGGCGGCACGATGACGCCGGTGCCCCGCCAGAGTCCGACGCTGACGACCAGGTTGGCGACGATCGGCACGACGGCGACGACCACGGCCAGAGGCGCCTCGTCCACCCCGGCGCCGTGCAGGATCACGGCCACGATGAAGACGACGATCGTCACGATCGGCGCCACCCCCGTCGCCCACCACTTCTCCCGGCGGGTCCACACGGGAGAGAGCCACACCATGACGAGACCGACCAGCCATCCGATGACCGGCACGATCGCGCCGCCGAGGGCGAAGACGAGCACGGCCAGGATGCGGTACCACCGCGCGGTGGAGAACGTGTTCCTGGGTCTGTCTAGAGCGGTCATCGCAGCAATCCTTCTGTCAGGTCAGGTATACCAGGCCGAGCGCGAGGCCGAGGATGACCACCCACGCGACGAGGCCTGCGCCGAGCGCCCGCAGACCGGATCGGACGAGCTGCTCGAGGCGCAGGGAGGCGCCGATCCCGAAGAGCGCGGCGGCCAGCAGGGCCGACTGCAGGATGTCCGCGATCGAGAGCACAACGTCCGGGAGCGGCACGAAGGAGCGCAGCAGCACCGCGACGAGGAAGCCGACGATGAAGAGCGGCACGATGGCGGGACGGACGGATGCCGACGCGGACCCGGTCGCCCGCCTGCGGGTCTGGATGGAGGCGATCGCCACCATGGGCGCGAGCATGAGCACCCGGGTCAGCTTGACCACGACGGCGATGGCGAGCGCGGCGGCCCCCGCGGTCTGCGCCGTCGCGACCACCTGGCCGACGTCGTGCACACTCGCCCCGACCCAGTGGCCGAACTGCCGCGAGTCGAGGCCGAGCAGCCCGGAGAGGGCGGGCAGCACCACGATCGCGAGCGTGCCGTAGAGGGTGACCATGGTGATGGGAGTGCCGGTGTCCCGATCGTCGGCGCCCCGAGCGGCCGCCATCGCGCCGACCGCGGATACCCCGCAGATGGAGAACCCCGCGGCGAGCAGGACGGGCTGGTCGCCCTCCAGGCGGAACAGCCGCGCGATGAGCCAGGTGAGGACGAAGCTCACCCCGACGAGGGCGACGATGGAGAGGATGGCCACCCAGCCGAGCGCGGCGATGTCGCCGAGGCTGAGCTTGAGCCCGAGGACGACGATGCCCAGGCGCAGCAGCCGGCGGGAGGCGACGGCGAGCCCCGGCCTCAGCACCCCCTCGAGGGAGGGCCGGACGGCCGGGATGCAGCCGGTGATCACCCCGAGGATGAGCGACGCGGTCAGCCAGGGGAGGCCGGGCAGCAGGGCGTGCACCCCGTAGCCGGCGGCTGCCCCGGCCCCGGCCAGCGCGACCCCGGGCAGCCAGGACAGCCGCCCCGCGGAAACGCTCACCCCCGGGTCTTCGCCGGGTTGCTCAGGGTGCCGATCCCCTCGATCGTGATGTCGACGGTCTGGCCGTCCACGATCTCACCGAGGCCAGCGGGCGTTCCGGTCATGATGACGTCTCCGGGCAGCAGGGTCCAGACGTCCGAGACGAACTCGATGATCTCCGGGATGCCGTGGATCATGTCGCGGGTGTTGCCGTGGCGACGCTTCTCGCCGTCGACGGAGGTCTGGATCTCGAGGCCCCGCCAGTCGAGCTCCGTCTCGATGACCGGGCCGAGCGGCGCGAAGGTGTCGTAGCCCTTGGCCCGAGTCCACTGGCCGTCGGAGACCATCTGTTCCCTGGCCGTCACGTCGTTGCCGATCGTGTAGCCGAAGACCACGCTCGCGTAGTCGGCGGCCCGCACCCGCTTGGCGATCGAGCCGATCACGACGACGAGCTCACCCTCGTGCACGATCTTGCCGGCGAGCGGCGGGAGCTG
>NZ_DASWPB010000179.1:0-2578 GCF_036404185.1 Lacisediminihabitans sp. | reverse complement strand
CGAAGAGGTAGACCCCCATCGCGGAGTAGATCGCGACAAGAGAGTAGGACGCCAGGGTTTCGGTGTTCACTCCGTCAGCCTAAGCCCGAGTTGCTGAGAATGGCGGGCCGCGATGTCGGCCACCGCATTGTCCAGGCCGGGATCCTCGCCCCGCGCCAGCCCCGCGTACTCGAGCCGGACGATCCCGTCATCCTGCTCGATCGCCTTGACCCACACCCGCCGGCGCGGGATGAAGAGCGACGTGAGCAGACCGAGCACGACGCAGACGGCGAAGAAGAGGACCCAGCCCTGGGTGGGGTCGCGATGCACGTCGAGCGAGGCGTACCGGGGGACGCTCTTCTCGAGGTCGTCCGGGTCGGACTTCGGGGCCGTGTTCTCGAAGGTGATCGAGCCGAGCCCGTCCGGCAGCTTGACCGTCTGGCCGGGCGTGAGCTGGATCGGGCCGGCGTCGGCACCGTCCGCACCGGTGCCGGCGATCTCCGTCATCTTGTCGGTGTCGAGCGTGTAGACCGACTTCGGTGCTCCCTTGTCGATCCCGAGGTCGCCCTTGTAGACGAGCAGGGACAGCTTCGGATTACGCAGGTCCGGATGCGTGGAGGCGAGGGCCCCGGTGCTCAGGCTCGCGGCGGTCGGGTAGAAGAAGCCGCGCATGCCCACCTGGGAGGCGAGTCCGTCGGGGACCTTGATGACGCCGAGCGAGGTGAGGTTGGCATCCTGAGGGAGGAACGGAACCGGCTCGGAGAACACCACCTTGCCCGCCGGATCGCGGACCGTGATCTTCGGTGCGTAGCCGTTGCCGAGCAGGTAGATGTTGTTGCCGCCGATGTGCAGCGGGTCGTTGACCTTGATCACCGCCTTGGTCGCCGTGCCCGCCGCGTTGTAGGTGGTCACGTTCGCCGTGTAGTCCGTTGGCTGGCCGTAGGCGTTGGCGTTCTTCTCCTCGTAGGTCGCGGTGAACTTGTTGAGGATGAGCCGGTATGGCTTCAGCGCCGAGTCCGTGAAGAACCGCCCGGGATTGAACGAGTCGTAGGTCAGCCGCACGTTGGCGAAGGCCTGGCCGACCACGAGCACCCGCTGTCCCGTATAGCCGAAGCCGCTGCCGATGCCGACGGCCAGCAGGATGCCGATGAGCGCGGTGTGGAAGACCAGGTTGCCGGTCTCCCTCATGTAGCCGCGTTCGGCGGAGACGGAGAGCTCCGCCCCGCGGGGGCCGCGTCCGTCGAAGACCTGCACCCGATAGCCGGACTTCCTCAGCAGGCCGCGGGCGGACTCGACGGCGGAGGCGGCCGTGATGGGAGCACCCGCGGCATCCGCCTGGTCGCCGGCGATCTCGTAGGCGCGGAAGGCCGCCAGCCGCTCGAGGCGGACGGGAGTCCTGGGCGGCCTGGACCGCAGCGCCTTGAGGTGGAAAGTGGTGCGCGGGATGACGCAACCGATGAGGGAGATGAACAGCAGCAGGTAGATGGCGGAGAACCAGACCGACGTGTAGACGTCGAACAGCTGCAGCTTGTCGAGGACGGGCGCGAGTGCCTTGTTGTCCGCGAAGTACTGGGTGACGCCGTTCGGGTCGGAGCTGCGCTGCGGGAACAGCGATCCGGGGACGGCGGCGATCGCCAGCAGGAGGAGCAGGAAGAGCGCCGTGCGCATGCTGGTCAGCTGGCGCCAGAAGAAGCGCAGATACCCGACGAGACCCAGTCTCGGCTGGTTCACCCCATCGGTCCTCGGCTGCGGAGCGGGGGAATCGAAGTGATCAGAGGGCCGGCTCATAACCGAGGATCACCGCCCCGAGCTTCGACATGAGGATGCGCCAGAGACCACTGACCATGAGCACTCCGATCAGGATGAGCAGGGCGCCGCCGATGATGTTGATCACGCGGATGTGACGCTTGAGCCAGGCGACGGAACCGGTCACCCAGTTGAGGCCGAGGGCGACGAGCAGGAACGGGATGCCGAGACCGAGGCAGTAGACGACGCCGAGCAAGACGCCCCGCCAAGGATCACCACTGCCAAGACTGAGCGAGAGCACGGCGCTGAGCGTCGGCCCGATGCAGGGGGTCCAGCCCAGTCCGAAGACGATGCCGAGCAGCGGGGCCCCGCCCAGGCCGGTCGCGACCCGCCATTCGGTCTTGAAGCTGCGCTGGAGGAAGCTGAACTGGCCGATGAAGACCAGTCCCATCACGATGAGCACGAGGCCCATGACGCGGGTGATGAGGTCGATCCACGGGATGAGCAGGGCGCCGGCGGAGGCGAAGACGAGGTTGATCGCGACGAAGACGACACTGAAGCCGAGCACGAACAGGGCGACGCCGAGCACGAGCCGGCCGCGGCCCTTCCGCTCCTGGGTGGCGGCGAATCCGCCGATGTAGGCGAGATAGCCGGGCACGAGCGGGAGGACGCACGGCGAGGCGAAGGCGATGAGCCCGGCGAGCAGGGCGATGGGAAGGGCGAGTCCGAGGCTGCCGCCGTTGATGAGCGGTCCGATGAACCCCACCTACCGGTCCTCGGCGAGCGTGTCGGAGATGAGGGTGTTGAGGATGGACTGGGATTCGAGCTCGCCCG
This sequence comes from Lacisediminihabitans sp., assembly GCF_036404185.1. Taxonomy (GTDB): domain Bacteria; phylum Actinomycetota; class Actinomycetes; order Actinomycetales; family Microbacteriaceae; genus Lacisediminihabitans. The sequence continues at coordinate 19 of NZ_DASWPB010000179.1, read as the reverse complement.
TGATCCGCGCGGCGATCCT
>NZ_DASWPB010000178.1:0-13435 GCF_036404185.1 Lacisediminihabitans sp. | reverse complement strand
AACTGGATGCGCGTCCGCCCGCCCGCAGGCTGCTCGCCTCGGAGGCGCCGGCCTTCATCCACGACGCCACCCCGGCCGTTCCGAACGAGCTGATCGGCTCCTAGTCCGGGGACTCGCGACCGGGGCGGGCGGCGGCGTGGGGTGCCGGTGGCGGGAGAAACGGCGCCGCGGCAGGACTACTTACCTTTCGCGGCGGGGTAACGGCGTCGCGGCGGGAGTCGTGCCTCCCGCCGCGACACCGCTTCTCCCGCCGCGACGCGGGACGGCGGACGTTTCTCCCGCCGCGACCGGGGCGGGTGGATGCGTCCGGCTCAGTCGCGCAGTTCGAGCACCGTCACGGCGTACGGCGCGAGGTCCAGACGATCGATCCGGTCGCCGTCCTCGCCGACGAGGTGCCCGGTCACGGTGGACGGCGTGACGCTCAGCGCCTCGTCCGACTGGCTGACGAACCAGACGAACCGGCGGCCGTCCTCGTGGTCCATCCGCCCGACGGTGACTCGCGGGTCCTCGACCCGCACGTCCCGCACGACCTTCGACTCGGTCGCCAGGGCGTCGTAGAGCCGCCAGGTGGACTCGGGGTTGACGAAGGGCGTCACGGTGGCGAAATACTCGAAGGGATAGGTGCCGAGCACCATCCAGCCGGAGCCGGTCCTGCGGCGCAGCAGCGCGGGCCTGCCGTGCTGGTCCACGGCGATGACCTCGGCATCCGTCGCCTCCACCGGCAGGTAGGCGCGCGAGTTCTCATTGCCGCCGACGGGGAAGGTCAGCTCTTCTCCGGCGGCGATCCCGCCGAAGGGGACGAGGAAGGAGATCCGCAGCTCGTCCTCGACGATCGGATCCACCAGGCCGTAGCGGGTCCTCTTCGTCACGCCGAACATCTCGTCGAGGTTCGGCCACCACGGGCCGCGCTGGGTGCCGTGCTCCCCGTAGTAGACGGAGGCGTAGACGGTCGCGCCGTTCTCGGCGCGCTCGACCAGCGTGCGCCAGGTGCCGGCGAGCAGCTGCTTCGCCGAGGGGACTAGGTACAGCGAGCAGTCGTCCGGCACGCCGTCCAGCTCTCGGGCGACACCGACCTGGATGTCCGCCTCGCGGGCCGCGATGTAGGACTGTCGTGCCACGTCGAAGACGATCGGCGCATCCATCGGATCGGTGAAGGGGTACTGCGCCTCGAGGTACGAGGAGACGAGCAGCGCGGTCTCGGAATCCGGCCGGGTGAGGCGCTCGAAGCCGATGCGGTGGGCCAGCTCCGCGAAGTGCTTCACCTCGACCGCCTGGGCCTTGGGCCGGCCGTCTTTGTCGGTGAGGCCGAAGTGCATTTCGAACGGGTGGTGGCTGTAGGGCGCCTGATCGTAGAGGTTGTCGTAGTCGGTGTTGTTCCAGGTGATCCAGCCGGTCGCTCCGGCGAGCAGGGTGTTGTGCAGGACCTGCCGGTAGTAGTGGGCGGCGTTATCCTCGCTCACATAGTCGCTGGTGAGCCCGAACTCCTCCATGACGACGGGCTTCCCGCCGATGTCGAGCAGCTCGCAGATGAAGGCGGAGCCGAGGTTCTGACGTACCGGATCCGTCTCCATCCGGTACACGTGCGGGCCGTGGAAGTCCACGAGCCCGGCGAGCTCGCGGATGCGGAATCCGTTGTCCCGTCCGGTGGTCTCGACGCCCCAGGCGCCGTCGCCGATGGACACGGGCTGGGTCCCGCCACCCGCGCGCACCGCGTCGATGAGGATCTGCGCCCAGCTGCCGACGACCTCGGAGTCGTTCGTCCCGACGCCGGCGGTGTGCCAGTTGCCGTAGATCGGGATCTCGTTGCTCAGCAGCCATCCCGCGACCGCCGGGTGATCAGCGAACCGTGCCGTCAGCTCGCGCACGTACCAGGCCTGCTTCGCGACGAAGGTCACGTCGCTGAAGAGCTCACGGCCCTCCCGCCAGCTCGGGTCCCAGTTCTCACCGGACATGTGCCCGACGAGGAAGGTGGGGATCGTGGTCATGCCGAGCTTCTCATGCTGGTCGAGGAAGTCGCGGTAGCGCTCCACCAGCACCTCGTCGAGGGCGTCGGCGGTGGGCATGAAGTCGTGCCAGTAGAAGAAGCTGCGGGTCAGGGTCATGCCGTGGTCCCGCATGACGGCGAGCTCCTCGCCGACGACGGCGGCGTCGTAATCGCGCCACATGCGCGGGCCGCCCACCCTTGACCAGAAGTTGACTCCGATCCAGGTCGTCGGCTCGCCGTTGTGGATGATCTTGTGGGACTGCCGCTTCATCGCAGTTGGTTCCTTCCGGGGCTCACCACGTCTGTCGGTGGTGCTGTGGGCCAGTCTAACTGAACCGGTTGAGTGAACCCCGCCCGATAGAGTGGCGTCGTCCCAATCCACACGATTTCCAGCCCGGAAGGCGGCGATGTCCACGGATGTCCTCCGTCACGATCAACGACATCGCCAGGAAGGCCGGCCTGAGCAAGGGCGCCGTGTCCTATGCCCTCAACAACAAGCCGGGCGTCTCCGAGGAGACCCGACGGCGGGTCCTCGACATCGCCAGGGAACTGGGCTGGACGCCCAATGTCGCGGCGCGCTCGCTGTCGCGGTCCCGCGCGGGCTCCGTCGGGCTGGTCCTGGTCCGGCCGGCGCGGATGCTGGGGGCCGAGCCGTTCTTCATGGAGTTCATCTCGGGAATCGAGGAGGTCATCGCGGCGCGAGACGTCGCCCTGACCCTGCACGTCGTCCAGAACCCGCACAGCGAGATCGCGACCTACGAGAAGTGGTGGGCCGAGCGTCGTGTCGACGGGGTCATCGTCGTCGACCGCACCGTCCAGGACCGGCGGATCGAGGCCCTGCGCCGCATCGGCATCCCCACCGTCTATGTGACCAATCACGAGGAATCGGAGGGCCTCCCGCACATCTGGACCGATGACGTGCGTGCGACCGCGGAGGCCGTTCGCTACCTGATCGGGCTCGGTCACCGCAGGCTGGCCAGGGTCTCCGGGATGCCGGAGTTCACCCATATCGGAGTGCGCAACGAGACGATGCTCCGAGTCGCCGCGGAGAACGGCCTCGAGACCCCGCGCATCGTCACCACGGATTTCTCCGGTGAGGACGGCGCTCGCGCGACCCGATCCCTGCTGGGCTCTGACAACCCGCCGACGGCCATCGTCTTCGACAACGACATCATGGCCGTCGCCGGCCTCGGGGTCGCCGCGGAACTCGGGATCGCCGTGCCGCAGGAGCTGTCCCTTCTCGCCTGGGACGACTCCTCCCTCTGCCAGGTCACGCATCCGGCCCTCTCCGCGATGCATCGCGACGTGCCCAGGATGGGATCGATGGCCGCCGACCTGCTCCTGGAGCTGATCGACGGCGGGCCGGGCACCAGCCGCGAGGGTCCGCGGGCCGTGCTCCTGCCCCGCGCGAGCACCGGCCCAGCGCCCGCGCCCTGACCGCCCGCCCACCCCGCCGCCTGCCCGCCGCCCCTGCCCACCCATCCACCCTCCCAACCCGGTCCACTCGCCTGTCACCAACGGTCGGCTGGCCCTTCGCAGAGAGCAGTTCGTGACAGGCGAGCGGGCCAGGGGGATGACCGGAGGCGCGAACTGCTTGCATGCAAGGTTGCATGCAACAGCTAGGATGGTCGGGTGACCTCGAATCCCACCCTCTCCTCCGACACCGAGTCGGCGGCGGAGCACGCCTATCTGCACACCAAGTCGAGCATCGTCCGCGGGGAGCTGGCCGGCGGCACGGCCATCAGCGAGAACGTCATCTGTCACGAGCTCGGCATCAGCCGCACCCCCGTGCACGAGGCATTCCTCAGGCTCGCCGCCGAGGAGCTCATCACCCTGGAGTCGCGCAAGGGCGCCATCGTCCGGCCGATCTCGCCGAGCGAGGCGGAGGACGTGGTGGAGATGCGCGAGGCCGTGGAATCCGCGGCGGCCGCGCGCATCATCCGCTCCGGTTTCCAGGACGACCTGGCTCCCGTGCTCGCCGGACTCCTGGAGCGGCAGGCCGAATACGTGGCGGCGGGGGACGTGGATGCCTTCGTCGACGCCGACGACGACTTCCACACCGCCATCGTGGTCGCCTCCCGCAACTCGATCGCCATGCACTTCACCCGGCTCATCCGGGACCGCCAGCAGCGGCTCCGGCACCAGCTCATGCGCATGCGCTCGGAGCACCTCGCCGCATCCCTCGACGAGCATCGCGCGCTCGCCGAGGCGCTCGCGAGCGAGGATGCCGCGGCCTACGCCGAGGTGCTCGGCAGGCACGTCGACCGGATCAGGGGCATGCTGTGAGCGCCATCGGCTCCGGCCGCCGGATCCCGCCGTGGCTCGCCATCTTCGGCGTCATCTTCGTCTGCTCCTGGGCGGGCAACCAGTTCAGCCCGCTCCTGCTCATGTATGAACAGCGCGCCCACTACAGTTCGCTGTGGGTCAACCTCTTCCTCGGGGTCTATGTGCTCGGACTGGCACCGGCCCTCCTCATCGCTGGGTCGCTGTCCGATCGGCACGGTCGGAAGCCGCTCATGCTCGTCGGCGTCGGCTGCGCGTTGCTCGGCAGCGCCTTCCTCGCCTTCGGCCAGTTCGGCCCCGGCTTCCTCATCGTCGGCCGTCTCTTCTCCGGCGGCTCCGTCGGGGTGGCGATGGCGGTCGGGAACAGCTGGATGAAGGAGCTGTCCCAGGCGCCATACGACCGGGCCGCGGATGAGAGCTCCGGCGCCAGGCGCGGATCCCTCGCCTTCACCCTCGGCTCGGCCATCGGAGCGCTCGTCGCCGGGCTCATCGCCCAGTGGGGCCCGATCCCCGAGGTGCTGCCCTTCCTCATCCACATCCTCGTGACGGTCCCGTTCGCCATCGTCGTCCTGCGGGCTCCCGAGACACAGCGAAGCGGCGGTGTCGCTGGGCCGTGGTGGCGTCAGCTCAGGGTGCCGTCCGCGGGGCATCGGCGCTTCATCCGGGTCGTGGTCGTCGCGGCCCCCTGGATCTTCACCTCGGCCGCCATCGGCTACGGCTACCTTCCGACCCAGCTGCGGGGGGCGACCGGTCAGTGGGGGCTGGTGTTCGCGACGGTGGCCACCGTCGTCGCCCTCGGGACCTCCTCGGCCATCCAGCCGATCGCCAAGCGCGTGCACTCGGTCACGAGCGCCAGGGGACTCGCCACTGCGGTGTTCATCATGGCCCTCGGCATCGCCGTCACGACGGTCGCCATCGCCGCCCAGTCGGTGTGGATCGGCCTCCTGGCCAACCTCGTCATCGGGGTCGGCATGGGCATCGGCCTCGTCTCCGCCCTGCTCGAGGTGCAGCGGATCGCCGGCCCTCGCGACCTCGCCGGCCTCACCGGCGTGTTCTACGCCGTCGCCTACATCGGCTTCCTCGCGCCGGCACTGATCGCCGCCGTCGTGGGCGTCGTGCCTCTCGCGACCGTGCTCTGGGTGGTCGTCGGGCTCGCCGTCGTCTCCTATGCGCTGGTCGGGGTGTCCTCCCGCAAACATCTCCCGGGCGGTCTCCCCGGCGAAGGGGTCTAGGGCTCAGTCGCAGGTCGCGTCACGAGGTGCCGGGGTCAGCCGATCTCGGCGAGCCGGGGGATCACCGTCTCGCCGAGTCGGGTGACGTACCCGACCGGGTCCGGCCCGGCGGGCATGATCTGGACGTGCTGGATGCCGAGCCTCGCGTACTCCTCCATGGCGGAGAGGAATCCGTCCGGGTCCGCGAGCGGGTCGCCGCCGAGGATCGTCTTCTGGATGCTCTCGGGGTCGCGCCCCTCCGCGTCGCAGTGACGCGCGAGCACCTCCAGCTTCTGCTGGACGCCCTCCGGCCCGATCGAGAACAGATTGCAGGCATCCGCGTACCTGGCCACCAGCTTGAGGGTCTTCTTCTCGCCGCTACCGCCGATGAGGATCGTGGGATGCGGCCGCTGGATCGGCTGGGGGGAGCAGATCGTCTCCGCGAGCCGGTAGTACTCGCCGTCGAAGGGACCGTCGTTGTCGCTCCACATCTGCAGGCAGATCCTCAGGGTCTCCTCGAGCCGCCCGAACCGCTCGGCGAGCGGCGGGAACGGCACGCCGAGGCCGTTGTGCTCGCGCTCGTACCAGGCCGCACCGATGCCGAGCATCGCGCGACCGCCGGAGAGCACGTCGAGAGTCGTGACGATCTTTGCCAGCAGCCCGGGGTGGCGATAGGTCACGCCGGTGACCAGCAGACCCAGCTTCATGGTGCTGGTGCGACCGGCGACGAAGCCGAGCGAGGTGTAGCCCTCGAGCATCGGATCCTCGGAGGTGGCGAACTGCTCCATCTGGAACCAATGGTCCATCATCGTGAACCACGAAGCCCCGGCCTCCTCGGCAGCGCTCGCCGTCGCCGCGAGCGTCGGGCCGAGACGATCGGCGCCGCCCGGGAGGGTGAAGTTCGCGAAATGGATGCCCAGTTGCATGGTGACGACCGTCCTGACAGTGGCGAGATGAACTCCCTCCATCATGACAGCCCCCGGTCGGCGCATTCAGGGAGCGGCGGTAGCCCACCCAGGTAGCCCCCAGGTATGCCCGCGTCGACTCGCCTGTCACGAACTGCTCGCAGAGGCATCCTGGTGAGCAGTTCGTGACAGGCGAGTCGACGCGGGTGGTGGGTGGGTGGTGGGTGGGCAGGCGGGCAGGCGGGGACGAGGATGGGATGGTGGCAGAGACGATCAACCCGCTTGACGGCACCCGCATCGCCTTCGAGGAATCCGGTTCCGGCGAGCCGCTCCTTCTCGTGCACGGCTCGGCCCTCTCCAAGGCCATCTGGCGCGGGCTCGGCTACGTGCGGGCGCTCCGCGACGAGTACCGCGTGATCTCGATCGACCTGCGCGGCCACGGACGCAGCGCCAAGCCAGACCGCCCCGAGGCCTACCGCATGGATGCCGTCTCGGGCGACGTGCTCGCGGTGCTCGACACCCTCGGGATCGACGCCGCACACTACTTCGGATACTCCTTCGGGGCCAGGATCGGTTTCTCGCTCATCGACCGGCATCCCGAGAGGGTGATCTCCTTCGTGTCGGCAGGGGGCACCTACCGTTCCCCCGGCGGAAGCGTCGCCGAGCTGTTCTTCCCGGGGTACGAGACGGCGTTGGCCGAGGGCGGGATGCCCGGCTTCGTTCGCGCCTGGGGCGAGGCGTCCGGCCGTCCGATCGATCCGCAGACCGCCGCGGCCATGCTGGCCAATGATGCTCCGGCGCTGCTGGCGTACTTCCGGCAGCTGGAGAACGAGCCGGGTCTGCCGGATGCCCGCCTTCCCCTGCTCGAGACCCCGACGCTGCTGCTGGCGGCGACCCGCGATCGGCGCAGGCTCGCCGACTCCGAGCGTGCCGCCGAGCTCATGCCGCACGCGACGTTCCACGAACTGCCGGGGCAGGATCACGGCGGCACGCTGAGGGACGTCGACACGGTGCTGGGATTCGTGGTGCCGTTCCTGCGCACTGCCGGCTCAGGCGGGGCGGAGTAGGCCGGGCCGACGGCTCTCACGCCGTTCGCCGCGGGCGATACCGCCGACGACCGGACGCAGCGGAATGGGGTTATACTTGCTTAACATCAAGCAAATAAATCCCTCGAGTCGAAATCCTTCCGGAGCCGTCCGTGTCGTCAACCCCACCCGTCAGTAACTCCCCGCGTTCGCGCAGCCTCTTCCTCAGCAAGGACCACCCCGGATACCGCTGGGTCGCCCTGAGCAACACCACCCTCGGCATGCTCATGGCCACCATCAACTCCTCGATCGTGATCATCTCGCTGCCCGCCATCTTCACCGGTATCAAGCTCAACCCCCTCGAGGCGGGCAACGTCAGCTACCTGCTCTGGATCCTCACCGGATACATGCTCGCCACCGCGGTGCTCGTGGTCACCTTCGGCCGGCTGGGCGACATGTACGGCCGGGTCAAGATCTATAACCTCGGCTTCGTCGTCTTCACCATCGGGTCGATCGCCCTCGCGCTCGATCCGATGAGCGGCGGCGCCGGTGCGATGTGGCTTATCGTCTGGAGGCTCGTCCAGGGGGTCGGCGGCGCCATGCTGTTCGCCAACTCGAGCGCCATCCTGACGGATGCCTTCCCGTCCAACAAGCGCGGCTTCGCCCTCGGCATCAACCAGGTCGCCGCGATCGCCGGCAGCTTCATCGGCCTCATCGTCGGCGGCCTCCTGGCGACCATCGACTGGCGCGCCGTCTTCTTCGTGAGCGTGCCGATCGGCATCATCGGCACCATCTGGTCGTACAAGTCGCTGCACGAGGTCGGCTCCAAGAATCCCGGTCGCATGGACTGGTGGGGCAACATCGTCTTCGCCGTGGGTCTCACCGCGCTGCTGTCCGGCATCACCTACGGCATCCAGCCCTACGGCGGGAGTTCGACCGGGTTCACCAACCCCTGGGTGCTCGCCGGCATCATCGGGGGCATCCTGCTGCTCGTCGTCTTCGTCCTCATGGAGCTGCGCATCAAGCAGCCGATGTTCGAGATGAGGCTCTTCAAGATCCGCGCCTTCGCGCTTGCGAACCTCTCCGGCCTGCTCGCGGCGATCGGCCGCGGCGGCATGCAGTTCATGCTCATCATCTGGCTGCAGGGCATCTGGCTCCCGCTGCACGGCTACTCCTACGAGAGCACCCCGCTGTGGGCGGGAATCTACCTGCTGCCGATTACCATCGGCTTCCTCATCGCCGGCCCCATCTCCGGTGCCCTCTCCGACCGGTTCGGCGCGCGTGCCTTCGCGAGCGTCGGCCTGCTCCTGGTGACCGGCGCCTTCCTGCTGCTGCTGATCATCCCGGTGAACTTCGAATACTGGCAGTTCGGGCTGATCACCCTGATGAGCGGAATCGGATCCGGTCTGTTCAGCTCGCCGAACCGGACGGCGATCATGAACAGCGTCCCGGCGAATCAACGTGGCTCGGCATCGGGCATGGCCGGCACCTTCCAGAACGCCGGCACCTCGCTGTCCATCGGCATCTTCTTCTCGCTCATGATCGCGGGGCTGGCCTCGAGCCTGCCCGGTGCCCTGCATCACGGTCTCGTCTCCAACGGCGTCCCGGCGGGCGTGGCCTCCCAGATCGCCCAGACACCGCCCGTCGGCAGCCTGTTCGCGGCCTTCCTCGGCTACAACCCGATCCAGAGCCTGCTCGGTCCGACCGGCGTGCTGACCCACCTGTCGCAGTCGAACGTGGCCACCCTCACCGGCAAGGAGTTCTTCCCGCAACTGATCTCCGGGCCGTTCCACGACGGCCTGGTGATCGTGTTCGCGGCGGCGGCGATCATGTCCCTCATCGCGGCGATCGCCTCGCTGTTCCGCGGATCGCGTTATCTTCATGATGAAGAGTTCGTCGTCCCCGAGCTCCAGACGAGCCGGATCAGCTAGGAGGCCCACCGATCATGAGCGATCGCGACGTCGAGGCGGCCCCCGACCTCAAGACGGAGACCGCCGCGCGTCTTGCGCTCGTGATCGGCCGGCTCAATCGCAAGATGCTGCGAGCGACCGCGGGGCTCAGCCACGGCACCCTCTCCGCGCTGTCGAGCATCGTGAAGTGCGGTCCGCTCCGCCTGAACGAGCTCGCCCATCGGGAGGGCATCGCGGCTGCGACGATCACGAGGCTCGTCGCCGACCTCGAGGGTCGCGGCCTGGTCACCCGCCAGGTGGATGCGAACGACCGGCGCGCCTTCTCGATCGAGGCGACACCGGAGGGCGTCTCCTACATCATGCGAGCGCGCTCCGACAGGGCGGATGTGATCGCGGCGCTGCTCGAGGACACGACGGAGGCCGATCTCGCGGCGCTGGGCGACGCGCTTCCCGTGCTCGAGAGGATGCTGGAGCTCTAGGCCCGCTGGGTCGCCCGGGCCGGGTCGGAGGCTCGTGTCATCCGTGTCCTCGCGATGGCGGACCGGTCGTCGGGATGGTGGGAAAGTCGATGGCGGGAGAAAGTGTCTCGCGGCGGGAGGCGCGTCTCCCGCCGCGAGACACTTTCGCCGCCGCGAGATGCGCTTTCTCCCGCCACGAGGGATTTTTTCCCGCCACGAGGGATGGCTGGCAGCGGCACCACCACCCTCACGGGCCGGCGCCGCCGGCCTCCAGTCGCTCGCGCAGCGCGTCGAGCATCCGGACCTGTCCCTTCACCACCTTCTGCCTGGCCACCTCGATCGGGAACCAGCCGGCGTCGTCGATCTCCGGGAACCGGCCGATCCGCCCCGACCGCGGCGGCCATTCGAGATCGAAGGTGTTGCTCGAGACCCGCTCGACACCGAACTCGGCCTCGCCGGCGAACACCGTGACGATCTTCCCGGACGGCTGCCTGAAGTCGCCCAGCCGGCGATACTCGGCCCGGGGTGCCGGAGCCCCGATCTCCTCCGCGAACTCGCGCAGCGCCGCATCCAGCTCGGTCTCGTCCGGCAGCGGTTCGCCCTTCGGCACCGACCAGGCCGCCGCGTCCTTGCCGGCCCAGAACGGCCCGCCCATGTGGCCGATCCAGACGGCCAGCCCGGAGTCGGCCTCGTACCGGTAGAGCAGGATGCCGCAGCTACGCATCTCTCAAGGATGCCGCATCGAGCGTTAGGGCAGGACGGTGCGCCGCAGGTAGTCGTTGCGGAACACGCCGTCCGGGTCGAGCCGGTCCGCGAGCTCGCGGAAGGCGGGCAGGCGCGGGTAGAGCGAGGCGAGAGCGGTCGCGTCCGTCGTGAAGAGCTTGCCCCAGTGCGGCCTGGCGGCGAAGGGCGCGAGCGCCGCCTCGATGACGGGCAGGAGCCCCGCGACCTCCTCGTGCTGCCTCCAGGTGAAATGGATGCCCACCGTCTCGCGTCCCGACGCCGGACTGAGCCAGAGCGAGTCGGCGGCCATGGTGCGGAGCTCGGAGACGAACAGGTGGGACGAGATCCGCGGGGCCAGCGCCCGCACGGCCTCGATCGCCTCCAGGGCGTGCTCGCGCGGGACGAGGTATTCCGACTGCAGCTCGGCGCCGGCGCTCGGTGTGAACTCCAGCTTGAAGTGGGCGAGCCGGTCCCACCAGGCGCCGGGGAGGCCGAGCTGCTCCGTGGTGGTCTCGCCGGATTCGCCGGGGAGGGGATGCAGCTGGACGGGCGCCCTCCTCGCCCCGAACAGGGCGGGGGCTGTTGCCGCCGGGTGGAGGTCGTCGATGCGGCTCTTCACCCAGACCTGCGTCGCCCCGAATCCACCCCAGTCGGTGAACAGGCTCACGCTGTACCCGCTCGAGGTGATCTCATCGAAGTGGTCGCGCAGCTCGCGCCACGGCAGATCGAGGAACACGTCCTGGCGCACCAGGAAGGTCGGCTGGATGTCGAGGGTCACCCGCGTCACGATGCCGAGCGCGCCGAGGGCGACGACGAGACCGTCGAAGTCGGCCTCTTCCCGCCGCACCGTGAGCAGCGTGCCGTTCGCCGTCACCAGCTCGAGGGCGGCGACGGCGGTCGAGAGGGAGCCGTTCGCATCCCCGGAGCCGTGGGTACCGGTCGCGATCGCTCCGGCGACGGAGATGTGGGGGAGGGAGGCGAGATTGTGGATCGCCCAGCCGTCGTCGTGCAGCCGCTGGACGAACTCGCCGTAGCGCGCTCCGGCGGCGACGGTCGCCGTTCGCTCCGCGGCATCCACCGTGAACTCCGCGGGCAGGGCGCGCAGGGAGACCTGCTCGGTCTCCGAGTCGGCGATGTCGTTGAAGGAATGCCGGCTGCCGAGGGCCGTGAGACTGCTCGAGGCCGCGACGGTCTCCTGCAGCTCCTCGATGGAGCGCGGCTCGCGGAGCCCGCGCGCCCGATAGGTGTAGTTGCCCGCCCAGTTCGCCGAGGTCGTCATCCTCTCAGTGTAGGAAGCGTCGCGGCGGATCGATCGCGAAGACCGGATGTCGAGGGCACCGCTGTCTGGAAGAATTCTGGTAGTCCTCTGGGAGCAGGGGAGCGATGGCGACCGGGGAGACTACGGTCGGGACCAAACAGTTCTTCTGAAGGAGGAATCATGGGTCTGATCGACAATGCAAAGGACGCCGCGGAAGCCACCGGTAAGAAGGTCGGCGAATGGGCGGACGACACCAAGGAGCGCGTGAGCGACAAGGTCGACGAGGTCAAGGCGGACGCCGAGGTCAAGCGCGCGGAGGCCGGGGTCTCCAAGGCCGAATCGGAGCGCGACGCGACGAAGGCCAAAAACGACTACAAGGAGAAGCTCCGCGACTAGCGGATGGTCCACGGAGGGGCGAGCGGCGCGAATCCGCTCGCCCCTCCGTGTGTCTGCCGCCGGCCCGTGCCCGGTCGTCGCCCTAGGCTTGGTCCATGAGAACTCGTGTCCTCGGCCGCACCGGCCGCACCGTATCCGTCATCGGCCTCGGCACCTGGCAGCTGGGAGCCGACTGGGGTGACGTGAGCGAGGCGGATGCCCGTGCCGTGCTCGATGCCTCCGTCGCGAGCGGCGTCACCTTCTTCGACACGGCGGATGTCTACGGAGACGGCCGCAGCGAGAAGATCATCGGCGGCTATCTCGCCGACAACCCCGGCCACGGCATCACCGTGGCCACGAAGATGGGGCGCCGCGAGGCCCAGGATCCGGCGAACTTCACCCTGGAGAAGTTCCGCGCGTGGACCGACCGCTCGAGGGCCAACCTCGGGGTCGACACCCTCGACCTCGTGCAGCTGCACTGCCCGCCGACCCCGGTCTTCGGCTCGGGCGCCGTGTACGACGCGCTGGACACCCTCGTCGCCGACGGCGCGATCGCCGCATACGGGGTCAGCGTCGAGACGGCCGCAGAGGCGCTCGCCGCGATCGCCCGGCCGGGCACGGCGACGGTGCAGATCATCCTCAACGCCTTCCGTCTCAAGCCCCTCGATGAGGTGCTGCCCGCCGCCGTCGCCGCGGGGGTGGGCATCATCGCGCGAGTCCCGCTGGCGTCGGGGCTGCTGAGCGGTCGCTACACCGCCACGACGACCTTCGCCGCCAACGACCACCGCACCTTCAACCGGGACGGCTCGGCCTTCGATGTGGGCGAGACGTTCTCCGGCGTCGACTTCGAGCAGGGGGTGCTCGCCGCGCAGGAGTTCGCCGCGCTGGCCGCGGCGGAGCCGGCGGCGGCAGGACTCACGACCGCTCAGGCCGCGCTGGCCTGGGTCTCCCAGCTCGACGGGGTCAGCTCGGTGATCCCCGGCGCGCGGAATGTCGAGCAGGCGCGGGCGAACGCCGCGGCCGGCTCGGCGCCGCTCCTGCCGGAGCAGTTCACCGCATCCGTCCGGGACATCTACGACCGGTACTTCCGAGCGGCGGTCCACCCGCGCTGGTGAGCGCCGTCTCTCAGTGGAGGTCGGGGTCCATGCCCGTCCTGGCCCCCGTCTCCAGCGAGGCGATCGCGGCCAGGTCCGCCTCGTCCAGCTCGAAGCCGAAGACGTCGATGTTCTCCCGGATGCGCTCGGCCGTCACCGACTTCGGGATCACGACGTTGCCCAGCTGAAGGTGCCAGCGGATGATCGTC
>NZ_DASWPB010000177.1:0-7441 GCF_036404185.1 Lacisediminihabitans sp. | reverse complement strand
GATCCCGACCGAGTGACGATCTTCGGGCAGTCCGGCGGGGGCGTCAGCGTGATGTTCCACCTGGCGCTCCCTTCTTCGCGCGGCCTGTTTGCGCAGGCCATCGCCCAGAGCGGATGCTCGATGGCCTCTGTCGATGCTGACGAGGCCTTCCGCATCACGAAGCAGGTGGCGAAGGAGCTTGGTGTCGCGCCCACCGTGGAGGGGATGTCGGGCGTCAGCTTGGAGCGCACCGCCGAGGCCTCAGCCAAGGCGAGCAGCACGTTCGCACTAGGCATCGCCCGCGCCGACCGCAAGGCGCTGCTGCTCAGCCCCTTCCGCGGGGTCGAAGGAACCAAGTTCCTGCCGAAGAGTCCGTTCGCCACCGCGGGCACCTACCCGAGCGTCCCCCTGCTCGCGGGCACCTGCCGCAACGAGACGGCGCCGCTGCTGGACGGCATCGCAGCGGCCGCCGGGTCGCTCGCGCCGCTCGTGCGCCGCGGCCTGCGGCGGGCACTGGAGCTGAACAAGCCTCTGCTGGACGCCTACAGCAGCGGCCCGCGGCACATCGCTGACAACGCGGCGTTGGTGGAGGCCGCCTGGACCGACTGGGCGTTCCGCATGCCCACGATCCGCCTCATCGAAGCCCGGCCCGAGCCGTCGTGGCTGTATGAGTTTCGCTGGCAGCGTGAGAACATCCCCCCGGCTTCTGGGTCGTTCCACGCGATCGACCTGCCCTTCGTACGCGACGACCTGGAGCTGCTGATGGCGCAGGGGCAGCCGGCCGTCAACTACTTCGGCAGCCATCCACCGAAGCAACTGGCCGAGCGCATGCACCGCGATTTCGTCCGCTTCGCCACGACCGGCAACCCGGGTTGGCAGCAGTACGACGCCGTCGAGAGGACCACCACGATCTACGACACGGCAACGGCACCGCTCAGTGACGCCGCAGGCGTCGAGCGCGAGGCTTGGGAGGGCAAGCGATGAGCCTCCCGGAGATCGCCGACGCGCTCATCCCCTCGGCCGGGTTCTCGCCCGATGATGAGCTTCCCACGGTCGTCGCCGGCTCGCAGCGTCGCGTCACCGGTGCCCTGGTGCTGAGTATGGCTGCCGGGTACATCAGCACGTCGGTTCCGGTGAACCTGCTGCTGGCTACCCATCTGACGCGGATCGCCGGACCGGCGGCCACGGCAGCGTTCAGCATCGTGACCGGGATCGGCGGCCTGGCCGCGCTGATCGCCAACCCGCTCGGGGGCCGGATCAGCGACCGGACGACGACCCGTTTCGGTCGTCGTCGCACCTGGATCCTCACCGGCGGCATCGGCGCGGCGATCCTGCTGCTGGCGATGGTGTTCACCACGCAGGTCTGGCAGGTGGCACTGGCCTGGGCGCTGATCCTCGTGCTCGTGTCGTTCCAGCAGGCAGCGAACAACGCGCTCGCCGCCGACCAGATCGCTCCCAAGCGCCGGGGAGCCGTCTCCGGCGTCATCGCCGTGGTCTCGCTCGGCGGCCCGGTCGTGGGATTCGCGCTCGTGAGCATCGTGGCCTCCAACCCGGTTCTGCAATGGGTCCTGCTCTCCGTGCTCAGTGCCGCCGGCGTCGTGATCGCGGTGGTGGTCGCGCGCGATCCGCAGCACCGGATGCCCAACGACGCGCCGCGCCTCGGGCTCGGTCTGATCCTCCGGTCGTACTGGGTGAGCCCGCGTCAGCATCCAGCATTCGCGTGGGCGTGGGCGGTTCGCTTCCTGCTCTCGGCGGCCTGGGCGGCGAACACCTACTTCTCATTCGTCCTGCTGCAGCGCTTCCACGTGCCGACCGAGGAGGTGTCACCGATGATCCTCGTCACCACGCTGATCGGGATCGTCTGCCTGGGCGTGATGGCGTGGCTGACCGGTTGGTTGTCCGACAAGATCCACCGGCAGAAGCCGTTCGTCGTCGGTGGCGGCATAGTGCTGGCCGTCGGCCTCGTGGTGATGGCGTTCACGCCGAGCATCCCGGTTATGTTCGTCGGGGTGGCGATCATGTCGCTCGGATTCGGCGGGTTCATGGCAACCGACTTCGCCCTGTGTATCCGGATGCTGCCGGACCCCGAGGAGTCGGGCAAGGACTTCGCAGTGCTCAACATCGCGCAGACTCTGCCCACTTCGGTCGTGCCCTTCATCGCTCCGGCCCTGCTCGCGATCGGCGGGTTCCCAGCTTTCTTCGGCGGTCTCGCGGTTCTGGGGGTGCTCGGTGCGATCGCGGTAATCCGGATCCCCGACATCGGCCAAGAGGGCGACCCCCGGTTTGCCGCGATAACCCGAGAGTGTTCGACCGCAGTCCAGGGCTGAGATGAGAGGGCATCGGGACTTCACCGGGAACTCGCGAGGGCGAGTTCCCGGGTTCCCCAATCAGTTCGCTGACGTTCCGACTGATCCCGTTGGCGTTGCCCGCCGGGGCTCCGACCCTGTTCTGGATGGACGCGGCGGGTGATAAGGGCAACCTCCAGCGCGACGCGTTGGCGCGCGAGTTGGGGATCACAGTCGTGACCGTGCGCTATCGGGCGGCGCCGTGCGACCGGCGCGGTTTGGGGGCACCCGCTATCGACCGGTGCGGGCCAGCTCTTGGTCGATTGCCACGAGACCAAAGGAGACACATGATGCCACAGAGGTAACAGGTCCTCACTGACGTCAGGAGGGGAGCTCGGCGGTCATGCATCGAGCTTCTCTCCGAGGGCTCGTCGATGTGCGCCGCATGGCAAAGAGGTCGATTCAGTGGCTCGATCGCACGTATTGGAAGCACAGCACCACGGTCCGGCTGAAGGATGCATCGTAGAGGTAGTGTCACCCCCGGAGCCGTTGTTGGCCGCTGGGTGGCGCGGACTCCGTTGAGGATGACGGCGCCGATTGTGGCGATCGTCATCAGCAGGCCGACGCCGATCCTGCCGTGGACGAGGCCGCACAGGGTTTCGGGAACGAAAGTCCAGGCGCCTGCAAGCAGCGTGCCCCAGAAGGCGATCTGGGCGACGAGGGCAGGGGCTCCGGTCCATTGGGCGATCAAGCCTGCCAGGAGTCCGATCCCGGAGATGAACGAGGGCGCGAACTCCGGGTCTCGTCACCAGGGGCGGTCATCGGTTGGTCGGCTCCTCGGCGGGAGTTGCTGCGGCGGGGGTCTTGGGGTTGGCCTCGACCTCGGTGGAACAGCCGTTGTCGATGCAGGAGACGTCCTCGTCGACAGCCAGGGTCGCGTCGAGTGGGGCGGATCGGCCATCGCGCGGCCGAGTCGATGCATCATGCCGAGGCGAGAAGAAGCGCAGCATGCGCTGACCAATTGAAAGGGTGGGGCAGAGAACTGCGCTGTTCCCAGAATTTGCCGAGACACGCCGACTGTGGGCCGTGAGGCACGTCGGCGAGTTCAGGAGTGGGTGCGACGCTTTCAGGTCGGAGGGGTCGCTGGTAGTTCTTCGTCGCAGTGATGAGGTGTGTGAGAGGACCCAGGGTGCGAGCCTGCTGCCAGCTCCGCTGTCACAGTCACTGGTCAACACATCTGAGACTCTCAGAAGAGATGACGCCTGACAATTGGCGACGTCCTTCGGTACTCGTCGGTGGATGCTTCTCGGGATGGGAGAGAATCGAGGCATGGATTCCTCCGGAGCGATCCCCGCCCACCGCCCCGCCCCTGACCTGGCCGATTGGCCCATCGGCGCTGACGTCCGGTTGGTCGTCGCCGACATGGACGGAACCCTCTTGGATGGGGACAGCCAGATTCCCCGAGGATTGTGGCCGTTGCTCGCCGAGATGCGGGCCCGTGGGATTGTCTTCGCCCCGGCCTCGGGCCGCCAGTACGCCACCCTCGCCTCGATGTTCGCCCGCGAGGCCGACGGCATGACGATCATCGCGGAGAACGGCGCGCTCGTCATGCGCGACGAGGTCGAGGTCTCCTCCGCGCCGATTGATCCGGAGACGGTCGTCTCCGTCGTCAGGGCCGAGCGGGAGCATGCACGGTCCGGCGCTGATGTCGGCGTCGTCGTGTGCGCGAAGACGGCGGCCTATGTCGAGCGCACCGATGAACGCTTCCTCGAGCAGGCGCGCCCCTACTACCGGCGGATCGTTCCGGTGCCCGATGCTGTGGGCGAGGAGGTCCTGGCGGAAGGTGTCGTCAAGGTCGCCCTCTACGATTTCGGGAACGTCGAGGCTTCTGTACCGGCTGTCTTCGGTCGGTCCCGCCACAGTCACCAGGTCGTGATCTCCGGCGAGCACTGGTCCGATCTGATGACTCAGGGCGTCGACAAGGGGACCGCGGTGCGGGACCTGCAAGACCTCCTCGGCATCGGCGCAGATCAGACCGTGGTCTTCGGTGATTTCCTCAACGACCTCGGAATGATCCAAGCGTCAGGGTTGTCCTTCGCGATGGCCAATGCTCACCCCGACCTCATCGCCGCGGCGAATCACATCGCTCCCGCGAACACCGAGGACGGCGTGGTCACGGTGTTGAGGGCGCTCTTGGGGTTGACGGGCTGAGGAACAGCCCCGGCAGGCAGATGCAGTGAGTCATTTGGACTCGGGGGTCTCCTCGGAGACAGGCGACTCCGCCTCGTCCTCGGCTCCGGCCTCCGCGACCTCGTCGGTGACGATCTGTTCGGTCCCGTTGACGGGGGTGGGGATGTCATCGACGGGCTCGGGCGCGACATCGGGCACCGGAGCATCGGTGTCGAGATCGGCCCAGTACTCCTCGGCCCACGGATCCTCGATCGGCTGGCTGCGCTTCCACAGCAGGTAGCCGACTCCGGCGGCGGACGCACCCAGCGCGGTCCAGCCCAGTGCCTTGGCGACGCGATGGTGCTTGACGACGGGATGAGTGATGGCGGTCGGGGTCGTCAGCGCGTGCGTGGAGGCCTCGCGGACCAAGCGAGCACGCTCGGCCAGATCGGCATCGGTGGTCGCCGCGGTCGTCGCATCGGAGACGGCCTTGTTGATACGGGGAAGGTAGTCGTCGACGACCTTCCCCTGGACATCGTCGATGAAGGGCTTGGCTGCGTCAGCGGCCGCTTGAGCCCTCTCCGCAGCCGAGGAGATCGCCGGTGTGGCCCTCTCAATCGTTTTCTCGAAGGCTTGCTGGGCTTTCGGTGCTGCCCAGTCGATGCCCTGACCGGTCAAGTCGGCAGCCTTGAGTGCTGCACGACTGGCCTGCTCAGTGAGGGCGTCTTTGATTTTGAGCGCGTCCGCGCGCATCTGCTCAGGATCGATGTTCGGGGTCTTGGCCATGACGCCTCCGTGTCCAGGTCTTCTTGACGCCCGCGGGCGCCAATCGTCACCCTATTGTGCACCGATGCGATGTGACCTGCAGCCCATCACTCCCATGTGAGCACTCGCAGAGTGTGCTCGGAGCACCAGGATCTGGGAGGATTGACCCATGCATGCGATCCTTCACACCACGCTCGGCGACATCACGGTCGAGCTTTTCCCGAACCACGCTCCCAACACAGTCACGAACTTCACGGGTCTGGCCCGCGGTGACCGCGAGTGGACCGACCCCACCACTGGCCAGAAGACCACGAAGCCGCTTTACGACGGCGTGATCTTCCACCGTGTCATCCCGGGTTTCATGATCCAGGGTGGTGACCCGATCGGCACGGGTACAGGCGGTCCCGGATACGAGTTCAACGATGAAATCCACCCGGAGCTTTCATTCACCAAGCCCTACATCCTTGCCATGGCCAACGCCGGCAAACGCATGGGGCACGGGACGAACGGCTCGCAGTTCTTCATCACGGTCGCCCCCACTCCGTGGCTGCAGGGCAAACACACGATCTTCGGAGAGATCACCGATCAGGCGTCCAAGGCCGTCGTTGACGCGATCGCCGCTGTTCCCACCGGCCGCAATGACAAGCCGGTCGAGGATGTTGTCATCACCTCCGTCGACATCGTCGACTGAGACTCCGTTCAGACAGGCACGGACGAGGTCGGGGCCGGGGCGTACTCCGCTCCGGCCCGGCCTGTTCCAGGGGATGGAAGGGCACCGATGAGTGGGTTGCCGCAGTACGGTCAGCGTTCCGATGCGAGTGCAGCGCCCGATTGCCCACGGCACCCCGGGGTGCGCGCCGTCGACTATTGCAAGCGATGCGGTCGGCCGATGTGCATCGACTGCGCCATCCCGACCGAGGTGCGCTCGATTTGTGTCGATTGCGCCCAGGAGCTGCGTCGGCGTGTCTCGCCCTCATCGCCGGTCGTCACTATCGGAATCATCGCAATCTGCGCCATCCTCTACGTGATGGGCTGGATTTCTCCCGCCGCCGAACGCGCGCTGACTTTCGCGCCGGTGCTCGGCTATTCCGAGCCGTGGCGTTTCCTGACCACGGCGTTCCTCCATGCCTCGGTCTTCCACATCGCGTTCAACATGCTGGCCCTGTACTGGGTCGGACGGGCCGTCGAGCCCGCGCTGGGACACTGGCGTTTCGCCGTCCTCTACATCCTCAGCGCGATCGGCGGGTCGTTGGCGGTCCTCCTGTGGTGCTTCGTCCAGCCCGCCTCGTTCTTCACGGCCACCGTGGGCGCCTCGGGCGCCGTCTTCGGGCTCTTTGCGGCGATCTTCGTCCTCCAGCGGATGAGCGGGTCGGACACGACGGCAGTCCTCGTCCTGCTCGGCATCAACCTGGTCTACGGATTCATCACGTCGGGTGTCTCGTGGCAGGCCCACGTCGGCGGGATGATCGTGGGAGTCCTTGTCACTTGGGCGTTCGTCGCGCTGGCGAAGCCGCGCCGGGGAATGACGGCGAAAGTGCAGGAATGGTGGGCCCGGGCCGTGGCGCTCGGAATGCTCGCTGTACTCATTGCCGCAATCTGGGGAGCCTACGCACTGTTGGTGTCCTGAGCCTGAGTGGTCGTCTCACGTGCGCGGCGCTCCGGGCGCGGGCCGTCGCGAGTTCGGGATGCCATGAGGTCGGAGCAGTCGTTGCGGGCGCGGATACCGAGCCATTCGGTGTTCACTGGCTGTGCACGGTGAGTTCACAACGGTGGACATCGGGAGTTTTCCCCGCCGTCATGCGCCGGACGCCGGAATGACACATCTGTCGTTCATCCCCAGGTGTGGATATGCCTGTGGACAACTCCGTGGACAGTGGATGCGGTGGGGTGGTGTCATGGTGTGTGGAGGCGCCGCCGTGAGCTTCCCGTTCAGCAGGTGCAGCACCACTGTTGAGTCCTGTGAATGGGCTCCGCGAAGGGGCCCTTCCGAACAGTAAGCGTTCAGTTCGTTCGATCTCGGTGCCAGACACGGTCGAGGTTGAAGTTCCTGAGCACCGGGAGTGGCGCCTCCTGCTCCACAACCTCGATCTCGGCCGGGGTCGTCCTCGAGGTCGTGCGTGTCGCTCGCTTGGCGCTCACTCCATCCATCACTTTCACGCGTGCTCACTGAATCGTGGGTTGTTGGCTGGCTGCATCGATGAAACCCACGTGTGCTCAATGGATTGCTGGTTATAACTGGTGGT
>NZ_DASWPB010000176.1:0-2022 GCF_036404185.1 Lacisediminihabitans sp. | reverse complement strand
GGGCGGTCAGGCCGCGGCCTGCTCGAGCACCTCCTCGGCACGCTCGGGGCTGCCCTCGGCGAGGCCGCGGTCGATCGCTCGACGGGAGGCGAGCCACATCGCGAGACCGATGACAAGCACGGCGCCCTCGCTGACGGTCAGCGACCAGATGATGCCGGGCAGCCCGAACCAGAGGTTGCCCAGGATCACGATCGGAATGAACAGGATGCCCTGGGTCATCGAGAGGACGGTCGCGGGAAGTGCCCGCCCCGTGGCCTGGAACAGCGAGGTGATGAGCCCGGCGAATCCGTTGAAGATCATCGAGACGAGCTGGGCCGTGATGATCGTGGCACCGATCGCGAGGACCGAGCGGTCCGCGACGAACGCGGAGAACACCTGGTCGCAGAAGGCGAACACGACCACCGAGAAGATCAGCGTGATGCCGCCGACCGTGATCGCGGATGCGCGCAGCGCCGACGCGAGACGGCTCTTGTCGCCCTTGCCGTAGGAATAGGCCAGGAGTGGCAGCACGCCGAGCGTGACGCCCATCACCAGGAACTCCGGCACCTGCGCGATCCGGACGGCGACGCCCATCGCCGCGAGCGGCCCGTCGCCGTAACCCGCCGCGAGATTGTTGAGCACCAGCGAGGTCACGATGAGGAAGGCGGACTGGAGCAGTTCGCCGACGCCGACGCCGAAGACGGGTCCCAGCACCGCGCGCCGCATCGTGAACCAGCGCGGCGAGACGCTCATGTGCTCGCTGTGCCGCGTCAACCAGACGATGAAATAGATGACGACACCGAGATTCGCCAGGCCCATCGAGAGGGCGGCACCGGCGACGCCCCAGCGCAGCACGAGGATGAACAGCACATCGAACACCAGGTTCGCGACGGTGGAGGCGAGGAGTCCGATCATGACCTGGCGGGCCGCGCCCTCCGCTCGCACGAGCTGCTCGAGGCAGAACGCCGCGGCGAGCACCGGGACGAAGGCGAGCATGACGCCGACGAAGGCGCTGGTCGCCGGCACGGCGGCGCTGTTCGCGCCGAGCACCGAGACGAGCGGGTGGAGGAGGAGCAGTCCGACGACACCGAAGACGGCCCCGACGATCACCGAGCCCCAGAGGGCGAACGACGACACGTGCTTGATCTCGTCGGCCCTCGCGGGGTCGTTCTCCGCGGCGCCGAGCAGTCGCGAGATGAGCGAGCCGCCGCCGGTGCCGAACACGCCGCCGACCGCCATGACCAGGCCGAGTATCGGCGAGCCGAAGGTGACCGCGGCGAGCAGCGTGGTGTCGTGAAGCGAGCCGATGAAGCCGGCGTTGATGACGTTGTAGACGGCGCTGACGATCATCGCGGCGGCCATCGGCACACACAGGTGCACGAGGGCGCGGACGATCGGTGCAGAGGACAGATACCAGCGATTGCCGCGGATGCCTCCGGTGACGGATTCGAGGTCTGATGTGGTGCTCATGATTGGTCCTTTCGGGGGCAGAGCAAGCTCTTCCGGGCGGGTGTGGGCGCGCGCCGACGAACGCCGACACGGCGAGGTGAGGAGGGGAGGGTGAGGTGACGCTCTGGATGCGCGGTCGCGCCGTGCAGCCCCGGTTACGGCCGAGTGGGCCGCGGCAGTCCGGCGGTGATCTTGGTCAGCAGGGTGTGCAGGGTGGCCCGTTCGGCCGGGTCCAGCGGGGCGAGGATCGTCTCGTCGGCGGCGGCCATCGCGGCGCCGAACCCGGCGACGAGGTCGGCTCCGGCGGGGGTGGCGTAGGCGCGTTTGCTTCGTTCGTTGCCGTCTTCCGTGCGGCGTTCGACGAGCCCACGACGCTCGAGCCCCTGCAGGAGACTCGAGACGCTCGCGGCGCTCGTCCGGGTCATCCGGGCGATGTCGCGCTGGATCGTCCCGGGGTTCTGGACCAGATAGCCGAGCACGAAGGCCTGCTCGCGGCTGAGCTCGCGTTCGCGCACCCAGTCCTGGCCGGCCTGCATCTGGGCCCATCCGATCCAGCGGACCAGCTCGAGGCTGGTCGTCGTGGTCATCTCCGGT
>NZ_DASWPB010000175.1:0-5787 GCF_036404185.1 Lacisediminihabitans sp. | reverse complement strand
CGGCGGTCAGGCGCAACGGATCGCCATCGCACGGGCGCTCGCCGCCGAGCCGGACATCCTGCTGCTCGACGAGCCGTTCGCCGCCCTCGACGTCGCCGTCGCCCCCACCCTGAGACGGATGCTGCGACGGGTGCTGGCGGCCCGGACGGCGATCGTGGTGACCCACGAGGTGCTCGACGCGCTCACGCTGGCCGACCGCGTCATCGTGATGAACCTTGGCAGGATCGTGGAGACGGGGGCGACCGCGGAGGTGCTCGATCATCCGCGGCATCCGTTCACGGCGGAGCTGGCCGGCCTCAATCTCCTCAGCGGGACGGGCACCGCCACCGGGCTGAGGACTCCGGACGGGCTCGAGCTGACCTGCCGCCCCCTCGACGGCGAGGTCTTCGCCGCGTTCCGTCCGACCGCGGTGACGGTGCACAGGGATCGGCCGACCGCGGCCAACGTCTTCCGCTCGGCCGCGCTCGATCTCGAGCCGCGGGGCGACCTCGTCCGGGTGCGCGCCGGCGGCCTGTTCGCCGACCTGAGCCCCGGCCTGGCCGCGTCCCTCGACCTGGAGCCGGGCGGCGAGGCGTGGTTCTCCGTCGATCCGGACGACATCGCCGCCTACCCGTCCTGAGCGCCTCGCTGCGACCGGGTAGGGTGCTGGCATGAGTGTTGACCCGGACGACGACGCCCTCACCTGGGGAGGGGAAACCGATCCGACTCACGTCGAGACGCCGCTCGCCGCGACGGCGATCGAGGAGCCGGAGGAGGCCGAGCCGGGCCTCAGCTCCGCCCTCCTCGTCACCTACGGCGTCTTCGGCGGGATCTTCCTGCTCTACGTCGTCGGCTGGATCATCGCCGTCCAGCGCAACACGACGGCGCTGACGAACCCCTTCTTCGAGGTCATGTACCGCCTGGGCGAGGTGTTGGCCGTCGCCTCTCCCGCGCTCTGGTTCGTCGGGGTCCTCTACCTCGCCAGGGAGCGCAGGGCGGGCATCCGGCTGCTGTGGCTGCTGCTCGGGGTCGTTCTCGTGGTGCCGCTTCCCTTCGTCCTGTCGATCGGGGCGAAATGAGCCGCGCGCGCCTCACGGATGCCGCTGGCGAGGCCGTGGAGGAGGCCGTCCCGCGGCGGAGTGTCGGGCGGGCGACGATCGTCATCGCCATCCTCTTCGGGCTGTTCTACGTCTACGAGCTCTTCGCCGCGATCTCCAACGTCGTCGGCGTGAGCACGCAGATCGGCCAGTACAACGCCGCCAGGGTCGCGGTGGACCTGGCCCCCGTCGCGACCCCGTGGACCTGGCTCGTCGTCGACCTGCTGCTCGCTCCCGTCGTGTACACGATCGCCTTCCTGCTGGCCCGGCGCAGGACCGTTTTCGGCACCGTCCTGGTGTTCCTCGTCGGCCTCGCGGTGGTCTCCGCGCTCACGCTCAGCGTCGAGGCGCTCGCCTGATCCGCGAGGTGCCGGAGCACACCGCGCGACTGGGATAAAGTTCAATCACCGCTCGCAGGTGGTCGTAGCGGAACTCCCGTTAACCGAAGGATCCATTCGTGTCCAAGCCGATCGTGCTGATCGCAGAAGAACTCTCGCCCGCTACCGTCGAGGCCCTCGGTCCCGACTTCGACATCCGCTCCGTGGACGGCACCGACCGCCCGGCACTCCTGTCCGCCATCTCCGACGCGAGCGCGATCCTCATCCGCTCCGCGACCAAGGTCGATGCCGAGGCGATCGCCGCCGCGAAGTCACTGAAGGTCGTCGCCAGGGCCGGTGTCGGCCTCGACAACGTCGACATCAAGTCGGCGACGGAGGCGGGTGTCATGGTCGTCAACGCACCGACCTCGAACATCATCTCTGCTGCGGAGCTGACCGTGGGGCACATCCTCAGCCTCGCCCGTCACATCCCGCCGGCGCACGGCGCCCTCGCCGAGGGCCAGTGGAAGCGGTCGAAGTACACCGGTGTCGAGATCTTCGAGAAGACCGTCGGCATCATCGGCCTCGGCCGCATCGGTGCCCTGATCACCGCCCGCATGCAGGCCTTCGGCACGAAGATCGTCGCCTACGACCCCTACGTGACGGCCGCCCGCGCCCAGCAGCTCGGTGTCACCCTGCTGCCGCTCGACGAACTGCTCGCCCAGTCGGACTTCGTCACCATCCACATGCCGAAGACGGCGGAGACGACCGGCATGATCTCGGACGCCCAGCTCGCCCTCATGAAGCCCACCGCGTTCATCGTCAACGTCGCGCGCGGCGGTCTCATCGACGAGGACGCCCTCTACCGCGCCCTCACGGAGAACACCATCGCCGGCGCGGGACTCGACGTGTTCGTGCACGAGCCGCCGATCGGCTCGCCGCTCCTCGGCCTGCCGAACGTCGTCACCACCCCGCACCTCGGGGCGTCGACAGACGAGGCGCAGGAGAAGGCCGGCGTCTCGGTCGCCAAGTCGGTGCGCCTCGCGCTGTCCGGCGAGCTGGTCCCCGACGCGGTGAACGTGGCCGGCGGGATCATCGATCCGAGCGTCCGCCCCGGCATCCCCCTCATGGAGAAGCTCGGCCAGGTCTTCGCCGGCCTCGCCCCCAGCCCGATCACGAGCGTGGACGTCGAGATCCGCGGGGAGATCGTCGGCTTCGACGTGAGCGTGCTGAAGCTCGCCGCCCTCAAGGGCATCTTCACCAACATCGTCAGCGAGTCGGTCAGCTACGTGAACGCACCGCTGCTCGCGGAGCAGCGCGGCATCACCGTGCGGCTGATCACGGATGCCGTCAGCGACGAATACCGCAACCTGCTGACCATCCGCGGGGCGTTGAGCGACGGAGAGCAGATCTCGGTCTCCGGCACCCTCACCGGCCCGAAGCAGGTGGAGAAGATCGTCGAGATCAACGGGTACGACGTCGAGGTGCCCGTCGCGGAGCACCTCATCGTCATGGTCTACACGGACCGGCCGGGGATCGTCGCCGTCTACGGTAAGGAATTCGGCGACGCCGGCATCAACATCGCCGGGATGCAGATCAGCCGCACGGAGGCCGGCGGTCAGGCGCTCAGCGTGCTGACGGTCGACTCCCCGGTTCCGGAGGGATTGCTCGAGAAGGTGCGCGCCGCGATCCAGGCGGACGTGCTCCGCGAGATCGACATCACCGAATAGCCGAAAGCCCGGCCCCTCGCGCGGCGCGGGCGATTACGATCGAGATACCAACCGGCGTCGGGCGTAAGGAGACAGACCATGGCCGTCACATTCCTGGTGATCATCGGCGTGATCGTGCTGCTCGGGGCGGTGTCGGTGATCGCCGCGCTGGCGGCGATCGCCAAGTCCTGAGAATCCGCTGACCGCATGAGCGGCGCGCTCCGCCTCGAGCCTGATCGATGGCGAAGCGCGCCCGTTCGTGGTCGAGCGCTCTGTGTTAGAGCACGTCGCCCTTGGTCTCGCGGCTGGTGACGCGCTCGTTGCCCTCGGCGTCGACCGCGCTACGCGTGGTGGAGACCGTGGACCGCTTGCGGGCGACCAGGATGATCGAGATCACGAAGACGACGACCCCCGCCCCCATGAGCAGGTAGCCGACCAGGTCGAGATTGACCCAGGTGACACTGACGTTGACGGCGAAGGCGAGGATCGCGCCGACGACGAAGAGAAAAATGCCCGTTCCGATACCCATGAGCTGAGTCCTTTCGCTGGCTGTATCACACTGTTTTCAGTGCGACGGATCTCGTCGCGCTTCCAGTGTCCACCCGTCATGGTACCCGTCTGTCCCCCGAAAGGGGGGCATTCCTCTCAGCCGGTACGCTGGAGAACACCACGATTCGACCCCTTGAGGAGCCTTCCATGCCCCGCAACATCAGCCTTGCGACCATCCCCGGCGACGGCATCGGGCCAGAGGTCGTCGCGGAGGCGGTCAAGGTGCTGCGGGCGGTCGTTCCCGCGGAGGTCACGATCGACATCACCGAGTTCCCCTTCGGCGCGACCCACTACCTCGAGACGGGCGAGATCCTGACCGAGGAGGGTCTCGACGCGCTGGCGCGGCACGAGGGCATCCTGCTCGGCGCGGTGGGGGGAGACCCGAGGGACCCGCGGCTCGCCGGCGGCATCATCGAGCGCGGTCTGCTGCTGAAGCTCCGCTTCGCCTTCGACCACTACGTCAACCTGCGCCCGACGCGCCTGTTCCCCGCCGTCGCCTCCCCGTTGGCCGATCCGGGAGAGGTCGACTTCGTCGTCGTGCGGGAGGGCACGGAGGGGCCGTACGTCGGCAACGGCGGCGGCATCCGCGTCGGCACCCCGCAGGAGATCGCCAACGAGGTCAGCATCAACACGGCCTTCGGGGTGGAGCGCGTCGTGCGGTACGCCTTCGAGGTTGCGAGCGGGCGACCGGCTCACCGCCTCACCCTCGTGCACAAGACCAACGTGCTCGTCCATGCCGGCTCGCTCTGGCAGCGCACGGTCGACGCCGTCGGAGCCGAGTTCCCCGAGGTGGCGGTCGACTACCTGCACGTGGACGCGGCGACTATCTTCCTGGTGACGAACCCGAGTAGATTCGATGTCATCGTCACGGACAACCTCTTCGGCGACATTCTCACCGATCTCGCCGCCGCTATCAGCGGGGGCATCGGACTGGCCGCCTCGGGAAACATCAACCCGCAGCGGACCTTCCCCAGCATGTTCGAGCCGGTGCACGGCTCGGCCCCGGACATCGCGGGCACGCAGACGGCCGACCCGACCGCCGCGATCCTCTCGGTGGCGCTGCTGCTCGATCACCTCGGGCTCGCGGATGCCGCGGCGAGGGTGAACACGGCGGTCGCGGCCGACCTCGCCGCACGCCGCGGCCCGCGTTCCACCTCCCAGATCGGCGACGCGATCGCCGCCGCCGTGCAAGCAAGCGCAGAATACTTTCAGGACTAGATAAAGGACCATCATGCACAACCTCCTGGCCGACACGGCCGGCCTCACCTTCGCGGTGACGAAGAACCTCCAGGCGAAGAGCGACACCGAGCGTGCCGAGATCCACGCCAATCCCGGCTTCGGCAAGCACTTCACCGATCACATGGTGGACATCTGCTGGTCGGCCCGCGGCGGCTGGCATCGCCCCAGGGTCCAGCCGTACGGCCCGATCGCGCTCGACCCCGCCGCGGCGGTGCTGCACTACGCGCAGGAGGTTTTCGAGGGGCTCAAGGCCTACCGGCACGCGGACGGCTCCATCTGGAGCTTCCGCCCGGAGGCGAACGCCCGCCGGATGCAGCGGTCCGCGGCCCGGCTCGCCCTTCCCGAGCTGCCGGTCGAGTACTTCATCGAGTCGCTTCGGCAGCTCATCGCGGTGGACGGCGACTGGGTGCCGTCCGAGCGGGAGACGAGCTTGTACATCCGGCCGTTCATGTTCGCCAAGGAGGCGTTCCTCGGGGTGCGCGCGGCGGAGAAGGTCAACTACTACGTCATCGCGAGCCCGGCCGGCGCCTACTTCAAGGGCGGCGTCAAGCCGGTCTCGATCTGGCTCTCCACCCGGTACTCGCGCGCGGGCAAGGGTGGGACGGGCGCCGCGAAGACCGGCGGCAACTACGCCTCCTCGCTCGTCGCCCAGGCGGAGGCCTACGAGCACGGCTGCGATCAGGTGCTCTTCCTCGACTCAGAGGAGGGGAAGTACATCGAGGAGCTCGGCGGCATGAACGTCGTGCTCGTCAAGAAGGACGGGACCCTGCTCGTCCCCGACTCGAACAGCATCCTCGAGGGCATCACCCGCGACAGCGTGCTGCAGCTCGCCAAGGACCGCGGTCACCGGGTCGAGCAGCGCAGGGTCGCCATCGACGAGTGGCGCGAGGGCGTCGC
>NZ_DASWPB010000174.1:0-55326 GCF_036404185.1 Lacisediminihabitans sp. | reverse complement strand
GACCCGGGCACCCGCGCGGCCCGCACCCCGTCCGATCCGGAGGCGACCCGTGGGAGGTCACGTTAAGGTCAGGGCGACACCAAGGAGCTGATGGGCAGTGGCATCTGCTGGTTATGACCTGGTCGTCGTCGCGAACCGCCTCCCGGTGGACGTGACGCTCGACGACGACGGGAACCCGAGCTGGACCCGGTCCCCCGGCGGTCTGGTGACCGCGTTGGAGCCGGTGGTGCAGGGCTCCGACGGCGCCTGGGTGGGGTGGGGCGGGGCGGCCGACCTCGACCTGGAGCCCTTCGACGCCGACGACATGCGGCTGGTGCCGGTCCCGCTCAGCGAGGACGAGCTCACCGACTACTACGAGGGCTTCTCCAACGACACCCTCTGGCCGCTGTACCACGACGTGATCCAGCCGCCCACGTTCCACCGGCAGTGGTGGGACGTGTACCAGCGGGTGAACCGCCGGTTCGCCGAGGCCGCCGCCGCGCAGGCCGCGCCCGGCGCCACCATCTGGGTGCACGACTACCAGCTGCAGCTGGTGCCGAAGATGCTGCGCGACGCCAGGCCGGACCTGGTGATCGGCTTCTTCGACCACATCCCGTTCCCCGCGTACGGCATCTACGCACAGCTGCCGTGGCGCCGCCAGGTGATAGAGGGACTCCTGGGCGCCGATGTGATCGGCTTCCAACGGCTCGCGGACGCGGGCAACTTCGCCCGGGCCGTGCGGCGTCTGCTCGGCTACGAGACGCGGGGATCGGTGATCGACGTGCCGGTTCGCGACGGCGAGGCCGTTGGGCATCGTCGTGTGAAGACGAACCGCCGTGGCATCCGGGTGCGCACCGTGCTGGCGAAGCAGTTCCCCATCTCGATCGACGCCCAGCGCTACCAGGAGCTCGCGTCCCGGCCCGACATCCAGGCGAGGGCGCATCAGATCCGTGAGGAGCTGGGCGATCCGAGGACGATCATGCTCGGCGTCGACCGGCTCGACTACACCAAGGGAATCCGACACCGGCTGAAGGCCTACGGGGAGCTGCTGCGTGACCGCTCCATCGACGTGGACGACATCACGCTGGTGCAGGTGGCGAGTCCGTCCCGGGAACGTGTCGAGACGTACAAGCAGCTGCGCGACGAGGTGGAGCTCACGGTGAGCCGCATCAACGGCGACTACTCGACCATCAGCCACACCGCGATCAGCTACCTGCACCAGGGCTACCCGCGCGAGGAGATGGTGGCGCTGTACCTGGCCGCCGACGTCATGCTGGTCACGGCTCTGCGCGACGGCATGAACCTCGTCGCCAAGGAGTACGTCGCCAGCCGCATCGACAACGACGGCGTGCTCGTGCTGAGCGAGTTCACGGGTGCCTCCGACGAGCTCAAACAGGCCCTGCTGGTGAACCCGCACGACATCGAGGGGCTCAAGGACGCCATGCTGCAGGCCATCCACATGCCCAAGCGGGAACGCGCCAGGAGGATGCGTGCGCTGCGCAAGCGCGTGCTCACGTACGACGTGCAGCGATGGTCAGCCACGTTCCTGGATGCCCTCGCCCACGTGACGTCCGACGACGACTATGGGGCGTACGAGCGGGCGCAGCAGGCCTCGTCGGTGCCGGGGTCAGTGGCGCCGTCGGAATCGTGACGTCGCCTGGCGGCACCGGCCTCGACGCCGCTCTCGTCGACGCCCTGCGTCGCCTCGCCGACACCCCTCGCCTGCTCGTCGCGCTGGACTTCGACGGCACGGTGAGTCCGCTCGTCGACAACCCGGGCGACTCCCGGGTGCTTCCCGCCGCCCGGGCGGCGCTGCGCGAGCTCGAACGGACGCCGGACACCTGGGTGGCGTTCGTGTCGGGCCGTCCGCTGGCCGGGCTGATCCGCGTGACGGAGGCCGACGAATCCGATCTGCTCATCGCCTCGCATGGAGCCGAGGTGCGTCTCACCGGGGGAGCGGTGGACGTCGGCCTGACGCCCGAGGAACGCTCCCGCCTCGACGCGCTCGCCGCGGCGCTGCAGCGGGTCGTGGCCGCCGTGCCGGGTGCCCGCCTCGAGCGCAAGCCGGTGGGGCTGGGGCTGCACACCCGCGGGGTGCCGGCCGCGGCGGCCCGGGTGGCGGAGGACGCCGCCCGCGCTGCGGCGGCCGAGCTGGGCGGCGGGTTCCTGGAACGAGCGGGCAAGGACATCCTCGAGTTCGCCGTGCGGGACGTGACCAAGGGCGATGGCATGCGGCGCCTGCGCGACCATGTCGAGGCCACCGGGGCGTTCTACGCCGGTGACGACGTGACCGACGAGGACGCGTTCGCCGTGCTCGGCCCCGATGACATCGGCGTGAAGGTCGGCGAGGGGCAGAGCCTGGCGAGGTTCCGGGTCCCCGATCCCGATGCCGTCGCGGAGGCGCTCGAGGTGCTCGCCCGCTTCAGGGCGGCACGACCGACCGGCCGGTAGCGGGGCGACCGGCGGTCGTCTTCGACGGTGCCGCGGCGGTCCTAGACTCGTTTTCATGCCAGAAATCGACATGAAGCCGCGCAGCCGCGTCGTCACGGACGGGATCGAGGCGACGACGAGTCGCGGAATGCTTCGCGCGGTGGGCATGGGAGACGAGGACTGGGACAAGCCGCAGATCGGCATCGCCAGCTCGTGGAATGAGATCACGCCGTGCAACCTCTCCCTCGATCGGCTCGCCCAGGCGGCCAAGGAGGGCGTGCACGCAGGTGGCGGCTATCCCCTCGAGTTCGGCACCGTCTCGGTGTCCGACGGCATCTCGATGGGGCATGAGGGCATGCACTTCTCGCTCGTCTCGAGGGAGGTCATCTGCGACTCCGTGGAGACGGTGATGATGGCCGAGCGTCTCGACGGGTCGGTGCTCCTCGCCGGATGCGACAAGTCGATACCGGGCATGCTGATGGCTGCGGCGCGGCTCGACCTGGCCTCGGTGTTCCTCTACGCCGGCTCCATCGCGCCTGGCTGGGTCAAGCTCAGCGACGGAACGCAGAAGGACGTCACCATCATCGACTCCTTCGAGGCCGTCGGCGCCTGCAAGGCGGGCACCATGAGCCTGGAAGACCTCAAGCGCATCGAGTGCGCCATCGCGCCGGGCGAGGGCGCGTGCGGCGGCATGTACACGGCCAACACCATGGCGTCCGTCGCCGAGGCGCTCGGGATGAGCTACCCGGGATCCGCCGCACCGCCGTCCGCCGACCGCCGCCGCGACTACTACGCGCACCGCTCGGGGGAGGCCGTGGTCGGAATGCTGCGGCGCGGGCTGACCGCCCGCGACATCCTCACGAAGGAGGCGTTCGAGAACGCCATCACGGTCGCGATGGCGCTGGGCGGCTCCACCAACGTCGTGCTTCACCTGCTGGCCATCGCCCGCGAGGCGGAGGTGGAGCTCACCCTCGACGACTTCAACCGCATCGGCGACCGGGTCCCGCACATCGCCGACATGAAGCCGTTCGGCAAGTACGTCATGAACGACGTGGACCGGCACGGCGGCATCCCCGTGCTGATGAAGGCGTTGCTCGACGCCGGCCTGCTGCACGGCGACTGCATCACCGTCACCGGCAAGACGGTGGCCGAGAACCTCGCGGAGCTGAACCCGGGCCCTCTCGACGGCGAGGTGCTGCACACGCTGGACAACCCGCTGCATCCCACGGGCGGCCTCACCATCCTCAAGGGCTCGTTCGCGCCCGACGGCGCGGTGGTGAAGACCGCCGGATTCGACGCCACGGTGTTCGAGGGGCCCGCCCGGGTCTTCGAGCGCGAGCGGGAGGCGATGGACGCCCTCACGGAGGGCAGGATCGACCACGGCGACGTCGTCGTCATCCGGTACGAGGGGCCCAAGGGCGGTCCGGGCATGCGGGAGATGCTGGCGATCACCGCGGCGATCAAGGGCGCAGGCCTCGGCAAGGATGTACTACTATTGACGGACGGTCGATTCTCCGGCGGCACAACCGGCCTGTGCATCGGCCACATAGCACCCGAAGCGGTGGACGGCGGTCCCATCGCCTTCGTGCGCGATGGTGATCTGATACGGGTCGATATCGCGGCTCGCTCCCTCGACCTACTTGTCGACGAGTCCGAGCTGGCCTCCCGCCGGGAAGGCTGGAAGCCTCTTCCCCCGCGCTATACCCGTGGCGTTCTCGCGAAGTACTCCAAGCTCGTGCACTCCGCCGCGGAGGGCGCGATCACGGGGTAGTCGTCTCGCTCGTCAGCTCGTTCCATCGACGCACCGAAGGAAGTCGCCCCCCATGACAACGGAACCTCGAGTCGTGCCGGCTTCGGCAGCGCGCGCTGCCGGGGCGGATCCCACTTCGGAGAGGCCGGAGCTCATCACCGGCTCGGCGGCCATCCTGCGGTCGCTGGCGCACCTCGGCGTCAGGGACGTCTTCGGCATCCCCGGCGGCGCCGTGATCCCCTTCTACGACGAGCTCATGGCGCAGGACGCGATCCGCCACATCCTGGTTCGGCACGAGCAGGGCGCCGGTCACGCCGCCGAGGGCTACGCGACGGCCGGTCGCAGCGTCGGGGTCGCGATCGCGACCTCCGGCCCTGGCGCCACGAACCTCGTCACGGCCATCGCCGACGCGCACATGGACTCCGTGCCGACCCTGTTCATCACCGGCCAGGTGTTCTCCACCCTGATGGGCACGGATGCCTTCCAGGAGGCGGACATCGTCGGCATCACCATGCCCATCACCAAGCACTCCTTCCTGGTGAAGCGTGCCGAGGACATCCCGTCCACGATCGCGGCCGCCCATCACATCGCCTCGACCGGTCGTCCCGGGCCGGTGCTGGTGGACGTGACGAAGGATGCCCAGCAGGACCTCATCGAGTTCTCGTGGCCGCCGGTGGTCGACCTTCCCGGATACCGGCCGGTGACGAAGGCGCACGGTAAGCAGGTGCACGCGGCGGCGCGCCTGCTCGCGGAGTCGCGCAAGCCCGTGCTCTACGTGGGCGGCGGGGTGGTGCGTGCGGAGGCTTCCGACGAGCTGGCCGTCCTGGCCGCGGCGACCGGCGCCCCGGTGGTCACCACGCTGATGGCGAGGGGCGCGTTCCCCGACTCCGACCGGCAGCATCTCGGCATGCCCGGCATGCACGGCACGGTCGCCGCGGTGCTCGCACTGCAGGACGCCGATCTCATCGTGTCTCTTGGCGCACGCTTCGACGACCGCGTCACGGGGAAGGTGTCGGAGTTCGCTCCGCACGCCAAGATCGTGCACGTCGACGTAGACCCGGCCGAGATCTCCAAGATCCGGCACGCCGATGTCCCGATCGTCGGCGATGCCAAGGACGTCATCGCCGACCTGACATCGGCCTACGAACACGAGGTCGCCGCGGTCGGCAAGCCCGATCTCAGCGACTGGTGGGCCAAGCTCGACGGGCTCCGCACCCAGTTCCCGCTCGGCTACACGCCGACCAGCGACGGGCTCCTCGCCCCGCAGGCGGTGATCAGGCGCATCGGCGAGCTCACGGGTCCCGAGGGCGTGTACGTCGCGGGGGTGGGCCAGCATCAGATGTGGGCCGCGCAGTTCATCTCGTACGAGCGCCCGAACGCCTTCATCAACTCCGGCGGTGCCGGCACGATGGGCTTCGCGGTTCCCGCCGCGATGGGGGCCAAGGTGGCTCAGCCCGATCGCGTGGTGTGGGCGATCGACGGTGACGGATGCTTCCAGATGACCAATCAGGAGCTCGCCACCTGCACCATCAACGACATTCCCATCAAGGTCGCGATCATCAACAACTCGTCGCTGGGCATGGTGCGCCAGTGGCAGACCCTGTTCTACGACGGGCGTCACTCGTTCACCGACCTGAACACGGGGCACGAGACGGCGATGATCCCGGACTTCGTGCGCCTCGCGGAGGCGTATGGTGCCCTGGGCATCCGCGTCACGAAGGAGGACGAGGTCGATGACGCCATCCGGCTGGCGTTGGAGACCAACGACCGGCCCGTCGTCATCGACTTCATCGTGAGCCGAGACGCCATGGTGTGGCCGATGGTCCCGCAGGGGGTCAGCAACTCCAACGTGCAGTACGCGAAGGATCACGCACCTACCTGGGGAGAGGAGTAGGCCGTGTCGACGCACGTGCTGTCGCTGCTCGTCGAGGACAAGGCGGGCCTGCTCACCCGCGTGGCCGGGCTGTTCTCGCGCCGCGGGTTCAACATCTCCTCGCTCGCCGTGGGGGTGAGCGAGGTCCCGGGACTCTCGCGCATCACCGTCGTCGTCGATGTCGAGGATGCCCCCCTCGAGCAGGTCACCAAGCAGCTGAACAAGCTCATCAACGTGATCAAGATCGTGGAGCTCGACCCCGACCAGTCGGTGCAGCGGGAGCACCTGCTGATCAAGGTGCGTGTCGACCACACCACCCGGTCGCAGGTGTTGGAGGCCGTGAACCTGTTCCGTGCACGGGTCGTCGACGTCTCCACCGATGCGCTGGTGATCGAGGTCACCGGCGACACGGGCAAGACCGAGGCGTTGCTGCGCGTGCTCGCACCGTACGGCATCAAGGAGATGGCGCAGTCCGGCCTGCTCGCCATCGGGCGCGGCTCGAAGTCGATCTCGGATCGCGTCTTCAAGAACTAGAACGGCGCTCACGCCGCCTCGCGCTCGTCGAGGGGCACAGCGTGAGCGGATCATCCCACCGGCCCGTGGACGACCTCGAGGCCCGGTCACGAAGGAGAAGGACACATCAATGGCTGAGATCTACTACGACAACGACGCCGACCTGACGATCATCCAGGGCAAGAAGGTGCTCGTGGTCGGCTACGGGTCGCAGGGCCACGCGCACGCGCAGAACCTGCGCGACTCCGGCGTCGAGGTCCGCATCGGCCTCCAGGAGGGCTCCAAGTCCGCTCAGCGTGCCCAGGAGGCCGGCTTCCAGGTCGTGACGCCCGCCGAGGGGACGTCGTGGGCCGATGTCATCGTCGTCCTCGCGCCCGACCAGGTGCAGCGGCACCTCTACGCGAACGACATCGCCCCGAACATCAGCGACGGCAAGGCGCTCGTGTTCGGGCACGGCTTCAACATCCGGTTCGGCTACATCCAGGCGCCGGCCGGGGTCGATGTCGTCATGGTCGCACCGAAGGGTCCCGGTCACACCGTTCGCCGCGAGTACGTCGCCGGACGCGGAGTCCCGGTGATCGTCGCCGTGGAGAACGACGCCACCGGGAACGCGTGGCCGCTCGCGCTCAGCTACGCCAAGGGCATCGGCGGTCTTCGTGCCGGTGGCATCAAGACGACGTTCACCGAGGAGACCGAGACCGACCTCTTCGGCGAGCAGGCCGTGCTCTGCGGCGGGGTCTCGCACCTCATCCAGGCCGGGTTCGAGACGCTGACGGCGGCCGGCTATCAGCCGGAGATCGCCTACTTCGAGGTGCTGCACGAGATGAAGCTCATCGTGGACCTGATCTGGGAGGGTGGAATCTCGAAGATGCGCTGGAGCGTCTCTGACACAGCCGAGTACGGCGACTACGTGTCGGGGCCGCGGGTGATCGACGATCACACCAGGCAGGCCATGAAGGGCATCCTCGACGACATCCGGTCCGGCGCGTTCGCCGAGCGCTTCATCGCCGATCAGGATTCAGGCGCCCCCGAGTTCCTGAGGCTCCGCAAGGAGGGCGAGGACCACCCGATCGAGTCGACCGGGCGCGAGCTGCGCAAGCTCTTCGCCTGGAACGCGTCCAACGACGACGACTACGTCGACGGCGAGGTCGCCCGCTGATCGCGGTCCCGTTCCGTCGGTTGAGCTTGTCGAAACCGGCCACTCTCGCCGGTTGAGCTTGTCGAAACCGGTCTGACGAGGGCATCGGTTTCGACAGGCTCAACCGGCGGTGGGGGCTCGACCGGCGGTGGGCTCGACCGGCGGTGGTCACGGCGACCACTACAGTTGTGTGTGATCACGCCCCGACGCCCCCTGGCGCGCGGGCGCTCGTCCCGCTTCCGTGCTCGTCCTCCCGAGCTCTCCTCTCCATCGAAGGGTCATCTTCCGTGTCGAAACCGGTCGTGTTGCTCGCCGAAGAACTCTCGCCCGCCACCGTCGAGGCACTGGGCCCGGACTTCGAGGTCCGCACCGTCGACGGCACCGACCGGCCCGCGCTGCTGGAGGCGCTGTCGGACGCTGACGCCGTGCTCGTCCGGTCCGCGACGAGGGTCGATGAGGAGGCCATCGCCGCTGCTCCGAAGCTGAAGGTGATCGCGCGGGCGGGCGTCGGCCTGGACAACGTCGACATCAAGGCCGCCACCGCGGCCGGGGTGATGGTGGTGAACGCGCCGACCTCCAACATCATCTCGGCTGCGGAGCTGACCATCGGCCACATCCTGTCGCTGGCACGGCACATCCCCGCGGGGAACGCCTCGCTCACTGCCGGGGAGTGGAAGAGGTCGAAGTTCACCGGAACCGAGCTGTACGAGAAGACGATCGGCATCATCGGCCTCGGCCGCATCGGCGCGCTCATCACGGCTCGACTGCAGGCCTTCGGCACCACGATCGTCGCGTACGACCCGTACGTCACCTCGGCGAGGGCGCAGCAGCTGGGGGTGCGGCTCGTGAGCCTCGACGAGCTGCTGCAGAGCGCCGACTTCGTCACCATCCACATGCCGAAGACGCCTGAGACGATCGGCATGATCGGCGATGACCAGCTGGCGCTCATGAAGCCCAGCGCATACATCGTGAACGTCGCCCGTGGTGGCCTGATCGACGAGGACGCTCTCTTCCGGGCGCTGACGACAGGCACCATCGCCGGCGCGGGCCTCGACGTCTTCTCGACCGAGCCGCCGCTGGACTCCCCGCTGCTGGGTCTCGAGAACGTCGTGCTCACCCCGCACCTGGGCGCGTCCACGGCCGAGGCCCAGGAGAAGGCGGGCGTCTCTGTAGCCCGCTCGGTGCGCCTGGCCCTCTCCGGCGAGCTCGTCCCGGATGCGGTCAACGT
This sequence comes from Lacisediminihabitans sp., assembly GCF_036404185.1. Lineage (GTDB taxonomy): Bacteria > Actinomycetota > Actinomycetes > Actinomycetales > Microbacteriaceae > Lacisediminihabitans. Next base: position 46,415 of record NZ_DASWPB010000174.1, on the reverse strand, counting down.
GGCCGGCGGAGTCATCGATCCGTACGTGCGGCCGGGCATCCCGCTGCTGGAGAAGCTCGGCCAGGTGTTCAGCGGCCTCGCGAGGAACAGCCCGATCACCAGCGTCGACGTGGAGATCCGTGGCGACCTCGTGGACTACGACGTGAGCGTCCTCAAGCTGGCGGCGCTCAAGGGGATCTTCACGAACATCGTCAGCGAGAACGTGTCCTATGTGAACGCCCCGCTGCTGGCCGAGCAGCGCGGCATCGAGGTGCGTCTCATCACCGACTCGACGAGCGAGGATTACCGCAACGTGCTCACCCTGCGCGGCGCCCTCGCCGACGGCTCACAGGTGTCGGTCTCGGGCACGCTCACGGGCCCCAAGCAGATCGAGAAGATCGTCGGGGTGAACGGCTACGACGTGGAGGTGCCGCTCGCCCAGCACCTCATCGTCATGGTCTACGACGACCGGCCGGGCATCGTGGCCGTCTACGGGCGGGAGTTCGGTGAGGCGGGCATCAACATCGCCGGCATGCAGGTGGCGCGCACCACCGCCGGTGGCAAGGCGTTGAGCGTGCTCACGGTGGACTCCCCGGTGCCTGAGGGCATCCTCGAGTCGGTGCGCGCGGCGATCGAGGCCGACCTGCTGCAGGCCATCGACATCGCGGCCGCGTAGGCGCATCCGATGAGCCGGAGGCGGCGGTTCGCGCAGGTCGACGTGTTCGGCGCGCAGGCGCTGCTCGGCAACCCGGTCGCCGTGGTCGTCGACGCCGAGGGGATGCCGGATGCTCAGATGGCCGCCTTCGCCCGGTGGACGAACCTGTCGGAGACCACCTTCCTCCTGCCGCCGACCGACCCGGCCGCCGATTACCGGCTGCGCATCTTCACGCCGGGTGGCGAACTCCCCTTCGCCGGGCACCCCACGTTGGGCAGCGCGCACGCCTGGCTGGCCGCGGGCGGCGTGCCACGCGGCACGGACACCATGGTGCAGGAATGCGGCGTGGGTCTCGTGGAGCTCCGTCGTGATGGTGATCGTCTCGCGTTCGCGGCACCGCCGCTCGTCCGCTCCGGCCCCGTCGATTCCGAGACGCTCGCGCGTGCCGTGGCCGCGCTCGGGATCCGACCGGGCGACGTCGTCGCCGCGGAGTGGGTGGACAACGGCCCGGGATGGCTGGCGGTGCTCCTGCGCTCGGCCGACGAGGTGCTCGCGTTGCGTCCCGACTTCGCCGCGATGCGCGGCATGGACGTCGGCGTCGTCGCGCCCCTGCCGCCAGACTCCGACGCCGATCTCGAGGTGCGGGGCTTCGTCCCTGGCCTCGGGATCCCCGAGGACCCGGTGACCGGGAGCCTCAACGCGGGCATCGCGATGTGGTTGATCGGCTCAGGCTTCGCGCCCGACCGCTACGTCGCGTCCCAGGGCACCGTGCTGGGTCGTGTCGGGCGGGTGCACGTGGAGCGCATCGGCGACCGCTACTGGATCGGCGGCAGCACGCGAACGGTGGTCGACGGGCTCGCGGCCCTCTGAGTCGCCGAGCGGCACTCGACGGCCGCGTCTCGGTCGCGGTGCGATCGCCGGGGTCCGCGGCGGCCGTAGGCTGGTATCCCAACCGGATCGCCCGTGCGCGGCGTCGGTCGCATGTCGAGAAGGAGTTCCATGTCCCGTCAGGTCAGGCTCGCCGTCATCCCGGGCGACGGCATCGGTCCGGAGGTGGTGACGGAGGCGCTCAAGGTGCTCGACGCCGTCGCCGACCCCGCGGAGGTCGTCTTCGAGAAGACCCGCTTCGAGCTCGGCGCAGCACGATACCTGGCGACCGGTGACGTGCTGACCGACGACGACCTCGCAGCGATCGCCCGGCACGACGCCATCCTGCTCGGCGCGGTCGGCGGAACACCGGGCGACCCGAGGCTCGCCGGGGCGAACATCGAGCGCGGACTGCTGCTGAAGCTGAGGTTCGCGCTCGACCACTACGTCAACCTGCGTCCGACCGCCATCCTGCCCGGGGTCGTCAGCCCGCTCGCCGATCCTGGCCACGTCGACTTCGTCGTCGTGCGCGAGGGCACGGAGGGGCCCTACGTCGGCAACGGCGGGGCGATCCGCGTCGGCACACCGCACGAGATCGCGAACGAGCTGTCGGTGAACACCGCATTCGGGGTCGAGCGGGTGGTGCGCTACGCGTTCGAGCAGGCGCGGAGACGGCGCGGGAGGCTCACCCTCGTGCACAAGACGAACGTTCTGGTCAACGCCGGCGGTCTGTGGAAGCGGATCGTGGACGAGGCGGCGGCCGAGCATCCGGATGTCGTCGTCGACTATCTGCACGTGGACGCGGCGACGATCTTCCTCGTGACCGATCCTGCTAGATTCGATGTCATCGTCACGGACAACCTCTTCGGCGACATCCTGACCGATCTCGCGGCCGCGATCAGCGGCGGCATCGGTCTCGCGGCATCCGGCAACATCAACCCGGAGGGCGCGTTCCCGAGCATGTTCGAGCCCGTGCACGGCTCGGCACCGGACATCGCCGGCCAGGGCAAGGCGGATCCGTCCGCCGCGATCCTCTCCGTCGCGCTGATGCTGGATCATCTCGGCTTCGCGGACGCCGCGTCACGTGTGCGCGCAGCCGTCGCGGCGGACCTCGCCGAGCGGTCGGGTCCGCGCCGCACGGCCGAGATCGGCGACGCGATCGCCGCTCGGCTGGCGGGCTGAATCGCCGCGAGGACGAGCGGCCCGCTGACGTAACCTGTTCTCGACGCGCCACGCATCGCGTCGTCCGACCTTGATTAGGGGAACATCGATGACCATCCCGCTCACGGACATCACGCCGCTCACCTGGCAGGTCACGCCCAACCCGGCACCGCGCAGCCCGGCGGAGCGGGAGAGGATCCTGGCCGATCCGGGGTTCGGCCAGTACTTCACCGACCACATGGTCGACATCTGCTGGTCGGTCCGTGGCGGCTGGCATCGGCCGCGGGTCAGCCCCTACGGGCCGATCCAGCTCGAGCCGGCCGCGGCCGTGCTGCACTACGCGCAGGAGGTCTTCGAGGGGCTGAAGGCGTATCGCCACGCGGACGGATCGATCTGGACGTTCCGCCCGGAGGCCAACGCCCGCCGCATGCAGCGCTCCGCGCATCGGCTGGCGTTGCCCGAGCTTCCCACCGAGTACTTCATCGAGTCGCTGCGTCGGCTCATCGAGCTGGACGGCGACTGGGTGCCCTCCGCGCCCGAGACGAGTCTCTACATCCGCCCGTTCATGTTCGCCAAGGAGGCTTTCCTCGGCGTTCGGCCGGCGGACAAGGTCGCGTTCTACGTCATCGCGAGCCCGGCGGGTCCGTACTTCACGGGTGGCATCGCGCCCGTGTCGATCTGGCTGTCGGACGCGTACTCCCGCGCGGGTGTCGGGGGCACCGGCTCGGCGAAGACCGGCGGCAACTACGCGGCGAGCCTCCTGCCGCAGGCCGAGGCACACGAGCACGGCTGCGCCCAGGTGCTGTTCCTGGACTCGGTCGAGGGGAAGTTCCTCGAGGAGCTCGGCGGGATGAACGTGGTGCTCGTCTACCGCGACGGCACCCTGGTGACGCCCGCGTCCGCCTCGATCCTCGAGGGCATCACGCTCGACTCGATCCTGCAGCTGGCCCGCGATCGCGGTCACCGGGTGGAGCAGCGTCCGGTGTCCATCGACGAGTGGAAGGCGGGCGAGGCATCCGGCGACATCACCGAGGTGTTCGCCTGCGGCACCGCGGCGGTGGTGACCCCGATCGCACAGCTGAAGGCGCGGGACTTCACCATCGGATCCGCCGACGCCCCGGCCGGCGAGCTCACGATGTCGCTGCGTCGCGAGCTCACCGACATCCAGTACGGGCGTGCGGAGGACAGGCACGGCTGGCTCACGCGACTGGACGCCTGAACCCGTGAAGATCGCACGTTTTCGGCACGGGGGAGCGCTGTCGTTCGGGATCCTCGACGAGGACGAACGTGAGTGGGTCGTGCTCGCCGGTGATCCGAAGTACGCCGGCTACGACACCACGGGGGAGCGGATCGCGCTGTCGGACGCGACGCTGCTGGCGCCCGTGCTGCCTCGGTCGAAGGTCGTCGGCATCGGGCGCAACTACCGGGAGCACGCGGAGGAGATGGGATCGGAGGCTCCGGAGTCCCCGCTGATGTTCCTCAAGCCGAACACGTCGGTCATCGGCCCCGACGATGCGATCGTGCTGCCGCCGCAGTCGCAGCGCGTGGAGCACGAGGGCGAGCTCGTCGTCGTGATAGGCCGCATCGCGAAGGACGTCAGCGCGCGGAACGCGTTGGATTACGTCTTCGGCTACACGGCCGGCAACGACGTCACCGCCCGCGACCTGCAGCGCGCGGACGGCCAGTGGGCGCGCGGCAAGGGGTTCGACACGTTCTGCCCGCTCGGCCCGGTGATCGAGACGGACTTCGACGTGGCATCCGCGACCATCGAGACGAAGGTGAACGGCGAGCCGCGGCAGACGGGCCGGACGGCGGACCTGATCCACGGCATCCCGGAGCTGGTGGCGTACGCGGCCGGCGTGTGGACGCTGCTGCCAGGCGACGTGATCATGACGGGCACCCCGGCGGGCGTCGGCCCTCTGGCGGCGGGCGACCGCGTCGACGTGACGATCAGCGGCATCGGAACGCTCTCGAACCCGGTGCGGGCGAAGGAGACGAGCGCACCCTAGACTTCCGGCATGGCGGAGGGCTGGGGCGACTTCTTCGTCGCGGTGGCCGGCGCTGCGGCGGCGCTCGCGGGTCTGATCATCGTGGCGATGAGCGTCACGATCAAGGAGATCATCGCCTCGCGCACGCTTCCCTCTCGTGCCGGCGCGACGGTGAGCTCGATGGTGCTCATCCTGGTGCTGGCGATCCTGGGCCTGATGCCGCATCAGACCGATGTCGTGCTCGGGCTCGAGATCGTCCTCGCCAGCGCGATCGCACTCCTGCCGGTGCTGCTGATGTCCCACCGCGTGATCACCGACCGCACCTATGCGGCGGGCGTCGCCACGCGAGTGTCGCGCGTCGCGATCGGGGTCATCCCGGTCGCGCTGGCGCTGGCCGGGGGAGTGGTCGTGATCGCCGGGTCCTCGGCCGGACTGTTCCTGGTCGCCGCCGCCATGGTCCTGGTGTTCGTGACGTCGATGCTGAACGCCTGGGTGCTCCTGGTGGAGATCCAGCGCTAGGGGGAGCGGACCGATCGGCGGCCTTCGGTCCCCGTAGAATCGAGGCGATGTCCGAGACCCCAGCACCGGCCGCGTATCCGTTCAGCTCCGCCACCGGATCCCAGGTGCGCGTGCGCTTCTGCCCTTCGCCCACCGGCACACCACACGTGGGACTGATCCGCACGGCACTGTTCAACTGGGCGTATGCCCGGCACACCGGGGGCAAGCTCGTCTTCCGCATCGAGGACACGGATGTCGCGCGAGACAGCGAGGAGAGCTACGAGCAGATCCTGGAGGCTCTGAGGTGGCTGAACCTGGACTGGGACGAGGGCGTCGTCACGGGGGGCCCGGACGGCCCCTATCGGCAGTCGGAGCGCAGTGAGGTGTATGCGGCCGTGCTCGACCGGCTCATCGACGCCGGCCACGTCTACGAGAGCTATTCGACCCCGGAGGAGATCGAGGCGCGCAACGTGGCCGCGGGGCGACCGCGGCAGCACGGGTATGACAACGGGGATCGCGACCAGACCGATGAGCAGCGCGAGGCCTTCCGCGCCGAGGGACGCCGCCCCGCCCTCCGACTTCGGGTGCCCGACACGGAGCTCGGATTCCACGATCTCGTGCGCGGTCCGATCACGTTCCCGGCCGGATCGTTCAGCGACTTCGTCGTCGTGCGCCCCAACGGACGGCCGCTCTACACCTTCGTCAACCCGGTCGATGACGCCCTGATGCGGATCACGCACGTGTTGCGCGGCGAGGACCTGCTGCCGTCCACGCCGCGGCAGATCGCGCTCTACCGTGCGCTCATCGATGTCGGGATCACCGACTTCATCCCGCAGTTCGCGCACCTCCCCACCGTGCTGGGCGAGGGGAACAAGAAGCTGTCGAAGCGCTCGCCCGAGTCGAACCTCTTCCATCACCGCGACCGCGGCTTCATCCCCGAGGGGCTCGACAACTATCTCGCCCTGCTCGGATGGGGGTACTCGCACGACCGCGACGTCTTCACCCTCGACGAGATGGTGGAGAGGTTCGACGTCGTCGACGTGAACCCCAACCCGGCGCGATTCGACCTGAAGAAGGCCGAGTCCATCAACGCCGACCACATCAGGATGCTCGACACGGCCGACTTTGCGCGGCGTACGATCCCCTACCTCGTCGCGGCCGGCATCCTCACCGAGCCGCTCACCGACCGCCAGCGTGCCGTGCTCGACGCGGCCGCCCCGCTCGTGCAGGAGCGCGTGCAGCTGCTCGGCGAGACCCCGGGCATGCTCGGCTTCCTCTTCACCGATGCCGCGGCCCTCCGATACGAGGAGGACGCGCTGGCCGGGCTGCCGGAGAACGCGGTGCCGGCGCTCGAGGGCTCGATCGCCGCGCTCGATCGTCTCGCCGAACACCTCTGGGAGCACGAGGGCATCGAGGTGACCCTGCGGGTTTCGTTGATCGAGGTGCTGGGTCTCAAGCCGCGGGTCGCGTTCGCGCCGCTCCGGGTTGCCGTGAGCGGTCGTCGTGTCTCCCCGCCGTTGTTCGAGTCGATGGAGATCCTCGGCAAGGCCGAGACCCTCGCGCGCCTGCGTCGGCTGGTCGAGCAGCTGGCATCCTGATCGGGCCCCTCTGAGGCCACCGCGTTTTGAACGCCACTGCGCCGTGCGGTAAAGTTGACGCTCGTGCCGCCTCCGCTGCGGTGCGTGCCGGGCAGCATCCCGGCCGTCGGCCAAGGCCGATGGGGTATGGTGTAATTGGCAACACGGCTGATTCTGGTTCAGTTGTTCTTGGTTCGAGTCCAGGTACCCCAGCACTGAGATCGTTGAGTTTCCGCCTCTAAGCAGGCAGCTCCGAACTCCTCTCGGAGAGGCCGTTTCGGCTCAGGTGACCGCTTTGGTGACCAGATTGGCTCGAACCCGCTGGTTGAGCGAGCGAAGCGCGTCGAAACCACGGCAGATTGCGGGCGCATGCGGGGGAGCACGGGCGCACCTGCCCGTCATGGAGCCGACGCCTGCTCTCCCCGTCTTCCTCACCCAGCGCGAGGTCGCTGAGGCGCTGCGCCTGCCGGAGCGCACGCTGGAGGACTGGCGGCAGACCCGGCAGGGGCCGCCTTACGTGAAGCTCGGCCATCACGTCCGCTACGAGCAGGCTGAGCTGCTCGCCTGGGTGCGGGAGCGACGACATGGCTAGGCGCCGCATCGCCGCCGGCGAGCTCGGCGACATCCAGCTCACCCGTCTGGCAAACGGCACCTGGCGAGCACGAGCGCGCACCCGAGACGACGCCGGCGAACTGCACCAGCTGCGTGTCGTCGCGGACACCGAGGACGAAGCGTGCGCAGAGATCACCCGCCGCGCCACAGCCCTGAGCAGTTCGGGGTACATCGGGCTGACCGCATTCGACACCGTCGCTGACGCCTGTGCAGCCTGGCTTGCCCAAGTGCGGGTGCGCGCCCAGGCTGGGGCGCTCAGCTTCTCCACCTACGAGTCCTATGAGCAGACCGCACGGCTGCTGCTCGTGCCCCGTTGCGGCGGCATCACCCTCGGTGCGCTGACCGTCGGGCGCTGCGACCGGATCATCCAGGCCGCCTTCCTGGAGCAGTCCCTCTCCGCTGCCCGCCGCATCCGCTCGGTGCTCGGGCTCGTGTGCGGCTACGCGGTGCGCGACGACGCGATCCCGTTCAATCCGGTGCGCGACGTGCAACGCCTGCCGTTGCCCGAGAAGAAGACAACGGTGCTCACACCGCCGCAGATCGCGGGTATCCGCGAGTTGATGGAGCGCTGGCGCGAGGACAGCGGCATGGGCCCGCGCCCGAACTATCGCGCGCTCATCGACGGCATGGACATCATGCTCGGCACCTCCGCCCGCGTCGGGGAGTGCATCGGCTTGCGCCGCTGCGACGTCGACATGACCACGAACCCGCCGACGCTGCTCATTGACGGCACGATCACGCAGACCCGCGAGCTGGGCGTGCGACGCAAGAACGCGCCGAAGCGCACCCGGCAGCGGCGCAGGATCGCCCTGCCGAGCATGGCCGCTGCCGCTGTGCGACGCCGGCTTGCGCTGGCGGATCGTGGCGCCGAGGCGCTGCTGTTCCCAACCGCGACCGGGTCGCCGATGAGCGTGAGCAACTACGAACGACTGTTGCGCTCCTTCGTTGACGACAACCGCGGCGCGCTCACCGCAATCGGCGTCGACCCGGATCGCTACTCCACGCACATTTACCGCCGTACGGTTGCAACCCTCGTCGAGCAGGCCGCGGGCATCACGCTCGCCTCACGCCTGCTCGGCCACGCGAACGAGCAGATCACCCGCGCCAGCTACGTCGTCTCCGCCGAACAGGTCGACCCGATCACCGTCGACATCCTCGACGCGGTGCTGGGATGCTGAGCACGCATTGTCTTCCTATCCGCATACAGGTAGCATTGATCTGTCATCAGTTAGGAGGAGTCGTGGCAACGATTGAGCTCGCACCCGCATTCACTCTCGATGATGCGCGTGCGACTGGCCTGCGCAAGGACCAGATCTACGAGCTGCTCGAACGGGGTGAGATCGAGCGCGTGGGCCGCGGCGCATTCGTGCGCCCGATCGCGGTCGACCCTGCGTTCGCCACGATTGCGGCCGCAACGGCTGTGAACGCCGCCGCAACGCTGTGTCTGACGAGCGCGCTCGTGCACCACGAGCTGAGCGACGCCATCCCCTTCGCCACGGACATCGCACTGCCTCGGGGGACCCGTCACCCGGCGGGCTTCGCGCACGCGAGCTGGCACAGCTTCGATGCCGCGACCTTCGACATCGGCCGCGAGCAGATCGACGCAGGAGAAGGAATCAAGGTGTCGATCTATTCGGCGGAGCGGACGATCATCGACGCGTTCCGCCTCATGCACCAGGAAGGCAGCGACGTGGCCCACGAGGCGCTGCGGCGCTGGCTGCGGCGCCGCGGGAACTCTCCGGCAGCTCTGCTGAAGATGGCGCGCTCATTCCCGAAGGCATCGCCCCGGTTGCGGGTGGCGTTGGAGGTGCTCCTGTGACGCCGCCTGCGCCGAGGCGAGACACTCCGGAAGGCCGCGCCTACAACGACCTTCGCAACCTTGCGAAGCGCCATGGCCGGGAGCCGTCCGAGTACTTCACGCTCTACGCGTTGGAAGGCTTCCTCACCCGTCTCGCGGCCTCACCGAACGCGGAAGACTTCGTGCTCAAGGGCGGCGTGCTCATGGCCGCCTTCGCCGTTCGTCGTCCGACTCGCGACATCGATCTCGCCGCCCTCGGTTTCGCCAACGAGGTCGCCGAGGTCGAGCGGCGGATCCGCGATGTGCTGGCGAACCCAGTGGAGGACGGGCTCTCCTTCGACCTTGAATCGGTGTCGGCTGCGGAGATCCGGGAGGACGCTGCCTACAGCGGTGTGCGCGTCCGCGTGGTCGCACGACTGGTCTCGGCAGTCATCGCTCTGCACGTTGACGTGAACTTCGGCGATCCGATCTGGCCGGCGCCCACCGAAGCCGAGCTCCCGCTGCTGCTCGGCGGCGTGCTCCGACTGCGCGGCTATCCCGACCATATGGTGCTCGCAGAGAAGATCGTGACGGCGATCGATCGTGGCGAGCAGAACACCCGATGGCGTGACTTCGTTGACATCGCCGCGATCACCCGGACGCGTCAGATAGCCGCCCGTGACCTGCGCGAGGCGCTCAATAGCGTCGCTGCTTACCGCGGTGTCACGCTCGAACCGCTCGCGCCTTTGCTTGCGGGGATGCCAGTCCTAGCCCAGCGCAAGTGGGCGACCTGGCGGAAAAATCAGTGGTTGATCGACTCGACGCCCGAGCAGTTCGAGGAGCTTCTCGCGGAGTGCACGGCGTTCGCCGATCCGGCGCTGGGCGGCGCGGGCTCCGTACGCTGGGATCCGGAAGCGAGGGAGTGGCGGTAGCACTAGTTGAGCGCTTCACCCCTCTCAGCGCGCGTGCCTGTCAAGCTGTGAGTACGTGAGCCCTCATTGCGGCGAGATCGGAGGTGAATGGCTGCTGAGAGATCGGGAGATTCCGGAGGCGTGCTATTGCGAGACGAACGAGCGCGTGCCTATTGTGTCGAAGTAGTTGGCGCTGAGGCCGGGGCGAGCGTGGGGCGTTCCTCATCGCGAAGATCGTCCATTTCTCTGGAAATGGCGGTGGTGCCAAGTTGGCACCACCGTAAGAGGGCCGGTGGGGCCACCGTGGCACCGCCGTCGGCGGTTGCCCCGCCCTAGGCATGGACGGCCCCGCCACGGTGGCGGCACCGTGAGATCTATGTCGACTCCGCGCGTGTCGCGCGAAAGCTCGGTGGTGTCATGTCTCCTTCAGCTGTGCTTCAAGGTCATCGGTAGTTCATCAGCCAAGGTGCACGCGCTGTACCGGCCAGCCTGTCGAATCGGGCGAATGCCGGCGGTGCGGCATAGAGCGAATCCGTGACGAGCCTCTTGCCGCGGTCGGAGCTTCAAGAATTTCGCCGCGAGGACCTTCCTGAGCTACCACGCCTCTTGCAGATCGAGGATAACGATCCCGATATAGCCTCGCCCTATGACAGACGCAGACTCCGTTGGGGCTCCCATTGGGATCATCGTGCCCACGCTGTTCTCTGGCCGGGTCGAGGACTACAGTGCGTTCGATCAGCGCGTCATTCAGACGGCGCTCGCTTGGCAAGTCCGTGGCGAGCAGGCGACGTTTCAGGAGATGCGCGCGATTAGCCTTCGAGTTCAGCCCAACCGCGCCTATGTGCTCTACGGTCGCATCGCTTCGGCGGGGGAGCAACTCGGTCTAGCGGGTGCTGCTTACCGCGACGCATGCGCATGGCTCAGCAGCGTTCACTCCGATAACGAGGTTCGTCCTCCTGCACGCGCGCTCGCCGAGATCGCCAGCTACTATGCCTTGGCCGCAGCCCATGGGCTGGTCAACGTGACTGCGCGCTTGCTCGCGTTCGATAACCGTAGCCGAGCGGTGCTCACGCAGCGATTCAAAGCGAGCAAGGGGTTCCCTCCTTTCGATGAGAAGACCGACCACTGGCTGGCTTTCAACGCGGGATCCGTGACTGGGCTGGAGCAGGCCGTCGACCATCACAGGGATGAAGTCCGAGAGATCGTCGGACTTCTGCGGACGCTCGTGGAGGACGACCGATGGACCAGACTCGTTGAGCGCCGAAACACTGACTTCCACCGTTGGCGCCCGCAGTCGGTTGCCGGTGGAGTAGAACCTGCCAGCCCGTGGATTGAGGCCGAGGCCGACGGCGAGAGATTCAGCGTGCTCACCGTGTATCAGGGTGAAACGCTTCAACCTGACGACCACCGTCTTCTCATCGCCGAGGCCGGGCGGGCACTCGATGCTCTGGAAGCAGCGATGCGCGCGTGGAATGAGTTGTTCGACTCGGCCGAGGAGCGCGTGACCACGTTCGTCCTCGCCGAGGCGATGAGCGGCGTCCAGTTCTATCGAGATCGAGAGCCCCGGTAGAAGTCCTGTGGTGAGGAAAGTTACCTTGGGCTCCGATCGTTTAGAGCTCAAGGTTCGACTTTTCAATAGCCGTTTAGCGTCTGGACGTCTCAATCAACGAGAGTGCGGCCGGGATCTCGTTGTGCCCGACCGAGGACCGCTGGGGCTTGATGGGACGCGTCGAAACAGTCCTTGAAGCTCCTTGTGGGTCGAGGTACGCCGCTCTTGACCTTCCGGCAACGCAGCGTTATTTCATTCAATCCGAGTACGCGTCTGCGCCCCGCAGCATATGCGGAGCACCTGATCTGCAAGAAGCGTGGTACTTCCGGGGCGAGCTGTGGTCCGGGACGCCGCGAGCGAGTCAATAGGATCAACCTTGTGTCGGTATTGAGGATGAAGGCCAAGTTCTGATGACACCGACGACAAAGGAAGCGCAGCGCGCCGAGCTGCACAAGACGATCTGGCGGATCGCGAACGATCTGCGGGGCTCCGTCGACGGTTGGGACTTCAAGTCCTACGTTCTGGGGATGCTGTTCTACCGCTACATCAGCGAGAACCTCGCCGCCCACTTCGACCGTGCCCAGTACGCGACTGGCGACGCGACCTTCTCCTACGCGAGGCTGCCTGATGCAGAGGCGGAGCCGGCGCGGGAGGTGACCGTCGAGGAGAAGGGCTTCTTCATCCTGCCCTCCGAGCTGTTCGTGAACGTTCGTGCCCACGCGCGGCACGACGAGAACCTCAACGAGAGGCTCGACGCGGTCTTCAAGCACATCGAGGGCTCCGCGGCGGGAGCCGCGAGCGAAAAAGACTTCAAGGGGCTCTTCGCCGACCTCGACGTGAACTCCCCGAAGCTCGGCCCCACCGTGCAGCGGATCAACGAAAAGCTCGTCAAGCTGCTGGAGGCGATCGGCGACCTGCCGCTCGGAAGCTTCGAGGACAACACGATCGACGCCTTCGGCGACGCCTACGAGTACCTCATGCAGATGTACGCATCGAGCGCGGGCAAGTCCGGTGGAGAGTACTACACACCTCAGGAGGTCTCCGAGCTGCTCGCGCGCATCACGGTGGCGGGCAAGTCCGAGGTCAACAAGGTCTATGACCCGGCGTGCGGCTCCGGTGGCCTGCTGCTCCAGTTCGCCAAGGTGCTCGGCAAGGAGAAGGTCCGGCAGGGCTTCTACGGTCAGGAGATCAACCTGACCCCGTACAACCTCGCCAGGATCAACATGTTCCTGCACGACATCCCCTACGAGAAGTTCGACATCGCCCACGGGGACACGCTTCTCGATCCGCGCCACGATGACTTCGAGCCCTTCGAGGCAATCGTCTCCAACCCGCCCTACTCGATCAAGTGGCCCGGCGACAGCGACCCGGTGCTCATCAGCGACCCGCGCTTCGCCCCGGCCGGCGTGCTCGCCCCGAAATCGGCGGCCGACCTCGCCTTCACGATGCACATCTTGTCGTACCTCGCGGTCGATGGCACCGCGGCGATCGTCGAGTTCCCCGGTGTGCTGTATCGCGGTGGCGCGGAGCAGAAGATCCGCAAGTACCTGATCGACAACAACTACATCGACACGGTCATCCAGCTCCCGCCCGATCTGTTCTTCGGCACCGGCATCGCGACCTGCATCATCGTGCTCAAGAGGTCGAAGAAGACCAACGACGTGTGCTTCATCGATGCCTCGAAGCTCTTCACCCGCGTCGGCAACAAGAACAAGCTGCTCGCTGCGCACCGCGACCGCATCATGGAGGTTTTCACCGAGCGGGCGGATGCCGACTACCTCGTGAAGCTCGTCTCCTCCGCCGATCTCGCCGAGAACGACTACCGACTCTCCGTCGATGCCTACGTCGACAAGGAGGATACGACCGAGGCGATCGACATTACCGAGCTGAACGCCCGGATCGCCGGGATCGTCACCCGCCAGGTCGAGCTGCGCACGCAGATCGACGCGATCGTCGCCGAGCTGGAGGCTGACGAATGAGCCGCATCGATGATCTCATCCGCGAGCTGTGCCCGGATGGGGTGCCATTCAAGACCCTCGGTGAGGTCGCCGACTATTCGCGGACGCGCGTCGACGGTGCGCTATTGGACGAGCATTCGTTCGTCGGCGTCGACAACCTCCGACCGAACCGCGGGGGACGAGTTGAATCATCCTTCGTTCCGTCATCAGGTCAGGTGTCGCAATACCTGCCCGGAGACGTCCTGATCGGGAATATCCGACCATACCTGAAGAAGATCTGGCTTGCTGCGGGGTCCGGCGGTCACTCCGGCGATGTGCTTTCGGTGCGGATTCGCTTTGAGAACGTAGGGTTGATCGAACCGCGGTTTCTTTACCAGTTGCTCGCGTCGGACCTGTTCTTTGCGTACGACACAAAGTTCGCCAAGGGCGCCGCGATGCCTCGCGGAGACAAGGCGATGATCCTCAAGTACAAGATCCCCGTTCCTCCTGTCGAAGTGCAGCGGGAGATCGTTCGGGTGCTCGACTTGTTCCAGACGCTGGAGGCGGAGCTGGAGGCGGAGCTGGAGGCTCGGCGGCGTCAGTATGCCTACTATCGGAACCAGCTTCTGAGCTTCGCAGAGGCTCCCCAGAGGGTCCGATGGGTTTCGATGGGTGAGCTATACGAGTCCTCTTCCGGACTTTCGAAGAACGCCGATCAGTTCGGCTTTGGCCAGCCGTTCCTGTCCTTCAAGACAGTGTTCAACAATCTGGCCGTTCCCTCTGAACTTCAGAGTCTGGTTAATTCGACCCTGGCGGAACAGGGTCGTTATTCGGTCAGAGCTGGTGATGTATTCGTCACGAGGACCAGCGAGGACATTGACGGACTGGGCATGGCGTGTGCTGCGCTTGTGGACTACCCCAAGGCAACGTTCAACGGCTTCACGAAGCGGCTTCGCCCCAAGCGGGTTGGTGCTATTGATGCGCAATTTGCCGCTTACTGCTTCCGGTCGTCTCTACTCAGACGGCAGATCGCGAAGAAGGCGATTCTGTCAACGCGTGTCAGCCTTAATGACGAAATTCTCCTAGGGCTGCGCATCCCGCTCCCGCCGCTTGACGAGCAGCGGCGGATCGTCTCGATCCTCGACAAGTTCGATGCCCTCGTGAACGACCTCTCAATCGGCTTGCCCGCCGAACTGGAGGCCAGGCGGCAGCAGTACGGGTACTACCGGGATCGGCTGCTGACGTTCCAGGAGGTGGCATGATGGGGAAGCACATTGAGGTCTTCCTCGTCGAGGGGGTGCCGGGCGGGATCACGACGGCGGAGATCGTCGGCTGGACCGGCCATGTGCTCTTCGGCCCGCGCTCGGACCTCGGTGACCTGCTCAAGCGTCCGGAGGCACAGCGGAACGGCGTCTACCTCCTGCTCGGCGATGATGATGAGGCGCTCGGCGGAGTGCGCTGCTACATCGGGCGGACCGAGAGCTTCGCGAGGCGATTCGCGGACCACAAGGCGAAGCCGTCGAAGGAGTTCTTCGATCGAGCTGTGCTCGTGTCGGCGAAGGACGACGCGCTCACGGAGGGGCACTGGGGCTACCTGGAAGCCCGGCTCGTCGAGCTGGCGCGCCAGGCGAAGCGCGTCGACCTGAGCAACATCCAGACCCCACAGGGCCGCAAGCTCTCCGAGGCACAGGCGTCAGATATGGAGGCGTTCATCGGGCAGCTCGAAGTGATCCTCCCCGTTCTCGGGGTCGACGCCATCAAGGTCAGGCCCGCTCCTGACAGTCCGAAGGCGGCCTCGATCGAATCGCCGATCTTCCGCCTCGAACTTAAGAAGTCTGGGGTGAGTGCACTCGCGCAGCAGGTGGGCGACGAGTTCCTGGTGCTCGAAGGTTCGAGAGTGGTGGCGTCCTGGAACGCCACCGGCACCGCGGACAGCACGAGACGTGCGTACAGCGCGTACCGCAGCCAGCATCAAAAGCTCGTGGCCGATGGCTCGATCGCGGTGCAGGGGAAGGTCGGAACGCTGACCCGCGACATCCCGTTCCGATCGCCGTCCGCTGCGGGAGCGGTGGCGCTCGGCCGGTCTTGCAACGGTCGCAAGGAATGGGTCAGCGACGCAGGCATCTCTTACGGCGCCTGGGAGGATCGGGGTCTCGGTGACTGATCTTCCAGCCCTGCGGTATGAGCCAATCGCGGTCTCCAGCGAGTCGACGGTCGTCGCGGAATTCACGCCGGAGCCGGCCGTGGTCGCCGCCTACCAGTCGGAGGCGCAGCTCGAAGAGGCGTTCATCGGGCAGCTCGTCGCGCAGGCGTATGAGCGGCTCCGCATCACGTCCGAGGCCGAGTTGGTGGCGAACCTGCGGGCGCGGCTCGAGGCGCTGAACGCTTTCACCTTCACTGATGAGGAGTGGGCGCGGTTCTATCGCGATGAGCTGGCCCGCGACTCGGACGGCATCGTCGAGAAGACGGCGCGCATCCAGGAGAACCACATCATCGCGTTCCGGCGTGACAACCGGACGACGAAGAACATCGCGTTGCTGGACAAGCGAAACATCCACAACAACGTGCTCCAGGTGCTGAACCAGTACGAGGTCGATGGCGCGGAGGCGGCAAGCAGGTCCACCCGCTACGACGTGACGATCCTCGTGAACGGCCTGCCGCTCGTCCACGTTGAGCTGAAGCGCCGCGGAGTGCCAATCCGCGAGGCGTTCAATCAGATCGGCCGTTACCAGCGCGACAGCTTCTGGGCGGGGAGCGGGCTGTTCCAATATGTGCAGCTCTTTGTGATCTCCAACGGCACGCAGACGAAGTACTACTCGAACACGACCCGCGAGCGGCACATCGACGAGTCCGCGCGCACCAGGGGTGGCCGGGGCAAGCAGACCTCGAACAGCTTCGAGTTCACGTCGTGGTGGGCCGCGGAGAACAACCAGCCGATCGAGGACCTAGTCGGTTTCACCAAGACGTTCTTCGCGAAGCACACGCTCCTCAACATCCTGACGAAGTACTGCGTCTTCGACACCGACCGGATGTTGCTGGTGATGCGGCCGTACCAGATCGTCGCCACGGAGAAGATCCTCCAGCGCATCGTCACGGCCACGAACGCGAAGCAGCTCGGCAAGGTCGAGGCCGGCGGCTACATCTGGCACACGACTGGCTCGGGCAAGACGCTCACCTCGTTCAAGACCGCGCAGCTCGCCTCCCGGATGCCGGAGGTCGACAAGGTACTCTTCGTCGTCGATCGCAAGGATCTCGACTACCAGACGATGAAGGAGTACAACCGCTTCGAAGAGGGCGCCGCGAATGGCAACACCTCGACCGCGGTGCTCACCCGGCAGCTCGGCGATCCGACGAAACGGATCATCGTCACGACGATCCAGAAGCTCTCGGTCTTCGTCGAGCGGCACAGGCAGCACCCGATCTACGGGCAGCACGTTGTCGTCATCTTCGACGAATGCCATCGCTCACAGTTCGGCGACATGCACGCGGAGATCACGAAGGCGTTCCGTCAGTATCACCTCTTCGGCTTCACGGGTACGCCGATCTTCGCGGTGAACGCCGCCAGCGGTGGCAAGGTGCATCTGCGCACGACGGAGCAGGCGTTCGGCGAGAAGCTGCACACCTACACGATTGTCGACGCGATCCGCGACCGGAACGTGCTGCCGTTCCGCATCGACTACATCGACACGATCAAGGCGCCGCCGGTGATCACCGACAAGCAGGTGCGGGCGATCGACACCGAGCAGGCGTTGCTCGCCCCGGAGCGGATCGCGGGGGTCGTCGAGTACATTCGCGAGCACTTCGACCAGAAGACCCAGCGGCACGACACCTATGACTTCCGCGGCCGTCGCGTCGCGGGCTTCAACGCGATCTTCGCGACGGCTTCCATCGATGCGGGCCGCCGCTACTACAACCAGTTCTCCTGGCAGCAGCAGAGCATCCCCGAGGCGCAGCGTCTCAAGGTCGCGATCGTCTACAGCTACGCGGCCAACGAGGCCGAGTCGGACAGCGACCTGCTGCCCGACGAGGCGATGGACACCGACCGCCTCGACAAGGTCTCACGGGACTTCCTCGAAGACGCCATCAACGACTACAACGAGCTGTTCCGCACGAACTTCTCGACTAGCGGGGACGGCTTCCAGCGGTACTACGTCGACCTCACCCAGCGGATCAAGAACCGCGAGATCGACCTCGTGATCGTGGTCGACATGCTGCTCACCGGCTTCGATGCGACGACGCTGAACACGCTCTTCGTCGACAAGAACCTCCGGCAGCACGGCCTCATCCAGGCGTTCTCGCGTACCAACCGCATCCTGAACTCCGTCAAGGCATACGGGAACATCGTCTCGTTCCGGAACCTGGAAGAGGCGACGAACGACGCCATCGCGCTCTTCGGCGACAAGGACGCGCGCGGTATCGTCGTGCTGAAGCCCTTCGCCGACTACTACGGCGACTACCAGGCGCTCGTCGACCGTCTGCTCACCGAGTTCCCGCCCGGCGAGGCGCTGTTCGGTGAGCAGGCCGAGAACGCCTTCATCGCCCTCTACGGCGACATCCTGCGGCTGCGGAACATCCTCACCGCGTTCGACGAGTTCGCCGGCAACGAGATCGTTCCGGAAGGCGTGCTCCAGGACTACCAGAGCCGCTACGTTGACCTCTACGCCGAGCGCCGCGAGCGGACGAAGGTTGACAAGGAGGCGATCACCGAGGACGTCGTCTTCGAGATCGAGCTGGTCAAGTCCGTCGAGGTCGGCGTCGACTACGTGCTCATGCTGGTGCGCTCCTACAACGACGGCCGCGGCAAGGACCTGAAGGCCGGCAAGGAGATCACGGCCTCGATCACCCGCGCCCTCGACTCCTCGATCACGCTGCGTTCCAAGAAGGACCTCATTGAAGCCTTCGTCGCGTCCATCGCGGTGAGCGCGGATGTCGACGAAGAGTGGCGGCGATTCATCGCGGAGCGCAAGGCCGAGGAACTCGCCGAGATCATCGAGCGAGAGTCCCTCAAGCCTGAGGAGACACGAGCGTTCATGGCCGCCGCGTTCCGCGACGGTAGCGTGCAGACGGGAGGGACGGCCATCGGCCGCCTCCTGCCCCCGATGCCGCGCTTCGGCGCCGGTGCGGCCGCACACTACGTCGAGAAACGCACGGCCGTCCTCGACGCGCTCCTGGCCTACTTCGAGCGATTCTCCGGGCTCGGATAAGGGGGCTCGATGGAAATTCAAGAGTGGCTCCCGTTGCTGAACAAGGCATACCGTCGGTGGATCGAGAGTCATCCGTATGCGGCGCTCGCTGAGCCTGTACTTGAGGAGATCGCCGAGGTCGGCGGTCCATCTCGGAATGATCCTTACTGGTCACGTGAGTCGCTATGGGGGTACGTCAACCAAGTCGATCCTCGCTTCCTCCCGAGGGAAGCTGTCGAGTGGATTCATAGCCTCCCTGATCGCTATCGGGACCCGGACGCCGGAAAACCGCATCCGAGTGCGGCGTACTTCAAGAATCAGGGACGCTGGAATCGGTGACCACCTTGGTGACCAGATCGACCTTAGGAGCGACCAGATTGGCCGTCATCGGCCGATACGCGTCAGTACACTCAACTTCATGAGAACCGTGAAATCACGCGGATTTTCAACGATTCTCGGCCGCAGCCGCGGCGAGCCCGGAGCCCTCAGAACTTCTATGTTCTGACCGTTCTAGCCCGCGCAACGACAACTATCGCACGCTGATATGGCTCGTCTTCCTGTCGCACTTTTTCGGGAAGACTCTCGAAGGGAACCAGCGACTCGTGGCTGGGCTCACGCCCGAGCATCCACACCGACCATGCATCGTGGACATTAGCGAGGGTGGTCTCGACTCCTCGTGTGAGGACAAGGAGCGCGTATAAGCGATACAGGACTTGTGCGTCGTTGTCCGGGCGTAACTCCGCTGGAATCGCCTGCTTGATTTCGCTGGCGACCTGGTCGAGATAGTTCATAGGAACCCAATCACAATCAGCGCCAGATACAGCACGGCGAACACCGCGGGCATGACGCGTTCCACCGTACCGAGTTCTGCGTACCGGCCACGCCACCGCTTGATGTTCTCATCGTGCTTCAGGTGTGCCCACTCGTCTGAAAACGGACGGACCTCGAAATAGTCAGCTTCAATCTTGTTGATGACCTTGAACTTCGCGGTGTTCAGGTCGCGGTAGCTGCGAAGCTGCATCCACCAGATTGTGCTGACCGCAAGACCGCAGATGCCGAGCACCAACGTAACCCACGGATCGAGACCCGCAGATGCGCTTGCGGACAGCAGGAGCGTGATCGATGCAGGTATGCCGAGCAGAAGCGTTTCGACCGCCAGATAGAACTGGTTCGCCTGGCCGCGTCGCGCCGATACACGGTCGGCCATCTCGACAGCCATTTTGTACATGTCAAACGCTTCGAGAGGCAGCATCAGTGTTACCGCCCCCCGGCGATCAGAATCTTCAGGTTCTCCCAAGTCCACTTGTACAGCTTGTCGCCAGCGGCGGCAGTGGGTCGAGTTGAATTGTCGTAGCCGGCAAGCAGAAAGTACGGCTTGCCGGCCTCGCGCGCGAGCTCGATCTCGACATTCACACCGGAGGCCGTACCCATATGACGCCCGCAAAGGACGACGACCTGGGAACTGCGCGCGATGCGATTCTTCGCATCTGTACGCCATCCGGGCCTGGCGGTCTTGACGGACCAGTCCTGCACCTCGAAGGGCGAGCCCGGATTCTTTGCCTGCCCGATCAGCAGGTCTTTCAGTCGCGCATCGTTGTCATAGTCGAAGCTCACGAAGACTCGGGTCGCCATCGGTTCCTGTCTGCCTGCCCATCCGAGGCAGGTCTGCTGCGCACACGCTATCCGGCACTTCCGACAATCCTGTGCCGTCCGCGATCGCCAGCCTTGCGGCGTGGCGCCCGAGCCACCACTTTTCCAGGACGTTCCCTGACCGTGGGTTGGGTCTGGAGGCAGGAAAACTACATTCAGATGCCGGTCGTGTGAAGAACCGGTGCCGTTGAAATTGGTGACCACTTTGGTGACCAGATTGCCCTCAGAAGTGACCAGATTGGCCGTTACGAGCCGGTACTCATAGGTACACTGAACCCCATGAGAACCGCGAAAACACGCGGATTCTCAACGATTCTCGGTCGCAGCCACGGCAGGCCCGGAGCCTTCCATACTCATGTGTCACTCCTGAAACGGAGTTACACCAATTACCGTACAGTCCTGTTCGACGTGGCCGTCGCCGCACAGACACCGATGGCCACGAGGAGATAGAGATGGCCCTCGTCGAGCTGTACCGCGAGACCGGCAAGCGTGATTACCTCGAGCTCGCCGAGCAGTTCATCGACGTGCGTGGGCACAAGACCCTGGACACCACGAACTTCGGCGACAGCCCCTATTACCAGGACGCGACACCCGTGCGCGAGGAGACAACGGTCGTCGGACATGCGGTACGTGCCGTCTATCTTCTCGCCGGCGTCGTCGACCTCTATATCGAGACGGGGGAGGAGGCCCTGCTGACCGCTGCACTCACACAGTGGGAGTCCATGACAGCGACCAAGACGTATATCACGGGCGCGCTGGGCTCCCGATTCGTCGGCGAGGCGTTCGGCGACAGCTACGAGCTCCCGCCCGATCTCGCCTACGGCGAGACCTGTGCGACGATCGGCAACATCATGGTCAGCTGGCGTCTGCTGCTCGCCACGGGAGAGTCGCGCTTCGCCGACGCGATCGAGCGGGCGCTGTACAACCTGTTCGCCGCATCCACTGCCGTCGACCGGCGGGGCTTCTTCTACAACAACCCCGCGCAGCGAAGGACAGCGCTGCCTGCAGCTCCCACCGACACCAGACCGAACCGCGCCGATGCGCCCGGGACCCGCCCGGCATGGTTTGAGTGCGCGTGCTGCCCGTCCAACGTCATGCGCACCATTGCATCGCTGGCCGCGTACGTTGCGACCCGCACCGGCGAGGCAATCCAGATCCACCAGTACATGCCGACGACCATCCAGGCGGCCGTGTCCGGCGGCGCGACTCGCCTGGACGTCGTCACCGACTATCCCATCGACGGGACGGTCACGGTGACCGTCGCCGCAGCACCAGGCACGGACTGGGCGATGGAGTTCCGCATTCCGGACTGGGCGGAGGACGCAAGCCTGCTGGTCAACGGCGTCTTGAGCACGTTCACCGTGAACGAGCTCGGATACGCGAGTGTGAACCGCGCCTGGATGCCTGGCGACGTGGTCATACTGCGACTTCCCGTGAAGCCGCGACTGACGGTCGCGCATCCTTCGGTCGACGCGGTGCGCGGCACAGTCGCCATCGAGCGCGGCCCGGTCGTGTACGCGTTCGAGGGCATAGACCAAGCCGACGGTGTCGATCTGAATCATGTCGAGCTGCTCCGCGATGGCGAGCTGGTCGAGGAGGTCCGCGAAGACTTCCTGGGTCAGCGCGCCGTCGTGCTCACTGTTCCGGGGCGTGCCCGCGACGATGCGGGGTGGAGGGGTGCAGGCTGGAAGCGTCGCGAAGACGTGCCCCCGAGCTGCGGACAGGAACTTCGCCTCGTGGCGATTCCCTACGCCCTCTGGGCTAACCGCGGCCCGTCCGCCATGCGGATCTTCGTGCCGGTCGAGGGGACGCTGGCGTGAGTGGTGCGCCCTCGGCGGGCTCGCCCACCGCCCGCCTCGGCGCTCAGACCGATCGAGACGACCGTGCGGGAGCTTCGGTCGGACGGAGATGATCGTGCTCTCGGACGGCGTGCTCGCCCGGCTTGACGTGGTCGTCGCCACGGGAACGAACATCCACCGTCTGACATGGCCCATCAGCAGCCATCCGGACGCCGCGCGCTCGGCGTTCCGATGCGACCGGCCGTTCCGCGGGCGGAGACCGCCATGCGCCGACGCGACCCGGCGGATCCGACGTAGCGCGCCCGAAACACGACCGGAATAAAGTGCACACCATGCGCGAAATCCAGGCGGAGATCATCCGCCAGCTCAATGTGAAGCCATCGATCGACCCCGCCGTAGAGGTGGAGGCCCGTGTCTCGTTCCTCGTGGACTACGCCCGGTCGTCGGGCTCACGCGGTTTCGTCCTCGGCATCAGCGGCGGTCAGGACTCGACGCTCACCGGGCGGCTTTGTCAGCTCGCGGCCGAGCGGATGCTGGCGTCCGGAGCCGAGGCCGAGTTCATCGCGATGCGTCTGCCCTACGCGGTGCAGGCAGACGAGGAGGACGCGAAGCTGGCGATCCAGTTCATCCGGCCGCAACGGGCCGTCACCTTCAATGTGCAGCGCGGCGTGGACGGGGTCGCCGCGGAGTTCGCCGATGCGACCGGCGAGCCGATCCACGACTTCACCAAGGGGAATGTGAAGGCGAGGATGCGCATGGTCGCCCAGTACGCGCTCGCCGGCCAGCGCCGCCTTCTGGTGGTGGGCACCGATCACGCGGCCGAGGCCGTCACGGGCTTCTTCACGAAGTTCGGCGACGGCGGCGTGGACATCACGCCCCTCACCGGGCTGACCAAGAGCCAGGGCCGGCAGATCCTCGAGCACCTCGGAGCGCCCTCGCGACTGTACGAGAAGTCGCCCACCGCGGATCTGCTCGACGAGACCCCCGGGCAGGCCGACGAGGACAACCTCGGCATCCGGTATCGGGACATCGACGCGTATCTCGAGGGCATGGACGTGCCGGATGCCATCGCCGAAGCCATCGAGGCGAAGTACCTGTCCACGGAGCACAAGCGGCGCACCCCCGTGACTCCGTTCGACACGTGGTGGCGTTCCTGACCGCGGCCGTATGAGGCGCGACGGACGGCTGCCGCGCAAGCGATGGTGAACGACTGCGGCGGACGAACGCTCAGCGCATCGCGCGGGACCGCTCGCTCAGCTCTCCTCGAGCCCGGTGGGCTTGCGCGCCGCGTAGGCGCCGACCGGGCTGGCGATGGCGCTGTAGTCCTCGAGCAGGGCGGTGTCGTCGGCTGCCGCAGGCGCAGACTCTTGCGCGGAGTCCCGTGCCGGGAGCCCAGATGAGGCGGTGGTCGCGTCGGCCGCGGAGCCCGCGACGAAGCGCTCGTGGTGCTGCTTGGCGACCCAGTCGTCCTGTTCCGCATACGCGGACTCCGCATCGCCGGTGGTGGTGCGCTCGAAGCGCCACCTCTCGAGATCTTCGAGGAAGAGGCGACGTGAGCGGCGCGGCTTGTTCTGCCACTCCACGAGCCGGTCGCGGAACTCGACGATCGCCGGTTCGAGGCTGTAGCCGTACGTGGCCGAGTTGCGCTTGAGCTCCGCGAGCTGGTGCGCGGCCCAGTCGGCGGCGACGGCCGCGCCCTTCAGCGGAAGCAGGCGAACCTGGATGTCCGCCTGACCCACCGAGCGATCGGAGAGCAACTGCTCAGCAGGCGTCAACGAGTTCCAGACGGACGCCTCCACGGCGGCGTCCACCAGGGCGGCGACGGCGGCGGCCTTCTGCTCGCGCTCCGCGCGCGAGAGCAGCCCTCGGATCGCGCCGCGCGCGATCCAGGCCGACAGCAGCCCGGCGACGACGATGGAGACCAGGAGCACGATCGCGGTGAAGATCACCGGCCGCGCGTCCTGGGACGTGAGCCACTGAGAGAAGTCATTCCACCACTGCATGGGCCGGAGACTACCCGTGTCGGTGTCGATCTTCGCGCAGCCATGCCGTGTTCCTGTGATCACGAGCGTGGCCGGCGCCCACAGACTCGTCGTCCACAGCCATCGCACCGGGCTTCTCATCCACCACATCGGCCGCGCGCCTCCAGCGCCCTCGCCGGCGCGGCCACAGTGGAGTCACGGCCCGCGCGCGCGGAGTCGATCTCGGAACACGCGATCGAAGGAGACACGAGAATGCCTGACACCATCTCTGCAACGGGGGTCGTTGGTACCCCGCCCGCGCTCGCCATCGTGGGCGACGGGCTCGCCCGGCTCACCTTCCGGCTCGGGTCGACGCAGCGCAAGTTCAATCGGGAGGCGAGCGGATGGGAGAACGGTGAGACGAACTGGTACACCGTCGTCGCCTTCCGCCGTCTCGCCGAACACGGCTCGCAATCCCTGAACAAGGGAGACCGGGTTGTGGTGAGCGGCCGGCTGCGGGTGAACGAATGGGAGAAGGACGGGCGGCACGGCACCACGGTGCAGCTCATCGCGGACGCCATCGGCCATGACCTCACGTTCGGCACCAGCACCCTCGCGAAGGCGGCGAGCGGTCCGGCGCGCACGGGTCCGGACGAGACGGCCGGCGGCTCGACGCCGGAGCGGACGGAGCGCGGTGCCGTGGACGCCGATGGCTGGGCCGTTCCCGGAGGGAGCGCGCCAGGGGCGCGGCCGCAGCTCGCACGCGACACGGATGGCGGCGCGCTGGAGCAGGCGCCGAATGACGCGGAGGTGCGACACCTGGAGACCGCGGTGGAGCCGCCGTTCTGACGCCCGTGCTCCGACCCGACCGGTGCGTGGCCGCCGGGCGACAGGGCGACGAGGCGACGCCGGCCCCCATGCCATACCGGATTCCGCGCCCTAGACTGCTCACGCGTCGACTCGGACCGCGTCCGGCGACGGGAAGGGAGTCGGATCCGTGACCGATGCCCGGCAACCGCGGGGGCGCCTGTCGGCCGGCCTTGCGGCGGTCGCAGGAACCGTGGCACTCGTCGTCGGGCTGTCCGCGTGCGGAGCGAACGCGCCCACGCCCGCTCCGACGCGGTCGGCGACGCCGACGACCACGCAGTCGTCCGCGCCCGTCCCGAGCGCGTTGCCCACGCTGAACCCGAACGGCACGGCACAGCAGAACCGTGACTTCTTCGACTACGTCAACAATCGCACGATCACCGCGCTGAAGAACCCCTCGGCGCAGCAGTTCGTCGATGGCCTCGCCGCGGCCGGCTTCTCGAAATCCGCCATGCAGATGACCGCCGACAAGACGACGGTGAACCTCAGCCCCGGCTCCGTGCAGTTCTCCGTGTTGATCAACGGCGGATGCCTGATCGGCCAGTTCGGCGCGGACATCGGCGGCTACCACAGCACCGTCGCGCCCGTGCTGGCCACCGGCAAGTGCCTCATCGGAGACACCGTGCCCATTCAGTAGGACGCGATCGGACGCCCCGGCCTGCTCCGCCGCAACGGCGAGGCCACGGCGCCCGCGACCATAGACTGGAACGCATGGCCGAATATATCTATTCGATGGTGCGCGCCCGGAAGGCGGTGGGCGACAAGCTCATCCTCGACGACGTCACCATGGCGTTCCTGCCCGGTGCGAAGATCGGCGTGGTCGGTCCCAACGGTGCCGGAAAGTCCACCATCCTGAAGATCATGGCCGGGCTCGACACCCCCTCCAACGGCGAGGCGAAGCTGTCACCCGGTTACAGCGTCGGCATCCTCCTCCAGGAGCCGGAGCTCGACGAGTCGAGGACCGTCTTGGAGAACGTGCAGGAGGGCGTCGGCGAGATCAAGGCGAAGGTCGACCGGTTCAATGAGATCTCGGCGGCCATGGCAGAGCCCGACGCGGACTTCGACACCCTGCTGGCGGAGATGGGCACCCTTCAGGAGCAGATCGACGCCGCAGACGCATGGGATCTCGACTCCCAGCTGGAACAGGCGATGGACGCCCTCCGCTGCCCGCCCTCGGACACCCCGGTCTCCGTGCTCTCCGGCGGCGAGCGGCGCCGTGTTGCGCTGTGCAGGCTGCTGCTGCAGAAGCCCGACCTGCTCCTGCTGGACGAGCCGACGAACCACCTCGACGCCGAGAGCGTGCTCTGGCTGGAGCAGCATCTGCAGAAGTACCCGGGTGCGGTGCTCGCCGTGACGCACGACCGATACTTCCTGGACCACGTCGCGGAGTGGATCGCCGAGGTCGACCGTGGGCACCTGTACCCCTACGAGGGCAACTACTCCACCTACCTGGAGAAGAAGCGCGAACGCCTGCAGGTGCAGGGAAAGAAGGATGCCAAGCTGGCCAAACGCCTCGCCGACGAGCTCGAGTGGGTGCGCAGCGGGGCGAAGGGACGGCAAGCCAAGTCGAAGGCACGACTCGCACGGTATGAGGAGATGGCCGCGGAGGCGGAGCGCAGCCGCAAGCTCGATTTCGAGGAGATCCAGATTCCGCCCGGGCCGCGGCTCGGCCAGCTGGTGATCGAGGCGAAGAACCTGCGGAAGGGCTTCGACGATCGCACGCTCATCGACGGGCTGAGCTTCACGCTGCCGCGCAACGGAATCGTCGGCGTCATCGGTCCGAACGGCGTGGGAAAGACGACGCTGTTCAAGACGATCGTGGGACTCGAGCCGCTCGACGGCGGTGAGCTGAAGATCGGCGAGACCGTCGAGATCTCCTACGTCGACCAGTCGCGTGGCGGGATCGACCCCAACAAGACGCTGTGGGAGGTGGTCTCAGACGGCCTGGACTACATCCAGGTCGGCAAGACCGAAGTGCCCAGCCGAGCCTATGTGTCGACCTTCGGGTTCAAGGGCCCGGATCAGCAGAAGAAGGCGGGCGTGCTCTCCGGCGGCGAACGGAACCGGCTCAACCTCGCCCTCACCCTCAAGCAGGGCGGCAACCTGCTCCTGCTCGACGAGCCGACGAACGACCTCGACGTCGAGACCCTCTCCAGCCTGGAGAACGCTCTGCTCGAGTTCCCCGGCTGCGCCGTGGTCATCACCCACGATCGATGGTTCCTCGACCGCATCGCCACGCACATCCTCGCCTACGAGGGGACCAGCGACGACCCGGCGAACTGGTACTGGTTCGAGGGCAACTTCGAGGCATATGAGCAGAACAAGGTGGAGCGCCTGGGTCCGGACGCCGCGAAGCCGCATCGATCCGCGTACCGCAAGCTCACGAGAGACTGAATCCGTGCGGATGAGGGTGCCGATCCGGCTGCGCTGGAGCGACCTGGATGCCTACGGCCATGTGAACAACGCCGAGATGCTGCGGCTTCTCGAGGAGGCCAGGATCGTGGCCCTGTGGACGGATGACTCCGAGGACGACGTCGATCGGGGCGAGGCGCTGGGCGCCTCGACCGCCGTGCTGGACAGCCGTCCGGGTGCGGACACCCTGAGCCTCATCGCGCGCCAGGAGATCGAGTACCTCGCTCCGATCCCCTACATGCGCAAGCCCCTGGACATCCAGATCTGGGTCGCAGCGATCGGCGGAGCGAGCCTCGAACTGTGCTATGAGGTCTGGTCGCCTGCCGGGCTCGAGCCGGCGACCCTGTATTCGCGCGCCGCGACGACGATCGTGCTCGTCGATGCGGCCACCGGCCGTCCGCGCCGCGTCAACGATCGGGAACGCGTTGCCTGGTCGCCCTATCAGGAGCCGGCGATCGAGTTCCACCGTCGGTGAGCTCCGGCGCCGCCATCACCGCGGCGCCGACGTCACGCGCCGGCGCCCTCGGAGCCCACGTTCGAGCGCCGGGGTTCGATGGTCGCGCCGTCCTCATGCTCGCTCCGTCACGGTCGCGCCGTCCTCAGGGTCTTACGTTCACGGTGCCGCCGTCGACGGATGCCGTGAGCCGTGTCAATCCGCGTGTGGCCGGCCCGTGCAGCACCTTCCCTGTCGCTGCGTCGAAGCGCGAGCCGTGACACGGGCAGTCGAACTCGTCGCCCGACGGCTTCACGACGCATCCCTGGTGCGGGCAGACCGCGGAGAACGCCACGACCCGTCCTTCCGTCGGCTGGGCGATCACGACGGGCTGATCGTCGATCGTCGCCGCAAGCGCGCCGCCGACCGGCACCTTCGCCAGCTCGACCGTGGCGGAGCCGGCCCGGGTGTGCTCGCCGGAGGATCCGCCGCTCTGGTCCCCGTCGGCGGAACAGCCGGCAAGAGCGACGGCGGCCATGGCGACGCTCGCCCCGCCGAGGGCGACGCGACGTCTGCGCGCTCGCGTCGCCGATGGCGGCCGCGCCGAGGCCGCAGCACTATCACCATGACGTGCGATGCTGTGGCGGCGCTGAGACGAGGCGCGCTCCCGCACCCGCCACGCACGGTGGAGGCGGCCGGTGATCCGTGCGAGCCGGTGACCGGACGGCCGTCGGCTCAGCCATGCGCCAGTCGGATCATCCCCTCCTGGGCGACCGTGGCCACCAGCGTGCCCTCGCGTGTGAAGATGTTGGCGGTGGCCAGACCGCGGCCGCCGGTCGCGCTCGGCGACTCCTGTACGTAGAGCAGCCATTCGTCCACCCGGCTGAACCGGTGCCACCACATCGCGTGATCCAGGCTGGCCATCTTCAGGCCGGGGGTGGACCAGCTGATCCCGTGGCGTCGCATCACCGGTTCCAGGATCGAGTAGTCGCTGGCGTAGGCGAGCGCGGCACGGTGCAGGTCCGGATCGTCCGGGAGCGGTCCGAGCGTCTTGAACCACACGGCTTGGTGCGCGACCCGTTCGCCCTCGACCGTGAGATATACCGGGGAGGGGACGTGCCGCAGGTCGAACGGCCGCTCGGTGCGCCAGTAGACGCCGATCGGATGCTCGAAGCCGGCCAGGATGTCCGCGTCGCTGGGCAGCTCGTCGGGCCCCGGAAAGCCGGAGGGCATCTCGGCCTGGTGTTCGAGACCCTCGCTCGGGTCCTGGAAGGAGGCGATCATGGACAGGATCGGCAGTCCGTGCTGGTATGCCTGGGTCCGGCGCGTCGAGAACGACCGGCCGTCGTGGATGCGGTCGACGGAGAACGTGATGTGCTCGTTGACGTCGCCGGGTCGAAGGAAGTAGCCGTGCATCGAGTGCACGGCGCGGCCCTCCGGCATCGTGCGCATCGCCGCGACCAGAGACTGGGCCAGGACCTGGCCGCCGAACACTCGGCCGTGCGGCATCCACAGGCTCGGTCCCGTGAAGATGTCCTCGTCGGTGCGGGCGCCGGTGTCGGTCAGGTCGAGAGCGGCGAGCAGGCCGTCGAGGGGAAGCGTCATGGTGCCTCTGGAATCGTGTGCGGGATGCCGCGTCTGGGCGCGCAGCGCGACCGTGGCGTGGGTCGCATTCCGTTAGTTTAGACAGCACATGAGTGAGTCCTTCTCCCTGGTCGATGCGCTCGCCGTCTCCGACCTCCAGGTGTACCTGTCGCGCGCGGGCCGCGTCGAAGACGGGTCCGTGCGACTGATCGCCGGCTCCGGCGTGCTGGCGGCATACACGGCCGTGCTGTACCCACGCGGCCTGCTCGATCGCATACCCACCGTGCTCGGCCTGCGCACGTTCGTGACCGACCCCGGTGCTGTCTTCGACGCCGTCGTCCCCACCCGGTCGCTGCTCGACCGCCTGGCACGCGCGGCGGACGCCCCGCGCCAGGCGGACGAGGAGGCCAACCCGATCGGCATCCGGCTGCCGTTGCAGGTGAGCACCGTCACCTGGGCCGGGATAACGCCGCCGCGCGGCGGCTGGCGTCGCGTCGGCGAGACCACCGCCGCGGTGCTGGCGCGGTCCGCGGACGAGGGGATCGCCGAGGTGGCGTCCGCGATTCCGCACGAGGCGGGGGAGCAGCTCGTGCAACGCGTGCGCGCGGAGGTCTGGAGCAGACCCATGCCGGAACTGGAATACGTCGCGGCCGGAGCCGCGTTCGCCGCCCGCTCGCTGGGCTTCCTCGGGGAGCCGGAGGAACCGGTGACCGTGCACGAGACCGGGCCGTGGACGCGTCTCACCCTGCTTCGCGGGCATGTGCTCCTGAAGCGTCCTGCCTGGTCCCTTCGCGGCTGACAGAGGCGCCTCAGGCGAGGTCGGCGAGCACCCCGCGGGCGGCCTGCCTGCCGGAGAACAGGCATCCGCCGAGGAACGTGCCCTCCAGCGACCGATAGCCGTGCACGCCGCCGCCGCCAAACCCGCTCACCTCGCCCGCGGCATACAGCCCGCGAACGCTCCCCCCATTCGCGTCCTGGGCACGCCCCTGCAGGTCGGTCTCGATGCCGCCGAGCGTCTTGCGGGTGAGGATGTGCAGCTTCACCGCGATGAGCGGGCCGGCCTTCGGGTCGAGGAACTTGTGCGGTGCGGCCACGCGCAGCAGCCTGTCACCGCGATAGCGGCGGGCAGAGGTGATCGCGGCGAGCTGGGCATCCTTGGAGAACCGGTTGTCGAGCTCCCGGTCGTGCTCCAGCACGGCGCGCTCGATGGCAGTCTCATCGAACGGTGTGTCGGCGATGGCGCGCATGCCCGCGACGAGCTCCGGAAGGGTCGCGGCGACCACGAAGTCGGCGCCGTTGCGCGTGAAGGCCTCGATCGGAGCGGGCGCCCCCGGGCGTACGCGCTGCAGCAGCAGGCGCACGTCCTTCTCGGTCAGGTCGGGGTTCTGCTCGCTCCCCGAGAGGGTGAACTCCTTCTCGAGCACCTTCTGCGTCAGCACGAACCAGCTGTAGTCGTGTCCGGTCCTCTGGAGGTGCTCGAGGGTGCCGAGCGTGTCGAAGCCGGGGAACAGGGGAGCGGGCAGACGAACGCCGTTCGCGTCGAACCAGAGCGACGAGGGACCGGGCAGGATCCGGATGCCATGGTTCTGCCACACCGGTGCCCAGTTCCGGATCCCCTCCGTGTAGTGCCACATGCGGTCAGTGTTGATCACACGGGCCCCGGCCCGCCCCGCGATCGCGATCATCCGTCCGTCGACGTGGGCCGGAACGCCGGCGAGCATGTGCGCGGGCGGTGCTCCGAGACGCCCCGGCCAGTTCTCCCGCACCAGCTCGTGGTTGCCGCCTATGCCGCCCGAGGTGACGATCACGGCGGGCGCACGGAACTCGAACTCGCCCACGACGTCGCGAGTGCTGGCGACTCCGCGCTCCGCGTCGTCAGGGGCGAGGATGCTCCCGCGCACGCCGACCACGGATCCGTGCTCGACGATCAGCTCGTCCACCCGATGCCGGTGCGCGAGCACCGCCCCGTCCTCGTCCTGCCCTCGCCGCACCCGCTCGATGAACGGTCGGAGCAGGCCGGGACCGGTGCCCCAGGTGATGTGGAAGCGCGGCACCGAGTTGCCATGACCGCCCGCCGTTCCGCTGCCGCGCTCGGCCCACCCCACGACGGGGAACAGCCGCACGCCCCGGGCCCGGAGCCAGCGCCGTTTCTCGCCGGCCGCGAACTCCAGGTAGGCCTCCGCCCAGCGCCGCGGCCACCGGTCCTCCTCCCGGTCGAAGCCGGCCGTGCCGAACCAGTCCTGCCTGGCGAGGTCGAGCGAATCGTGGATGCCCAGGCGACGCTGCTCCGGCGAGTCCACCAGGAACAGACCGCCGAACGACCAGAACGCCTGCCCGCCGAGCGACTGCGGAGGCTCCTGCTCGAGGAGCAGGACGCGTCTGCCGTGGTCCAGCAGCTCCGCGGCGGCGACCAGGCCGGCGAGCCCCGCCCCGACGACGATCGCGTCGGCGCTGGTCGGATCCGCGGGGGTGGCGGTGGCGGGTGCGGGCGAGGCTGCGGGCGTTGGGGGCATCCGGGTCTCCTTCGAAACGGATCTCACCGCCTCGGTGTCATCGCGGCGATGTCTCAGTATCGCTGCCCGCGCGCCGTCGCATCCAGCCTGTCGTCGCGGCGCGGCCCTACTGGTCGAACGTGTTCACCATCGCGTGCGCGGCGCGTTCGAGGTACGCCCACAGCGTCGCATCCTGCAGCGGCGGCAGGGCGACCTCGTCGAGTGCGGCGCGCATGTGGGTCAGCCATCGGTCGCGGGCGTCCGGGGTCACGGCGAACGGGGCGTGCCTCATGCGCAGGCGCGGATGGCCGCGGCGCTCGCTATACGTGGTCGGCCCGCCCCAATACTGCTCCAGGAACATCCGCAGCCGATCGGATGCGGGGCCCAGGTCCTCCTCGGGATACATCGGACGCAGCACCGGGTCGTCGGCGACGCCGCGATAGAACGCGTCGACGAGCCGGCGGAACGTCTCATGCCCGCCGACCTGGTCATAGAGGCTTCCACCGGCCGCCTCCCCACCCGGCGACACTCGAAGCATCAGCGGAGCGCCGTTCGCCGCCGGAGTCGCGGCTGGCGTGTCGCCGGGGGAGTGCTCCTGAGTCATCGCCCATCCTCGCCGGAGTGGTGGTCGCTCTGCAGGCCGTGCTCCCCCGGAGACGGATTCCGGGGGGCCGACGTGCTCCGCGTCGGTGTGGTGGTGCGCGCCGGGGTGGATGCCGCACCGCTCGGGCTCGACTTCTCGTCGGCCGCCGCCTCTCGCTTCCATCCTCGCCTCCTGGGCTTCTGCTCCTGCGTGGAGACGACGGGCTCGGGACGGGTGCGGGGCGGATGGGAGCCGGTGATGCTCGCCGCTCCGTCGAAACCCGTCAGAACCACGCTCGACAGTGACGGCAGCGCGACACCCATCTCGTCCAGCGCCGCCTTGATGCGCCTGCGCAGCTCGCGTGCCACGTCGTCTTTCGCGGTGGTGCGGGTCTTGATCACGATGCGCAGAACGACGGCGTCGCTCGAGACGGATTCGATGCCCCAGGACTCCGGTTTCTCCACGATCCGGGCGCGCCAGCGCGGCGCAGTCGCGAGCTCGTTGGCGACCTGCAGCATGCGCTCCTGGATGGCGTCCACATCGCTGTCGTACGGCACGGCCAGGTCGGTGATGACCCGGGCCCATCCCTGCGACGTGTTGCCGACGCGCAGGATCTCGCCGTTGCGCACGAACCACAGCGTGCCGTTGACGTCGCGGATCTGGGTGACGCGGATGCCGACGGCCTCGACGATCCCGGTCGCGGGCCCCAGGTCGACCACGTCCCCGACCCCGAGCTGGTCCTCCATGACCATGAACAGGCCGTTCAAGACGTCCTTGACGATGTTCTGGGCGCCGAATCCCAGGCCGGCTCCGAGCGCGGCGCTGAGGAGGGCGAAGGAGCCGAGGATGTCCTTGTTGATGGTGTAGACGATGAGCACGATCGCGATGATCGCGATGACGACGTTCACGATGTTGCTCAGCACGGTGCCGAGCGTTCGCGTGCGTTGCACCAGCCGCACCGCGGCGATCGGCGAGGCCGCGAGGGCCTGCGTGTCCTCGACGTTCTGCTTGTTCTTCACGCCGGTGACGATCCGGCGCACCACGCGGCGAATCACGAACCGCAGCAGCCATGAGGCCAGGAACGCGAGCGCGATGATGACGGCGGTCCAGACGAGTTTCCAGCCCAGAGTGGCCAGACCGTGCAGCACCGTCTCCCAGAAGGTCGGATCGGCGATGTCGGTCGCGGTCGGGAGGTCGGCGAGAAGGATCATCGCAGACGAGTCTAGTGAGACGGCATGAGCCGACCTGGGCGGACGCTATGCGTGGGCTGGGCACCGGATGCCGGGCGGCGAGGCCCGGTCAGACGTCGCGTCGCTTCACGAGCACCGCCCCCACGACGAGCGGGACCACGACCCACGCCGCCAGCACGAGCAGGCCCTGCCACACGTCCAGCGACACGGTTCCCGATGGCACCTGGGCCTCATGCGTCGGCTGGAACGCGTACAGCTTCGCCCCGGCCTGAGACGGCAGGAACTGGGTCATGTTGTCCACCCACTTCGCCTGTGTCAGGCTCGCGGTCAGGCTCAGCACCACGGGAAGGACCAGAAGCACGCCGAGGACGGTGGCGATGCCACCGGCGGAGCTGCGGACGATCGCGCCGGTCGAGAACGCCAGCATCGAGATCATGGCGAGGTAGCACGCGCCGCCGAGCAGGGGAAGCAGCACCTGGCCGGAGAAGAGGTCAGTGTGCAGGCCGCGCGAGGAGAAGATGGCGGTGGCGACGAGCGCGGAGAGGGCGAGCGAGACCGCCGAGACGAGGAACACGACGAGCGCGAGGACTATCAGCTTCGCGAAATACGCCGCGAGGCGGCCCGGCACGGCCGAGAAGGTGGACCGGATCATTCCGGTGGAGTACTCGCCGGTGATGACGAGCACGCCGAGCACGGCTGCCACGAGCTGGCTGAAGCTGACGCCGACGGTGGCGGCCAGCACCTGGAGCTGCCTGCCGCTTTCCACCGGCACCGCCGCCACGTTCTCCACGTGGTAGACGCCCGCGACCAGGGCCGAGAAGCCGACCGAGATGAAAACGACCAGCCCCAAGCACCACAACGTGGAGCGCAGGCTGCGCAGCTTGATCCATTCCGAGCGCAGCACACCGGGGAACGTGACTCGGATTCCGTCGAGGGGGCTGCCGGGCAACGTTCCCGGGGTGCGTGCATCGCTGGTCGCGGTCATCGGGTCACCTCCGAGTGGTATTCGACGTCGTCCCGGGTGAGCTCGAGGTAGGCCTCCTCGAGCGAGGCGTCCACGGGCGTCAGCTCGTGCAGCGCGATGCCCGCCGCCGCGGCGGCGTCGCCGACCTGCGCCGCCTCGAGGCCGGACACCTCCAGCGCTCCGTCGTCGAACGAGGTGATGGTGACGCCGGGACCGGTGAGAGCGGCCGTGAGTGCCCGCGCCCGAGGGGTGCGCACGCGAACGACCCGTCGCGTCGCCCCGGAGATGACCTGGGCGATCGGCGCGTCGGCGAGAACGCGGCCGCGGCCCAGCACGATGAGATGGTCCGCGGTCTGGGACATCTCGCTCATCAGGTGCGAGGAGATGAACACCGTGCGCCCCTGGGAGGCGAGGTAACGGCAGAACTCGCGCACCCATCGCACGCCCTCGGGGTCGAGCCCGTTCACGGGCTCGTCGAGGATGAGGGTGTGGGGGTCCCCGAGAAGTGCGGCGGCGATTCCCAGCCGCTGGCCCATGCCGAGCGAGAAGCCCCCGACCCGTTTGCTCGCCACAGACTCGAGGCCGGTCATGGCGATGACCTCGTGCACGCGGCTGCGCGGGATGCCGTGGGTGGCGGCGAGGGCGAGCAGATGATTGAAGGCGGTCCGGCCGGTGTGCACGGCCTTGGCCTCCAGCAGGGCGCCGACCTCGTGCAGGGGGGAGCGGAGCCGTGCATACGGCTGGCCCGCCACGAGCGCCCGGCCGGCGCTCGGACTGTCGAGCCCCATGATCATCCGCATGGTCGTTGACTTCCCCGCGCCGTTGGGCCCCAGGAAGCCGGTGACGATGCCGGGGCGCACCGTGAAGCTCACGTCATCCACCGCCAGCTTCGTCCCGTACCTCTTGGAGAGGCCTTCGATCTCGATCATGACTTCAACCTACGTGGCGACGTGCGCGCGCGGCATCCACCCAGAGGATGAGCTCGCGTCGGCGGATCAGGCGCTCGCGTCCCGCGCCTGCGCCGCCAACGCCCGATCCACCGACGCGAGATGCTCGGACACCAGGCGGCGCAGCGCTGCCGGCTCGGGGTTGGCGTCGAGCCACGCACGGGTGGCCTCGGCCAGCCGCTCGTCGGCCAGCGGGAACGGATACATGCCCTCGACGAGGTATTCCGCGATCTTGTAGCTGCGCGACGCCCACACCGACTGCAGTGCGTCGAAGTACCTGGCCACGTAGGGCTCCAGGAGCGCGGCGTCGTGCACGCGCTGGAAGCCCAATGTCGTCATCCGCACGATCGTGTTGGGAAGGTCGTCCGCATCGAACACGCTGGACCATGCGGCCGCCTTGCCCTCCGCCGTCGGAATGGCGGCGCGTGCGAGTGCCGCGGCCTGTGCGCCATTGGCCGTGTTGTCCGCCGCGAGCGCCTCGTCGACCTCCGCGTTACCCGCAGCACCACCGGCGACCAGCGACGTCAGCAGCTCCCACGACAGGTCGGTGTCGATCGTGAGACCGTCCAGTGCGATCGACCCGTTGCGAAGTCCGGCGACGTTCGCCAGCTGCTGGGGTGTGGAGGCGAGGACGGCGAAGAACTTGACGAACTGGAACTGCCTGTCGCTGCCGGGCTCGGCCGACGTGGCGAGCTCCCAGAGCGCGTCCGCGGCCCGCTGCCGGGATTCGGCGCGGCGCTGCGGGGCCACGTACGCCGTGACGCTGAGCACCAGCTGGTTCAGCGTGGTGCGCAGCGTCGTCGACTCGGTCTCGGCGCCGATGTTGCCGAGAACCAGGCGCACGTAGTCGCTCGCTGGCACCTCCGCGTCCCGTGTCGCGTCCCACACCGAGCCCCACACGAGGGAGCGCGCCAGCGGCGACTCGATCTCGGAGAGATGCTCGATCGCCGCCGCCAGCGAGGCGTCGTCGAGCCGGATCTTCGCGTAGGCCAGATCGTCGTCGTTGACGAGGATCAGGTCGGGACGCCTCTTGCCGACGAGCTCCGGAACCTCGGTGAGCTCGCCGTCGATGTCGAGCTCGAGCCTTCCGTCGCGCACCAGTCTGCCTCCGCGGAAGTCGTAGAGGCCGATCGCCAACCGGTGCGGGCGCAGGGTGGGGTGATCCGGGTGCGCGCTCTGTCGCACGGCGAACGCGGTGATCGTGCCGGCGGCATCGGTCGAGAGCTCGGGTCGCAGGGTGTTCACACCGGCCGTCTCGAGCCAGAGCCTCGACCACGTCGTGAGGTCCCGGCCGCTGGTGGCCTCCAGCTCCACGAGCAGGTCACGGAGCTCGGTGTTGCCGTGCGCGTGCTTCGTGAAATAGTTCGAGACGCCGGCGAGGAAGTCGTCGCGACCCACCCACGCGACGAGCTGCTTCAGCACCGACGCACCCTTCGCGTAGGTGATGCCGTCGAAGTTCACCTGGACGTCTTCGAGGTCGTTGATCGTCGCGACGATGGGGTGGGTGGAGGGCAGCTGATCCTGCCGGTACGCCCAGCTCTTCTCCATGGCGGCGAAGGTGGTCCACGCCTCGCGCCATTCGGTCGCCTCGGCGGTGGCCAGGGTCGAGGCGTATTCGGCGAACGACTCGTTCAGCCACAGGTCGTTCCACCACTTCATGGTCACGAGGTCGCCGAACCACATGTGCGCGAGCTCGTGCAGGATCGTCACGACCCGGCGCTCCTTGATCGCGTCGGTCACCTTCGAGCGGAACACGTACGTCTCGGTGAAGGTCACCGCGCCGGCGTTCTCCATCGCGCCCGCGTTGAACTCGGGCACGAAGAGCTGGTCGTACTTGGCGAAGGGGTAGGGAACGCCGAACCGGTCCTCGTAGAACGCGAAGCCCTGGCGGGTCTTCTCGAAGATGTAGTCGGCGTCCATGTGCTCGGCGAGTGACGCACGCGCATACACGCCGAGCGGGATGGTGCGGCCGTCACTGCTGGTGAGCTCCGAGTGCCAGCTCCGGTAGGGTCCGGCGATGAGCGCTGTGATGTAGGAGGAGATGCGCGGTGTCTCGTCGAAGACGGTGGTCTTGACGGGACCGGCCTCCTCGACGGACGCCACCGGAGAGTTGCTCACCACCGCCCAGTGCTGCGGGGTCGTCACGGTGAAGGTGAACCGTGCCTTGAGATCGGGCTGCTCGAACACCGCGAACATGCGGCGGGAGTCGGGCACCTCGAACTGCGTGTAAAGGTAGACCTCGCCATCGACGGGATCGACGAAGCGGTGGAGCCCCTCGCCGGTGTTCGTGTATCTCGCCCGTGCGACGACGGTGAGCTCGTTCTCCGCAGCCAGGCGCGGCAGCCGGATGCGCACCCCGTCGCTAACCTCGGCCACATCGAGCTGCTCGCCGTTGAGCACCACCGATTCCACGGACTCGGTGATCGCGTCGATGAAGGTCGACGCGCCCGCCCGGCCGGAGAACCGCACCGTGGTGACGCTGAGGAAGGTCTCGTCGCCGGTCGTGAGATTGAGAGCGACGTCGTAGCTGTGCGTGTCGACGACGGCGCGGCGCTCCTGCGCCTCGGTGCGGGTGAGATTCTCTCCTGGCATGGCTCTCCTTGTTCTGTGTCCCGGTGCTCTCGTGCCCCGGTGACTCTGTGCCGCGTGTCCGTGCCCGGGCGTGTTCCGCTGCGGGCCGCTGCGCGCGGCGCCTTCGGCAGCGCGTCCGATCCTCAAGCCTAGGGCGTCACCGCCGCTTCGAGAGCTCGCCTCGCGTCCCTTCTCGACGCGCTGCGGTGCCGGGGCGCAGCGGCTTAGATGGACCGCATGACCGATGTCGATTTCTGGTTCGATCCGTCGTGTCCGTGGGCGTGGATGACCTCGCGCTGGGTGGACGAGGTCGCACCGCATCGCGACCTGAACGTGACGTGGCACATCATGAGCCTCTACGTGCTCAACGAGGACAAGGACGTGCCGGAGTCCTACCGCGCGATACTGCCGCGCACCCTGAGGTACGCACGTCTGGTCACCGCCGTCGGCGAGCTCGAGGGGCAGGCGGCGGTGAAGCCGCTGTATGACGCGCTGGGCACCCGCATCCATCCGGGCGGTCGCAAGGATGTCGAGGCGATCGTCGCGGAGGCCCTGGCGGAGGTCGGCCTGCCCGAAGACTACGCACGATACGCGGACTCGGACGAGTTCGACGCCCAGCTGCGCGCCAGCCACGCGGACGGGATCGACAGAGTGGGGCAGGAGGTGGGCACGCCGGTGATCGCGGTCGACGGCACCGCCTTCTTCGGACCCGTCATCTCGCCCGCCCCCCGCGGCGAGCAGGCGCTCACGCTCTGGGACGGCATCGTCGCTGCGGCGTCGTATGACGGCTTCTTCGAGCTCAAGCGCACCCGCACCCGGGACCCCATCTTCGACTGAGGAACGACGGCCGGCGCGTTTCCCGACGTCCCTAGACTGATGGCCATGCGCATCCACATCGGCACGGACCATGCCGGGCTCGAGTTCTCCCAGACGCTGCAACGGCACCTCCGCGAGGCAGGGCACGAGATCGTCGATCACGGGCCGAGGGATTTCGATCCGCTGGACGACTATCCGGCGTTCTGCATCAACGCTGCCAAGGGTGTGGTGGCTGATCAGCAGGCCGGGCGGCAGTCGCTCGGCGTCGTGTTCGGCGGATCCGGCAACGGTGAGCAGATCGCCGCGAACAAGGTCCGCGGCATACGCGCCGCTCTGGTGTGGAACAAGAGCACGGCGCTGCTGGCGCGGCAGCACAACGACGCGAACGTGATCGCCATCGGCGCCAGGCAGCACACCGTGGAGGAGGCGATCTCCTTCATCGACACGTTCATCGCCGAGCCGTTCTCGTTCGAGGAGCGGCACGTGCGCCGCATCGCGCAGATCGCCGAGTTCGAGGCGACGTGCGACATCGCCGACAGGGCCGACAGGAACATCGAGTAGCCGCCGCCATGCCCGAGGGTCACTCCGTTCATCGCATCGCCCTGCAGTTCTCTCGCAACTTCGTGGGCAAGAGGGTCGCCGTCAGCTCGCCGCAGGGGCGGTTCAGCTCCGGCGCGGCCCTCATCGACGGCGCGACGATGGTGGATGCCCGCGCCGTCGGCAAGCAGATGTTCCTCGAGTTCGACAACGGCCTCTGGCTGCGCGTGCACCTCGGCATCTACGGGGCGTGGGACTTCGCCGGCGAGATCACGGTCGACGACACGATCCGCTCCTCGGGCGGCCGCATCGGGCAGACGAACCAGCACGGCACGGTCCTGGACTCGCGGGGCGAGGACTCGATCGCGAGCATGGGGGCTCCCCGCCGGGCGCGGCTGCGGATGTCCGAGTCGGAGAAGGAGGACGACTCGGACTTCGTCTTCCCCCCGGAGCCGGTCGGCGCCGTGCGCGCCCGGCTGCTCACCGACACCGCTGTGGCCGACCTCCGCGGTCCGACCGTGTGCGAGGTGCTGGATGAGCATGCCGTGTCGGAGATCATCGCCGGACTGGGACCGGACCCGCTCGTGGACGACGGACCCGAGGTGGAGGAGAGCGTCGCACGGGACCT
This sequence comes from Lacisediminihabitans sp., assembly GCF_036404185.1. Taxonomy (GTDB): domain Bacteria; phylum Actinomycetota; class Actinomycetes; order Actinomycetales; family Microbacteriaceae; genus Lacisediminihabitans. The sequence goes on along the minus strand of NZ_DASWPB010000174.1, from coordinate 6,287 downwards.
CACGGCGAAGCAGACGCCGATCGGCGTGCTGCTGATGGACCAGTCCGTGATCAGCGGCATCGGCAACGTGTACCGCGCCGAGCTGCTGTTCCGAGCCCGGTTGAACCCGCACACGCCCGGCACGAGGGTGCCGTTCGACACGGCGCGTCGGCTGTGGCGCGACTGGGCGCACCTGCTGGAGGTCGGGGTCCGAACGGGTCAGATGATGACGATGGACGACCTCAGCCCGGAGGACTGGGCCCGCGCCATGGCGAGCCGGGAGGACCGGCACTGGGTGTACAAGCGCGAGGGTCTCCCGTGCCGGGTGTGCGGAACGCACATCGTGATGGAGATGATGGCGGGGCGAAAGCTGTACTGGTGTCCGAGATGTCAGGCGTAGGCATCCTGGTGCTCGGTCCGCGTCACCGGATGCCGGCGGCCGCCCCGGCCGGCGAGGACGCGCCGTCCCGCTGGCCGCCACGGGAGGAACGATGAGACAGAACCCGAGTTTCGCTCTGGGCGACGTCGAGGAGATCAAGCGGCTGATTCGCGAGAACCCGTGGGCCCTCCTGGTCAGTCAGACATCGAACGGGCTCGTCGCGTCGCACTACCCGGTGCTGCTGGACGAGTCCTGCGAGGAGATCTCGATCCTCACCCACCTGGGCAGGCCGGACGATCAGGTGCATGAGCTCGGCCGGCATGAGCTGCTCGTGGTCGTGCAGGGACCGCACGGCTACGTCTCGCCGGGGTGGTACGACGAGCGACCCGCGGTGCCGACGTGGAACTTCGTCGCGGCGCATCTGACGGGAGTGCCGGTTCTCCTCAGCGACGAGGAGAACTGGGAGGTGCTCGGACGCCTCGTCGATCGTTTCGAGGAGCGGATGGCCGCGCCGCGGCGCATGGCGGACACCCCCGAGAACGAGGCGTACGCCGCACGCCTGCTGAGCGGCACGGTCGGTGTGCGGCTCACCCCCACGCGGATCGTGGCGAAGAACAAGATGAGCCAGAACCGGGCGCCCGAGATCGTCGGCACGATCATCGCCGAGCTCGAAGGCGACGGGCCGTATGCGGATGCCCGGCTCGCGGCCGAGATGCGTCGCACGCACGCGCGGCTGGGACGGGAGCTGCCGCCCGCCCCCTGACCGGGCGCTCGAGGAGGCGACGGGCCGACGCGCCGCGGCGACGTGCACTCACATGGCAGAGGGGCCACGGCCGTCGGCCGTGACCCCTCGCGATCGGATCGCTACTTGGCGATGTGCGCGAACAGCAGCCAGCGGTCCTTGTCGAGCCCGCGAGCGATCTCGATGGCGACGTCCTGGCTGGTCTGGTCGAGCTCCTCCAGCTCGCGCACGGCGGTGTTCACCGCGTCGAGCGCGACGTCGATCTGACCGATCAGTTCAGCGATGGACTTGTCGGACTGCACGAATCCGTCGCTGAGCGGAGCGGCCTTCGTGTTCGCCGCCACGGTGGCGATCCGCGAGTCGATCGGAAGGCCGAGTGCGACGATGCGCTCTGCGGCGAGGTCGGCCCACTCCTGGGCGTGGGAGACGAACGTGTCCAACAGCTCGTGCACGCCGATGAAGTTCGAGCCACGCAGGTTCCAGTGCGCATTCTTGCCGTTGACCACGAGGGCCTCGAGCTCGATGACCACCGGCGTGAGGAACTGCGCCGTGCCCGCGGCGACGTCCGGGTTGGTGGTGGCCTGGGGGGTGGTGTCGGTTGTGCTCATGGAATGCTGATCCCTTCGCTCGTTGTCATGTTCAACGCTACGCGGCCCCGTGCATTCCGCAAGGAAGCACAGGCTGTGCTAAGTTTCGCGGTCGTCAGTGGGCGGCCGAGAGTCCGTTGACGACCAGCAGGATGTTGCCCAGCAGCCCCAGCGCACCGAGCACGACAGAGACCCATGCCACGATCCGCGTGCCGGTGTACAGACCGCTCCCGTAGCCGCGCACCCTCACCAGGGCCCAGATGTTCAGACCGATGCCGAACAGCGACAGGGGCTCCAGCAGCCACCAGACCCACGCGGTGAGCGAGAGCACCAGCCCGACGATCGCGATCGCGAACGACCGGCGCTTGCGCATGAGCTCCTCCTCGGCGGTGCGCGGCCTGCCCTTCGTCTCGTCGGGCCAGCCGATGACGGCCTCGCCGCGTTCCCCGTACGTCGGCCCGCGGTCCGTTCGCTGCGCCGCCGCGGTGCGCTGCTGCGCCCCCTGTGCCCTCTGGCGATGCGTCATCAGCGTCACTCTGGCCTCGCCGAGCAGCTGCACCTCGGCCCGTTCCGCCTCGAGGTTGCCCGCGTACGTGCCGCCGGCTGCCTTGGCCTTGGCGGAGTAGGCGGCGAGGATGTCGGCGGCGGGGGCATCCTTGCCGACCTCGAGGATGTCGGCGGCTTCGTCGGGCGTCATGAGCGGCTTCCTGGGTGCTTGGCGGACGTGCGTCCCGGACATTCTCCCAAACCCAAGGGAGTCCCTCAGCTACCCGAAGGACGCGCCGTTCGGAAGGACAGAGGCGGTCTCGAACGTCATATGGGCCCGACCGTCGACATGTCCTTCGGAGCTGCCGGGCCGAGGACGGATACGGGAAGGGTCACTGCAGGAGGAGCCTGTCGTCCTGCCCGCTCACGCGGTAGTCGCTGGGGTGGACGTGGGTGGTGATCACGTTGTGGTCGCCCTGAACCATCACGGAGCCGAGCGCCGGGGCAGTGACCGAGTTGCTCTGCCCTGTGATCAGCACGGATCCCACGGAGTCGGCCGACAGCGACACGCCGTCGCCCCGGACCACGGCCGATCCCACCCGGTCGGCAACGGCGACGGTGCTGGACTGTCCCTGTACGTCGAGCGAGACCGCGCGTTGCAGTCGCGCCGTGACCCCGTCGCCCCTGACCACCACCTCTCCGCACGAACCGGAGAGGTGGAACGTGTGCGATGGCCCGTCCAGCTCGACGGATGCGCCGGGCACGCAGCGATGATGGCCGGCAGCGTAGCGGGTCGCGTCATCCGTCGGACGCTCCGCGCTCACGCAGCCGGCCATGCCGACGGCAAGAGCTCCGGCGAGCAGGGCGGTCGCGGCGCGGAGAACTGCTGACTTGCGCGACGGCACCCGCCCATCCTGACAGATGACCATGCCGCGGCGTCCAAGCTCGGCCACCCGCAAAGTGGGGGACCGCCGACGCTGATCACCTGGGTAGTCGCCCCGGTCCGTGGGGAACGAGGCACGCGAGTACGGCCATCGGTTCGTCGATGGCACCCGGCGAAGGCCGCTGGATGAGGCCGATCGTGAGAGGGGATGACGGGAATCGAACCCGCACCATCAGTTTGGAAGACTGAGGCTCTACCATTGAGCTACATCCCCGGATCGCGGCGGTTGAGCCGCGCCAGCAAGTGTAGTGCATGGCCGCTGGAGGCTCGGAACCAGCCGGGACGGGCATCGCCTGTCATTCGCTAGACTGTCCGAGGTCATTTCGGCTTGCTGAACGCCCTGGTGCGTGCCTGGCCGGTCGGACCTCGCGGGTCCACCACGATCCGGGGCGTAGCTCAGCTTGGCTAGAGCGCCCGCTTTGGGAGCGGGAGGCCGCAGGTTCGAATCCTGTCGCCCCGACAAGGTCGACTCTGACCGAACCATTTCGAACACAGGAGATCTCTCACGTGAAGACCACGGTCGAGAAGCTGAGCCCCACGCGCGCGAAGCTCACCATCGCAGTGACCCCCGAGGAGCTGCAGCCCAGCATCAAGCACGCCTACGAGCACATCGCGCAAGAGGTGAACGTGCCGGGGTTCCGCAAGGGCAAGGTGCCGCCACCGATCATCGACCAACGCGTCGGCAAGGCGGCTGTCCTCGAGCACGCCGTGAACGAGGGGCTCGAGGCGTTCTACCGCAGCGCGGTGGAGGAGAACGACGTCAAGCCCGTCGGGCGTCCCGAGGCGGACATCCAGGAGTGGCCCAGCGACAAGGACTACTCCGGCGACCTCGTCGTCGCGATCGAGGTGGATGTGCGCCCCGAGATCACTCTTCCCGACTACGACGGCATCGAGTTGACCGTCGAGGCGGCCGAGGTCACCGACGACGACGTCGAGGCCGAGCTCGACCGGCTGCGCAGCCGGTTCGGCACGCTGGTCACCGTCGACCGCCCGGCGACGAAGGGCGACTTCGCACAGCTTGACCTGGTCGCCACGATCGACGGCGAGCAGGTGGACACCGCGAGCAACGTGTCGTACGAGATCGGCTCCGGAGAGCTCGTCGACGGCATCGACGAGGCCCTCGACTCCCTGTCGGCCGGAGAGACCACGACGTTCACCTCCAGGCTGCTCGGAGGCGACCACGAGGGCGAGGACGCCGAGATCACCGTCACGCTGAACGCGGTGAAGGAGCGGGAGCTCCCGGATGCCGACGACGACTTCGCGCAGATCGCCAGCGAGTTCGACACCATCCAGGAGCTGAGGGAGAGCCTGCGCGGCGAGGCCGCTCGCAGCAAGACTTTCGCCCAGGGGAACGAGGCCCGCAACCTGCTGGTCGACCGACTGCTCGAGCTCACCGAGATCCCGGTCCCCGAGGGCCTGGTCGAAGACGAGGTGCACCGCCACCTGGAGGCCGAGAACAGGCTCGACGACGACGTGCACCGTGCCGAGGTGAAGGAGGCCAGCGAGAAGGCGTTCCGCACCCAGGTGCTCTTCGACGAGATCGCCCAGAAGGAGAACGTGCAGGTCAGCCAGGAGGAGCTGAGCAGCTACCTGGTGCAGGCCGCCGCCCAGTACGGCATGGACCCGAACGAGTTCGTGCAGGTGCTGGGAGAGAACGGCCAGCTGCCCCAGATGTTCGGCGAGGTCGCTCGCAACAAGACGATCGCCGTGCTGCTGGGCCGCGCGGTGGTCAAGGACAGCAACGGTCAGCCGGTCGACCTCTCCGAGTTCGCCGCTGTGCCGGAGTCCGCGGAGGCGTCTGCCGCCGAGGAGTCGCCTGCCGAGGAGCACGCGGAGGTCCCCGGAGCGGATGCGGACGAGCCGGCCCAGGATTCAGGCGAGACCGCCGGCAAGAAGCCCAAGAAGAAGGCGTCCAAGAGCGCGAAGGCCTAGCGCGGGGTGCCCGCTGCTGCGGTGAGGGGCGGGTGCGCGGCACCCGCCCCTCACCGCGTCTGGGGACGCCTGAGACTCGAGTCGGTGGCTCGAGCCGATGCGATGGCGCGCCCGGTGGCAGCCGCGCCCTGACGAGGTGCGCGGCGTGCTGGCCGCCTCGGCTCTGCCGACGGCGAACAGCGGCATGGGCGGGCGACCCCTTCGATAGATTCGAGAGCACGTACGAAGAAGGAGCACGTTCATGGCGGAACCGACACTGCAACCCAGTGTTTTTGACCGACTGCTGAAGGACCGCATCATCTGGCTCGGCTCGGAGGTGCGCGACGACAACGCCAACGAGATCGCGGCGAAGCTGCTGCTCCTGGCCGCCGAGGACCCCAAGCGTGACATCTACCTGTACATCAACTCGCCCGGGGGCTCGATCACCGCGGGCATGGCCATCTACGACACCATGCAGTTCGTTCCCAACGACATCGTGACGGTCGGCATCGGCATGGCGGCGTCGATGGGCCAGTTGCTGCTCACCGCGGGGACCAAGGGCAAGCGCTACATCACCCCGAACGCCCGCGTGCTGCTGCATCAGCCGCACGGCGGTTTCGGCGGCACGGCCAGCGACATCCAGACGCAGGCGCAGCTCATCCTCGACATGAAGCGCCGCCTCGCCGAGATCACCGCGGCCCAGACGGGAAAGACCGTCGAGCAGATCAACGCGGACGGCGACCGCGACCGCTGGTTCAACGCGCACGAGGCACTGGAGTACGGATTCGTCGACCACATCCGCGAATCCGCCTCCGACGTGGTCGGCGGCGGCGGAACCCAGGAGTAGGCGAGAGAGAGCGAAGGACACGACACAGATGGAAACCCCGAACTTCTCCGGCCTTGTCGGCGGCGCCCCGCGCGTCGCCATGCCGGACTCCCGCTACATCCTCCCGAGCTTCGAGGAGCGCACCGCCTACGGCTACAAGCGGCAGGACCCCTACGCGAAGCTCTTCGAGGACCGCATCATCTTCCTCGGCGTGCAGGTGGACGACGCGTCGGCGGACGACATCATGGCCCAGCTCCTCGTCTTGGAGAGCCAGGACCCCGACCGCGACATCGTCATGTACATCAACTCGCCCGGCGGCTCGTTCACGGCCATGACGGCGATCTACGACACGATGCTGTACATCCGTCCCCAGATCCAGACCGTGGTGCTGGGGCAGGCGGCCTCGGCCGCCGCAGTGCTGACCGCAGCGGGCA
>NZ_DASWPB010000173.1:0-7426 GCF_036404185.1 Lacisediminihabitans sp. | reverse complement strand
GTCGCCACCGCGCTGTCGACCGGTGGTGAGGAAGGCAAGACCGTCACCTCCGTTCCGCTGTACGGACTCGCCTACGGCCTGTACTACAACAAGAAGATGTTCTCCGACGCGGGTCTGACCGCTCCCACCACCTGGGAGGAGATGGTCACCGACGCGCAGAAGCTCACGAACCCGAGTGCCGGCGTCTACGGCATGGGCCTCGAGGCGGGCAGCTACACCGAGAACGTGCACTTCGCGTTCATCACGGCGGAGCAGAACGGCGCGTCCCTGTTCAAGGGAACGAAGCCGGACTTCACCTCCTCAGGCGCCGTTGACGGTGTCAAGCGGTACGTGGACCTGATGCAGACCGACAAGGTCGTCAACCCGTCCAACGCCCAGTACACCAACGGCACCGAGGCGAGCGCCGACTTCGCCAAGGGCAAGGTCGCGATGATCGTCAACCAGGACAACGCGGACGCGCTGCTCGAGTCCAACGGAATGGCGGCGAGCGACTACGGAGTCGTTCCGATCCCGACCGTCCAGGGCGGCGAGAAGGTCGCCAGCGGAATCCAGGGCATCAACATCTCCGTGTTCAAGAACACGAAGCACAAGGATGCCGCGCTCAAGTTCGTCAAGTTCATGACGAGTGAGGCGACCCAGAGCGTCCTCGGCAAGCCGTACGCGTCGATCCCCGTGCTGAAGGGCGTCACCCCGACCTTCACGACCGATGCCACCATCGCCAAGACGTTCTCGGACATCTACAACAACATGTCCAAGCCGTACCCGCTGGTCCCGCTCGAGGGCGCGTTCGAGACGAACGTCGGAAACGCCCTGAACGGTCTCTTCGCGACGGTCGCAACAGGCGGTTCGGTGTCGTCGGCGGATGTCAAGGCTGCGCTTCAGACCGCAGAAGACAAGACGAACGCCGCAGGCTAGTAGTCGAGCAGAGGGGGCGCCTGGCGTGACGCCGGCGCCCCCTCCACTCCCGTGACACCGGTTCTGGCAGGCTTCTCCTGAGATCTCCGCAGAAGCCTGCCAGGCTTCTCCTGTAGCAATGAAAGGATCCGTGACCTCATGGCGGTTACCACGGAACATCCAACGCTCGCGGGCCCTCCCGCGAATACGGTTCCAACCCCCGCGTCCGGCGGGAAAAGCGGGAAGAAACGACGGCTGCCCGGATGGTGGCTGCCGTTCGTGCTCATCGGCCCCGCGGTACTACTCGAACTTCTCATCCATGTCATTCCAATGGTGGTCGGCATCTGGATGAGCTTCATCAAGCTGACCCAGCTGTACATCGCCAACTGGGCGGCCGCACCGTTCGTCGGCTTCGGCAACTACAGCGTGTCCCTCGACTTCAGCAGTGCACAGGGGAAGGCACTGCTCCAGTCCTTCATCACCACCTGCATCTTCACGATCTTCGTCGTCGGGATATCCTGGGTCCTCGGCATGGCCGCGGCGGTCGCACTGCAGCGGTCGTTCTGGGGCCGCGGCTTCCTGCGCACGCTGTTCCTGATCCCCTACGCCGTCCCGATGTACGCGGGCATCATCGCCTGGAAGTTCATGTTCCAGCAGCAGACGGGTGCCATCAACTACGTGCTGACGAGCCTGCATCTGGTCGGCGCGGACAACAAGCCGTTCTGGCTCATCGGCTCCAACGCGCTGATCTCCGTCATCGTCGTCGCCATCTGGCGCATGTGGCCGTTCGCGTTCCTCATGCTCATGGCCGGACTGCAGAGCGTCTCGGAGGACCTCTACGAGGCATCCGCCCTGGACGGTGCCAAGCCGTTCCGGCAGTGGCGGAGCATCACCCTACCCGAGCTCGGGCAGGTCAACCGGGTGCTGTTGCTGGTGATGTTCCTCTGGACCTTCAACGACTTCAACACCCCGTTCATCCTGTTCGGCGGGAATGAACCTCCATCGGGAGACCTGATCTCGATCCACATCTACAACACCTCGTTCGTCAACCTCAACTTCGGGTTCGGCTCGGCCATGTCGGTGCTGCTCCTGCTGTTCCTGTTGCTCGTGACAGGCATCTATCTCATCATCGGCAACCGGAGGTCGAAGGACAATGCGTGAATCAACTGGAATGAAGACGTTCCGCCTCATCACGGTTGTGGTGCTCGGCGTCTTCGTGATCGTTCCGCTCTACATCATGATCACCTCGTCCATGAAGCCGCTCGTCGACGTTCAGGGGCAGTTCACCTGGTGGCCGACCCACTTCACGATCCAGCCGTTCCTCGACATCTGGAAGACGGTCCCGCTCGGCACCTACTTCGTCAACAGCCTCATCGTCTCCGCCATTGCGAGCATCCTCAGCGTCATCGTGGCGATCTTCGCCTCGTATGCCGTCTCGCGCTGGCAGTTCAGGGGGCGCAACGTCTTCACGACCACCATCCTGTCGACGCAGATGTTCCCCGGCGTGCTGTTCCTGCTCCCGCTCTATCTGATCTTCATCAACATCAATCAGACGTTCGGGATCCAGCTGGTCGGCACCAGGGTCGGCCTGATCATCACCTACCTCACCTTCACCCTCCCGTTCTCGGTCTGGATGCTGTCCGGCTACTTCGACAACATCCCGCGCGAGCTGGACGAGGCGGCGAAGGTCGATGGCGCCTCGGCGATGACCACGCTGTTCCGTGTTGTGCTCCCCGTCGCCCGACCGGGTGTCATCGCGGTCCTGGTCTACAGCTTCATGACGGCATGGGGTGAAGTGCTCTTCGCCTCGGTGCTGACGACGGAGAGCAGCAGAACACTCGCCGTCGGCCTGGGCGAGTACTCTACAGAGGTCAATGTGTACTGGAACCAGATCATGGCCGCCTCGCTCGTGGTGAGCATCCCGGTCGTCGTCGGGTTCCTCCTCCTGCAGCGCAACTTCGTCGCAGGCCTCAGCGCGGGAGCCGTCAAGTGAGTCAGACACGATGGCCGGACGGCTTCCTCTGGGGCGCCGCGACCGCGGCCGCCCAGGTCGAGGGCGCCGCGCACGAGGACGGCAAGGAGGACTCGATCTGGGATCACTTCGCCCGGATCCCCGACGCCGTCCAGAACGGGGACACCCCGGAGGTCGCGGTGGACCACTACCACCGGATGCCCGCCGACGTCGCCCTGATGAAGGACCTCGGGCTCGACGCCTATCGGTTCTCCACCAGCTGGGCGCGGATCAAGCCCGGTGACCGCGAGGTGAATCAGGCGGGGCTCGACTTCTACAGTCGCCTGGTCGACGAGCTGCTGGCCGCCGGCATCCTCCCCTGGCTCACGCTGTACCACTGGGACCTGCCGCAGACGCTGGAGGAGAAGGGCGGGTGGGCCAATCGCGACACGGCGTACCGCTTCCTCGACTACTCGCAGGTGGTCTACGACGCGCTGAGCGACCGGGTGCGTCACTGGACGACCTTCAACGAGCAGGTCTGTTCCTCGCTCATCGGCTATGCCGCGGGCGATCACGCCCCCGGCAGGCAGGAGCCCGCGGCCGCCCTGGCGGCGCTGCACCACCTGCACCTCGGCCACGGCCTCGTGGTGCAGTCGTTGCGTGCGCAGAGCGAGGCGAAGAACGAGCCGATACAGCTCGGGGTGACACTCAACCTCACCAACGCGATCCCGAACGACCCGAACGATCCTGTCGATATCGAGGCGGCCCGCCGCGTCGATGCCCTGTGGAATCGTGCCTTCCTCGACCCGGTGCTGCGCGGCGAATACCCGGCCGACCTGCTCCAGGACGTGGGGCATCTCGGGCTGTCCGAGGTCATCCAGGACGGGGATCTCGCGATCATCGGCCAGCCGATCGACTTCCTCGGGGTCAATCACTATCACGACGACAGCATCAGCGGGCATCCGTCGACCGCGCAGGACGAGCGGGAGTTCAAGCCGACCGATCGTCCGACGAGCACCTGGCTCATCGGCAGCGAGTACGTCACGTTCCCGCTGCGCGGCCTCCCTCGCACGGCGATGGGCTGGGAGGTCAATCCCACCGGCCTGCGGACGCTGCTCGTGCGGCTCGGGCAGGAGTATCCGAGCCTGCCGGCGCTCTACGTCACGGAGAACGGTGCGGCCTACGAGGACGTCGTCTCCGAGGACGGGGCGGTGCACGATGCCGAGCGCGCCTCCTATCTCGTCGATCACATCGATGCCGTTCATCAGGCGATCGATGCGGGCGCGGATGTCCGTGGCTATTTCGTCTGGTCCCTACTCGACAACTTCGAATGGGCCTGGGGATACGGGAAGCGCTTCGGGATCGTGCGGGTGGACTACGACAGCCAGGAGCGGATCATCAAGGACAGTGGTCACTTCTATTCGCGCATCCTCGCCTCGGCACACGCCGCGGCAGATGTGCGGGTGACCGCCGCTCAGTGACAGTGACGAAGGACGAGGGATGACGTCCGAAGTCAGCGAGAGCACGCCGACACCGACTCTCGAAATGGTCGCCGCGCGGGCGGGGGTTTCCCGAGCCACCGCCTCGCGCGTCGTCAACGGGTCGCCGAAGGTGACGCCGGAGGTCGCCGAGGCGGTCAGGGCCGCCATCGACGCCTTGAACTATGTCCCGAACCGGGCGGCGCGCTCGCTCGCGAGCAGGCGGACCCAGATGATCGCGCTGGTCATCCCCGAGTCGACGGCCATGGTGTTCGCCGACCCGTTCTTCGCCTCGATCGTCCAGGGCATCGCGATGTATCTCGCGGAGACCGAGTACACCCTCAACATGCTGATCGCGGTCGAGTCCAAGCCGGACAAGACCAGGCAGTACCTCATCAGCGGCAACGTCGACGGCGCGCTCATCGTCTCGCACCACAGCGGCGACCACTCCTACGCCCATCTCGAGAAGTCGCTGCCCGTCGTCTTCGCCGGCCGGCCGCTCCTCCCGGATGCCCAGGGCGGCAGTTACTTCGTCGGGGTCGACGACATCGCCGGCGAGCGCATCGCGGTCGAACATCTCATCGGTCGTGGCCGGCGCAGCGTCGCCGCGATCGCCGGGCCCCAGGACATGCCTCCGGGCGTCGACCGGCTCGAGGGCTGGCGCCGAGCGGTCCAGGATCGCGGGCTGGACGAGACGCTCGTCGAGTTCGGCGACTTCACTCCGGCGTCCGGGGCGGATGCGATGCGCAGGCTGCTCGATCGCGGCATCCCGATCGACGCGGTGGTCGTGGCCAACGACCAGATGGCCATGGGCGCGTACACCACCCTCCGGGAGCGCGGTCTGAGGATCCCGGAGGACGTCGCCGTCGTCGGCTTCGACGACAACTACTTCGGGCTGACTGCGAGCCCGCCGCTGACCACGGTGCATCAGCCGTCGGTGGAACTCGGCAGGGCGATGGCGGAGGTGCTCGTCAAGATCATCGAGGGCCATCCCGTCGATCAGGTGACGATCCTGCCGACGGAGCTCGTCGTGCGGGAGTCGTCCTAGTCGGAGACCGCCGCCCCGGCCAGCCAGGCCTCGACGTCGTCCGCGGTCCGCGGGATCCCGATGGACAGGTTCTCCGCGCCGGACTCGGTGACGAGGATGTTGTCCTCGATCCGCACGCCGATGCCGCGGAGCCGCTCGGGGACCGTCAGATCGTCCGGCTGGAAGTACAGGCCGGGCTCGATCGTGAAGACCATTCCCGGTTCGAGGAGGCCGTCCAGGTAGAGCTCGCGACGCGCCTGGGCGCAGTCGTGCACATCCAGCCCCAGATGGTGGCTGGTCCCGTGCACCATGTATCGACGATGGAACTGGTTCTCCGGCTTGATCGACTCCTCCGCGCTCACCGGCAGCAGACCCCACTCCGCCGTCCTGCGGGCGATGACCTCCATGGCCGCCGCGTGGATCTCCCGGAAGCGGATGCCGGGGCGCACGATCGCGAAGGCGGCGTCGGCCGCCTCGCGGACGGCGTCGTAGACGAGCCGCTGGGTCTCGCTGAAGACGCCGCCGGCGGGAAACGTCCGCGTGATGTCTGCCGTGTAGAGGCTGTCGAGCTCCACTCCGGCATCCATCAGGATCAGGTCGCCCGGGAGCACGGGGCCGTCGTTGCGGGTCCAGTGGAGAACGCAGGCGTGCCGACCGGCGGCGGCGATGGTGTCGTAGCCGACGGCGTACCCCTCTGCCCTCGCCCGCCGGTTGAAGGTTCCCTCCACGAGGCGTTCGCCACGCCGATGGGCGACGATCGCCGGGAGGTCGGCGATCACGTCGTCGAAACCCCGCTTCGTGGCGGCGATGGCCCGGCGCATCTGATCGATCTCGTAGGCGTCCTTGACCAGCCGTAGCTCGGAGAGGTCGCGGGCGAGGGTGGTGTCGGCATCCGTGCCCCGTGACTCCGCCTCCAGCTGTCCGGAGTCCGCGGCGAGCAGCCGGCGACCGTCCACCCGATCGGTCAGGTCGCGATCGGCGTCCCGCACGATGACGGTGCCGGCGCCGACCCGTTCGAGGACCTCGTCCAGGTCGGACAGGTCCGCCGTCTCCAGGCCGAGGTCGCCGGCGACCTGGGCGAGGGAGGGGCGGGGCCCGGTCCAGAACTCGCCGATCTCCGGGTTGGAGTAGAACTCGTCGGAGTCCCGGCCCGCCGCCTTGCGGAAGTACAGGGTCGCCTCGTGGCCGGTCGTCGTCGGCTCGAGGACCAGGACGCTTCCCGCGACGGCGTCCGCACCCCATCCGGTCAGATGGGAGAAGGCGGAGTGCGCCCGGTAGGCGTAGTCGGTGTCGTTGGAGCGCACCTTGGCCGAGCCGGCCGGGATGATCAGCCGCTTGCCCGGATGCATCGCGGAGATCCGTGCGCGCCGTGCGGCGGCGAAGGCGGCCTGCTCGCGCGGTCCCGGCGCCTCCTCGACACGCTCGGCCCAATTGCTCGAGATGTAGTCGGTGAAGGTGGTGGAGAGCGGGACGGTCGAGCGGTTGCTGGTCGCGCGGGGGGCGGTTTTCTTGTCAGCCATGGCTCCATTCTCTCGCTGCCGGCGAGGAGCGCCCAAAAACTGGACTGAACCGTCTCGTCTTGGTCCCTTTACCACTTATGGTGGGTCAGGTCTGGTGGTACCGTCGATTTCGCCTTCACCCCACCCGGAAGGGTCGTCGGCAGATTGGTCTTCCATGTCCACCGTCGCTCCCGCGCGCACCGCCACCGTCGCGGACACGCGCGCCCGCATCGTCAACGCCAGTTACGAGCTGTTCGCCAGACGCAGCATCCGCGATGTCGCCATGGACGAGGTGATCGCCGCCTCGGGCGTGGCCAAGGCCACGGTCTACCGGCACTTCCCCACGAAGGACGACCTGGTGCTCGCCTTCCTTCAGCACAGGGAAGAGGTCTGGACCATCGGAACGTTGCAGGCGGGGGTGCGCGAGCGGGCGGCGGATGCGGAGGGCCGGCTGCTCGCGATCTTCGACGTCTTCGACGAGTGGTTCCACCGGGAGGACTTCGAGGCCTGCACCTTCGTCAACGTGCTGCTGGAGATGGGAGCCGATCATCCTCTCGGCCGGGCCAGCACGAGTCAC
>NZ_DASWPB010000172.1:0-73464 GCF_036404185.1 Lacisediminihabitans sp. | reverse complement strand
AGGAGATGAGCCTGATCCCCGGATGGGACGTGCTGCGCAACATGATGCTCGGCGCGCGTCCGGCCACCCGGCTGGGCGTCATCGACTGGCGCCCGTCGCGGGCGGCGGCCAGACGCGTCGCGGCGACGCTCGGCATGACCTTCAGCCTCTCGACCAACGTCGACGAGCTCAGCGCGGCCGACAAGTGGCTGGTCCTCATCGGCCGCGCGCTCATGCGCGACTCGCGGATGATCGCGATGGACGAGCCGACCGCCTCGCTCTCCTCCCAGGAGGCCACGCGGCTGCACACGATCATCCGCGAGCTCGCCGCGGCGGGTACCGCGATCATCTTCGTGTCCCACCGGCTCGACGAGGTGTCGCAGCTGTGCGAGGACGTGACCGTGTTCAAGGACGGCGGCGTGACGCGCAGGGTCGTCGGCGAGAGCGTCTCGAAGGCGGACCTCGTGCGGGCCATCGTCGGCCGCGACGTTGAAATCGCCGAGCACGGTCGGGAGATCCGTCCGACGGGCAGGCCGGTGCTCGAGGTGCGCGGCGTCAGCGACGCCGGGCTGCTGAAGGATGTCTCGCTCACCGTCCACGTGGGAGAGGTGCTCGGGCTCGCCGGCCTCGTCGGAGCGGGACGCACGGAGCTCGCTCGGGTCGTCTACGGAGAGACCAAACGCACGGCGGGAACGATCGTCCTCGACGGGAGAGAGGTGACCTTCAGGGAGCCCGCCGACGCCGTGCGGGCCGGAATAGGACTCGTGCCGGAGGAACGCCGCTCGGAGGGTCTGTTCCTCGACCGCTCCATCGACTTCAACATCAACATCGCCGGGCTCGACTCCCTCGTCCGCGGCTGGTTCTGGCCGCTGATCAACTTCCGCGAGGGCAGGCGGCGGGCGCAGCGGACGGCGAAGGACGTCACGGTGAAGACCCGCGACGTCGCCGATCCCGTCGGCTCGCTGTCCGGCGGGAACCAGCAGAAGGTGGCCATCGCCCGCTGGCTGCTGGACACGCCCCGCCTCCTGATTCTCGACGAGCCCTCGCGCGGCGTCGACGTCGGGGCCCGTGCGGAAGTCCATCGTGTCGTCCGGGAACTGGCCAGCCGCGGCACCGCCGTGCTCGCCATCTCCTCCGACAACGAAGAGCTCGTCGGCCTGTGCGACCGCGTCGTCGTCATGGCCGAGGGCAGAATCACCGGCGAACTGGCCGGACCCTCCATCACCACCGATCACATTCTCTCGCTGAGCTTCGGCCAGGCCGGAAAGGACATCCGAGCATGAGCACCATCCCGATTACCCCCACGCCGTCTGCCGCACCCCTGCAGGCGCGCCGCCGCAGAAACCTCGGTCTCGTCGTGGTGTCGAAATACGGCACCCTGATCGCCATGGCCCTGATGATCGTCATCTTCGGGGTGACCACCCATGGTGCCTTCCTCAGCGTGAACAACCTGGTCAACATCGTCAACCAGTCGGCGCTGACGGCGATCATCGCCTCCGGGCTCACCATCGTCCTGGTCGTCGGCGAGTTCGACCTCAGCGTCGGATACGCGGCGAGCCTCGCCGGAGTGCTGGTGACCGGCCTCGTGGCCAACCAGCATCTGCCGCTCGTCCTCGCCATCGCCGTGACCATCCTGATCGGCGGTGGAATCGGCGGGGTCAACGGCGTGCTCGTGACCAAGGCGAGGGTCAACGCCGTTGTCGCGACTCTCGGCGTCGGCACCATCCTCACCGGGCTCGCCTTCGGCTACACGGCGGGGTCGCCGATCATCGAGCTGCCCAAGGAGTTCAGCTACCTCACGCTGGCCCGCTTCCTCGGCGTCCAGAATCCGATCTGGATCATGGCGGTCGTCCTCGTCATCCTGTGGGTCCTGCTGAACCGGACACCGCTCGGCCAGCGCATCCAGGCGGTCGGGGCGAACTCCCACGCCGCGAGGCTCGCGGGCATCCGCACCGATCGATCGAAGATCTCCGCGTTCGTGATCGCCGGGGTGTGCGCGGCGATCACGGGCATCCTGCTCTCGTCCCTGCTCGGCAGCGGAACCGTGAGCGCCGCGGACGGCTACCTGATGGACTCGTTCGCCGCGGTGTTCCTCGGGTCGGCGACGCTGCGCGACGGCGAGTTCCACATCCTGGGGACCCTGGTCGGGGTGCTCGTGGTCAGCATCGGCTTCAACGGCCTGAGTCTGCTCGGCACCCCCACCTTCTGGCAGTACATCTTCAAGGGCGGGATCCTGGTGCTCGCGGTCGCCATGTCCACCATCGCCCGGCGCTATTCGAAGGCCTGACCCGCCCGATCGATCGCCCATCGGGCAACCACGAAACGACAACCACACGAAGGAGCAGTACCCATGTCCAGCTATACCCTGCCGATCGGCCGCCCCACCGCGGGCGTCGGCCCCAAGACCGCCTACCTGGTGGCGAGCGGCGACCTGCGCCTCTCGGCGAACCGCGCGGGCTGGAAGACCCAGGCCGCCGTGGAGGAGGCGATCGGGCGGGCGTTCGCCGACCTCGGCTGGTCGATCGTGCGCGGCCACGAGGTCGATCCGGTCAAGGGCCATGGATTCATCGACAGTCAGCGGGCCGGCCTCGAGGTGTTCAAGAACATCCCGGCCGATGCTCCGCTGATCGTCGCCGAGGCGGTGTGGCAGTACAGCCATCACGTGCTCGCGGGCCTGCGCACCCACCGCGGGCCGATCCTGACGATCGCGAACTTCGCCGGCGAATGGCCGGGGCTGGTGGGGCTGCTCGGCCTCAACGGCGGCCTGACCAAGATGGGGCAGGGCTATTCGACGATCTGGAGCGTCGACTTCACCGACGAGTGGTTCAGGGCAGGCATCGCGGAGTGGACCGAGACCGGCACGATCACGCATGACACCTCCCACGTGCGCCCGCTGCCCGCGCTCGAGGAGAGCCAGGAGAAGCTGCTCGGCGAGGCCCTCGCCATCGAGCTCATGACCGACAAGGCCATCCTCGGCGTCTTCGACGAGGGCACCATGGGCATGTACAACGCGATCATCGACGACGAGCTGATGAACCCGCTCGGCATCTACAAGGAACGGCTCTCGCAGAGCGCGCTGTGGGCCGAGATGCAGACGGTGACGGATGCCGAGGCGGCGTCGATCGGCGATTGGCTGATCGAGCGGGGGATGACCTTCGCCGTCGGGCGGGACGAGGCCACGGAGCTGACCGAGTCCCAGTTGCGCTGGCAGTACAAGATGTACATCGCGCTCCTGCGCATCGCCGACGACTTCGGGCTGGACGCCCTGGGCATCCAGTACCAGCAGGGGCTGAAGGATCTCTCCCCGGCGAGCGACCTCGCGGAGGGGCTCATCAACAACGTCGACCGGCCCCCGGTGACCAGCAGGGACGGCAGGCGCGTGCTGTGGGAGGGCAAGGCGCTCCCGCTGGCCAACGAGGCGGACGAGGGAGTCGCCATCGACGCGCTCGCCACCCATCGTGTGTGGTCCGCCATGGGCCTCGACCCCGCCACGACGCTCCACGACGTGCGCTGGGGCGAGGACTTCGACGGCGAGTTCGTCTGGGTGTTCGAGATCTCCGGCTCCGTCCCGCCGTCGCATCTCATCGACGGATACGCGGGAGCCGTGGGCTGGCGGCAGAACCCGGTGTACTTCCCGCTCGGCGGGTCGACCATCAAGGGCGTCTCGCACCCGGGGGAGATCGTCTGGTCGCGGGTCTACATCGAGGACGGCGCCCTGCAGCTCGACATCGGCCGCGCGACGGTGGTCGAGCTTCCGGCGGAGGAGACCGAGCGTCGCTGGCAGGCGACGAACCCCGAGTGGCCGATCATGCACGCCGTCCTGCACGGCGTCGACCGCAACCAGTTCATGGCGCGCCACAAGGCCAACCACGCCAACGTGGCCTACGCCCCCGACGCGGAGACCGCCGACAGGGCGCTGCTGGCCAAGGCCGCGCTGTTCGCCCGGCTGGGCGTGCAGGTCCACCTGTGCGGCATGGTGACCGTGAAGTGACCGACGCGGTCATCGGCATCGACATCGGGACGTCCAGCAGCAAGGGAGTGCTCGTCGACCTCGACGGCGCGGTCCTGGCGACGGCGGTGCGAGCGCACGCGGTCGCAAGGCCGCGCCCCGGCTGGGTGGAGATGGATGCCGAGCTCTGGTGGGACGAGTTCGTCTCCCTCGCCGCCGAGCTCGTGGCCTCGACGCCGACGGCGACGGTCGTCGCCGTCGGCGTGAGCGGCATGGGCCCGTGCCTCGCCGTGACGGATGCCGCGGGCGGACCGCTTCGCCCGGCCATCCTCTACGGCGTCGACACCAGGGCGACTGCGCAGATCGAGCGGCTGACCGCGCGATTCGGCGCCGATCGGATCCTCGCCAGATGCGGCTCGACGCTGTCGACCCAGTCGGTCGGTCCCAAGCTGGCCTGGCTCGCCGACCACGAGCCAGAGGTGTTCGCCGCGACCAGGAGGTTCTTCATGCCGGCCAGCTGGCTCGTCTGGCGGCTCAGCGGCAGCTATGTGCTCGACCACGAGTCGGCCAGCCAGTGCACCCCGCTGTACGACACCGACGGGCATCGCTGGTATCGGCCGTGGGCGGAGGCGATCGCGCCGGGCATCGAGCTGCCGGAGCTCGTCTGGGCGGACGAGCAGGTTGGCTCGGTGACGGGCGAGGCCGCACGTCTCACCGGTCTGCCGAGCGGCATCCCCGTCATCGCCGGCTCGATCGACGCCTGGACGGAGGCGGTGAGCGTCGGCGCACAGCAGCCGGGGGACCTCATGCTCATGTACGGCACAACCATGTTCCTCATCAGCACGCTGAGCGAGCGCATCAGCGTCCCCGGCCTCTGGGGAACCGTCGGAATCTTCCCCGGCACCCGCAACCTCGCCGGGGGCATGGCGACCTCCGGCGCCATCACCGGCTGGCTGAGGGACCTCTTCGGCTCCCCGGACTATCCGGTGCTGCTCGCGGAGGCCGAGGTCTCCGGCCCAGGGGCGGGCGGGCTGCTCATGTTGCCGTATTTCGCCGGCGAGCGCACGCCGATCATGGACCCGGATGCCAGGGGGCTCATCGCCGGTCTCACCCTGTCCAGCACAAGGGGCGACCTCTACCGCGCCGCGCTCGAGGCGACCGCCCTCGGCGTGCGGCACAACGTCGAGGCGATCACGGGAGCCGGAGCGGCGGTCGAGCGCATCGTCGCCGTCGGCGGCGGCACCCAGGGTGCGCTGTGGACCCAGATCGTCTCGGACGTCCTCGGCATCGCCCAGGAGATCCCCTCGGTGACGATCGGAGCCAGCTACGGAGCCGCCTTCCTCGCCGCCAGGTCGATCGAGGACGTGTCGATCGACTCGTGGAATCCCTCCGCGGATGTCCGCGAGCCCGATCCCTCGAACCGGGAGGGCTACGACGATCTCTATGCGCTGTACCGCTCCCTCTATCCGGCCACGAGGGAGATCTCCCATGCATTGGCCGCCCGGGCCCTCCCTCGCTCATGATCGACAGCTCCGCGTCTCAAGACGCCGACGGAAAGGACACTCCGTGCTCACCGGAATCAACCCCCTCCTGACGGGAGAGTTGCTCAGACACCTCGATGCCATGGGCCACTCGGACGCCATCGTGCTCGCCGACGCCCACTTTCCCGCATCGCGGCTGGCCACCCGCCTTCTCGACCTGCCGGGCGTCACGGTGTCCGAGCTGCTGGCGGCCATCCGGACGGTGGTGCCGCCCGACGATGTCGCGCTGGTGCTGATGGCCACGGCCGACGGTGTTCCGCTGCCCGTCCACGCCGAGCTCGAGGCCGCGGCGGAGGTGGGGGACGCCGAGGTGCGCTACACCGACCGGCACGACTTCTACCGCCTGGCCTCGGAGGCATATCTCGTGGTGCGGACGGGCGAACGACGCACCTTCGCCAACGCGCTGTATCGCAAGGGCGTGGTGGGCTAGCGGTCCGCCGGCCTCCTACCTACCGGCGGCGGGAGAAACTGTGCCGTGGCGGGAGGCGTGTCTCCCGCCACGAGCGGATTTCTCCGCCGTGAGGTGCGTTGTCTCCCTCCGTCACTCTCCCTCCGTCACGGTAGCCGACGGGAGCTCTCGCGGACCACGAGGCTCGTCGACAGCACCACGTGCCGGGGTTCACCCTCCGCTCCGCCGGCGACGCGGTCGAGCAGCATCGTGGCCGCCTCGGCCCCGATCCGGTAGGCGGGCTGGGACACGGCGGTGATCGACGGGTTCATGAACTCCGCCCAGGGCGGGTCGTCGAAGGTGACGACGCCCAGGTCCCGTCCGATCCGCAGGTTACGGGCCCTCAGCTCCGCCAGCACGCCGAGCATCATCTGCGAGTTCGCCACGAACAGGGAGTCCGGCGGCGTGGGCGAGTCGAGCAGGACCCTGGCGGCCTCCTGTCCGCCGCCCTGACGGAACGCGGCGTGCACGAAGGGGGCGTCTAGATGACCACGATCCGACATCGCGCGCTGGAATCCCCGCAGGCGCTCCTGCGCCGTGGCCGCCTCGGCCGGTCCCACGATGGCCGCCGGCCGCGTCCAGCCGGAGTCCAGCAGATGGCTGGTCGCCGAACGTGCACCCTCGAAGGAGGGCACCATGACCGAATCGCCATCGGTGTCCAGCGGCCGGTCGATCACCACGACGGGTGTCCCGGCCCCGCGCAGCCGCGACACGTCCGTCGCGGAGCGGTGGGGGGACAGGATGACCCCGGCGACCTGGGTCTGCTCCGCAACACCCAGATAGGTGGACTCCTTCTCGGAGTCCTCGTCCGCGTTGCAGAGCAGCACGGAGTACCCGCGTTCCTGCGCCACGTCCTCGACGCCGCGGGTGACCGCCGTGAAGAAGGGGTTCGCGACATCCGAGATGATGAGGGCGATGACGTCGGTGGTCTGGCGCCGAAGGCTGCGGGCGATGTGGTTCGTGCGGTAGCCGAGGCGCTCGGCGGCCGCACGGACCCGGTCGACGAGCGCCGGGTCCACCTTCGTGTGGTTGTTGAGCGCCCGGGACACCGTCGCCGTGGAGACGCCCGCCTCCCTGGCGACGTCGGTCATCTTCACCATGCGCACTCCGATGCTGGATAGTGTGCACGAGTCTAGAACAGACGAGTAATCGATTTCGGACATCCGCGCTAGATTTGTTGTGTGCCCCGGGGAATCGCGATCGGTGCGGGGTGGACGAGGATGGAGCCATGGTGAGAATCGGAATCCTGGGTGCCGCGGGCATCGCACCGCGAGCGATGATCCTTCCCGCCCGTCGGCGCAGCGACGTCGAGGTCGTCGCGGTGGCGTCCAGGCGGCAGGCGTCCGCCGAACGGTATGCCGCGCAGCACGGAATCCCGGTGCCCTACGGCTCCTACGACGACCTGCTGGAGGATCCGGCCATCGATGCGGTCTATGTCGCCCTTCCGCCGTCCGAGCACTGTGCCTGGTCGGTCAGGGCGCTCGAGGCGGGCAAACACGTGCTGTGCGAGAAACCGATCGCCTTCGACGCCGCGGAGGCGCGCCTCATGGCCGCCGCAGCGGCCGGAACCGGCAAGCGGCTCGTCGAGGCCTTCCACGACAGATACCACCCGCTCGGCGGGTACCTCGCGGGGCTCAGATCGCTCGAGGTGCTCGGCGACATCGTCTCCATCGACGCATCGTTCACCGCCTCGAACCCCTACGACCCGACCTCCATCCGGCACGTCCCCGAGCTGGGCGGCGGCGCCCTCATGGATCTCGGGACCTACCCCGTCCACTGGATCCGCTCCTTCATGGCGGAGGAGCCTCACGTGGTCTCGGCCTCCTTCGATCCCAACCCCCTCGGCGCGGACGAGACCATCGCCGCGACCCTGCGCTTCCCGTCGGGGGCGACCGCGCACATCGGGGCGAGCATGGCCGACGGGCAGACCTTCTCCGCCGCCATGCGGGTGGAAGGGACGGAGGGTGTCCTCGAGGTGGACAACCCGATCTTCCCCCACCAGGGCCATTCCGTCCGGGTGACGATCGACGGTCTGCTGCACACCCACACCCTCGGCGGCGACGAGACCTACGACCATCAGCTCGCCGCCTTCGTCGACGCGATCGAGACCGGCAGGGCGCTGCCGACGGAGGCCGAGGACTACGTGGCGAACATGTCGACGATCGACTCGATCTACGCCGCCGCGGGGATGCTGCGCCACCGGGGCTAGTGGGATCGCCGTTCCCGGCCGCGGGCCGGCGGTCGGTCGGTTCGGCTACCATCGGCCCGATGGACCGTCGTTACCGCTTCAGCTCGGAACCGTGGGAATGGGCGTCGAGGGAGAACTGGTTCTTCGTCTCCCTGCCCGCGGACGTCTCGGAGGAGATCGCCGAGCTCCCGTTCCCTCCGCGGGGCTTCGGCTCCGTGCCGGTCAGAGCATCCATCGGCTCCTCGACCTGGACGACCTCGATCTTCCCCGGTGCGGACGGCCGCTACGTGCTCCCGATCAAGAAATCGGTGCGGGCCGCGGAGGGAATCGACGGGTCGGCAGACGTGACCGGCGAGATCGAGCTGCTCGGATGACCGCGACGCCCGTCGGCCAGGCCGGGAGACATCGCCCGCTTCGCCCTCAGCGAATGGCCCTCCACGGCCTGCCGAAGAGTCGCACGGAGCATTAGGGTCGAACCATGCGCATCCTCCGCCAGAGAACGGTCATGGCCGTCACCCTGCTGATGCTTGCGCTCTCGGTCGCCCATGGCGGGTCGACCTCCCTCATCGTCGCGAGCATCGCGACGGTCGCGATCGCCTCGGCGATCGCCGTGCGATATGCCGCCATCGTCGTCAGCTCCCGCGAGCTGAACGTGGGCGAGCGCGCACACGCGCACCGCGAGGTGATGAACCGGATGCCCGCTCCGCAGCATCCGTCCACCGCGGGACGCCCTCGCACCAGAGCTCCTTCGCGGCCCATCCCGGCCGCGTAACAGTCCGCACAGAGCGGATGCCGCGTGGCCACCTGGCCATCCCATCCGTTTCCGTACAGAAGGACTCTTCCGTGGACCTCTTTTCGTTTGCCCCCATCGCCGCCGTGCTCGACATCGCCTATCAGGGCGTTGAGCACCTGGCCGCACTGCTCTCTCCTCTCACCGGCGGCGCCAGCGCGGCCATCGCCATCGTCGTGCTCACCGTCCTGGTGCGCGGTGCACTCGTCCCCGTCGGCATCTCCCAGGTGAAGGCGGAGTGGAACCGCCGCAGGCTCGCCCCCAGGCTGCAGGCGCTGCAGCGCAGGTACACGAAGAACCCGCAGCTCCTGCAGCAGAAGACGCTTGAGCTCTACCGGGAGGAGAAGGCCTCCCCGTTCGCGGGGATGCTCCCCGCCCTCGCCCAGGCGCCCGTGCTCTCGTTCGTCTACGCGCTGTTCGTGCGCAGCTCGGTCGACGGGCACGCCAACGCCCTGCTCGGTCAGCACCTCTTCGGGGTGCCCCTCGGCACCTCCTTCGTGCACCTGGCCGGATCGGCCGCGGCCTGGCCGGGCATCCTCGTTTATCTTGTGCTCTTCGCTCTTCTGGGAGTCACGGCCTGGGCGACCAGGCGCACCACTCTGCGTCTCGCACTGCCCCAGGCCGGCCCGTTGCCGGGGCTCACACACGCGCTCAGCTGGCTGCCGTTCATCACGATCGTCTTCGCGGCGATCGTGCCGCTCGCCGCGACGCTGTACCTGACGACCACGACGGCGTGGACCCTCGGCGAGCGGGCGCTGCTGCGCAGGCGGTACTGGCGCCCGGACGGTGCGGTCCCGACGGTTCCGGCGGTCGCCCGCCGGGCCTGAGCGCCCGCCCGTCGCCGGCCTCGGATACCCTGGCGGGGTGCCGCTCCGCAATCCCCTTGATCGTGAGATCCTGCGTCTGGCCGGACCCACCCTCGCGGCGCTGGTCGCCGAGCCGCTGTTCCTCCTGGTCGACACCGCCCTGGTCGGGCACCTCGGCGATTCCGCGCTCGCGGGCCTCGGCATCGCCAGCTCGGTGCTGCAGACGGCGGTCGGGCTGCTCGTTTTCCTCGCCTACGCGACGACCCCGGCGGTCGCGCGGCTGATCGGCGCGGGCGATCGCCGCGCCGCGGTGCATGCCGGCATCGACGGGATGTGGCTGGCGCTGGCGGTCGGGGCGGTGCTGCTCGTGCTCGGCCTGTTCTTCGCTCCGGGGGTGGCGTCGCTCTTCGGCGCGAGCGGACGGGTGACCGCCGAGGCGAGCACCTATCTGTCGATCTCGATCTGGGGGCTGCCCGCGATGCTGATCGTCCTGGCGGCGACCGGCCTCCTGCGCGGCCTGCAGGACACCCGCACGCCGCTCGTCATCGTCACGATCGGGTTCGCGGTCAACGCCGCCCTCAACGCGGTCCTGATCTACGGCCTGCACTGGGGAATCGCCGGCTCCGCCGCGGGCACGGTGATCGCCCAGTGGGGGATGGCCGCCCTGTTCGTCGGCACCGTCGTCCGGCTCGCACGGAGGAACGGGGCGCGGATGCGGCCCGGCCTGAACGGCGTGACCCTCGCCGCGGCATCCGGCGGCTGGCTGCTGCTGCGCACGGCGGCCCTGCGCCTGGCGATGCTCGCGACCGTGTTCGCGGGCAGCCTGCTCGGCGTCACCGACCTCGCGGCGCTCCAGATCGCCCTCTCCGTCTTCTCGCTGCTCGCCTTCGTGCTGGATGCGCTCGCGATCGCCGGCCAGGCCATGGTCGGCCACGGGCTCGGCGCCGCCCACCCGGAGCGGGTCCTGCAGGTCGAGCGCCGGCTGGTGCGGTTCGGTCTGCTCTCCGGCCTCGCGATCGGTGTTGTGCTCGCGGGTCTGTCCCCGATTCTCGGCAGGGTGTTCACGGGGGAGGCCGACGTCGAGTCCGCCCTCGTCCCGGTCATCCTCGTGATGGCGGTCGGCGTGCCGCTGGCCGGTTTCGTCTTCGTGCTCGACGGCGTGTTGATCGGGGCGGCCGACTCCCGCTACCTGGCGCTGAGTGGGCTCGTCAACGTGGCCGTCTATCTGCCGCTGCTGTGGCTGGCGGTGCAGGCCGACAGCCTGCTGGCGCTGTGGAGCGCCTTCGGACTCGGCTATCTCGGGATTCGCGCGCTCACCCTCGGGCTGAGGGTGCGGGGAACGCGCTGGCTCGGGTTCGGTTAGCGGCCGTGCTCCGCCAGGATCTGGTCGATGTCGATCCGCGTGAGCAGAGCGCTCCAGTCGATGCGTCTGGCGATCTCCACAACATCCTCGTCCGCGTAGGCCTTGCCGTTGCGGTGGACGACGACCCCGAGGGGAACGAGCTTGTTCAGTTCCGCCAGGACCGCGTCATCCACCGCCTCCGAGTCGAAGTCGGCACCCACTGTCGCGAGGTAATCGGCGGAGACGGTGTATGGGACGGTTGCTATCTCTACCTGGGGCATCGAACCATTGTTCCACTGACGGGCGGCATTGGGGAGGCCCGGTGCATCCATGGGACTTTGGGCCCTGGTACCGAAAGGCGGCCTTCCCTACCCTTCGAGAAAACCGTCACTCGGACGCAGCCGGTGAGGTATGACCCGGACGCGGTTGTCGACAGACGGCCCTGGAGACACGGGCAGATCGGGAGAGAGACGTAACGTGCGAGCACAGACCATGACCCGTGCGGCCAGGTGGGCGGCGATCGTCGTGACGGTGTTCTCCGCCGTCTCTGCCCTGGGCGGCGGCATCGCCATCCTCGTGACCGACGGCATCGGCATGCCGATGTCGATGCTGGAGAACAGCCCGTTCACCTCGTTCCTCCTGCCGGGGCTCATCCTGCTGATCGTCATCGGCGGCACCCAGACGGCGGCGGCCGCGCTGCTGATCCTGCGCCGGGACTCCGGCCTGCTGTGGGCGGCGGTGGCCGGGTTCGCCATGCTCATCTGGATCCTCATCGAGACCGTCATGATCCAGGGCTTCGGGTTCCTGCAGGGCCTGTATTTCGGGGCAGGGCTGGTCGAGCTGATCCTCGTGTTCTCACTCCTCGGAATCGTGCCCTGGATGCCTCGCGTCCGGCTCGACGAGACCCGCGCCGCTCCCGGGGTCGACCGCTAGGGCTTACCACCGGGCCGGGCCGCTCCTGCTCGCCGTGCACAACTCCTGCAGTTTTCCGGAAGACCCCGTGGGCTTCCCGGACGTGCCCACGCCCGCCCGCGGATACGGGATGGTTCCTGCCGCCGGAGACGGCCCGGGCGAGGAGTGCAGGAGTTATGCACGCGCGACGGGAAAAACCAGCACATCGTCAGGATTTCCTCCGATACTTGGAGCCCGTACCCCGCCACATCGAGTGACAAGGAGCACACCATGGGATTCCTGGACCGCCTTCTGGGCCGAGACGAACCGCAGCGGGACGAGCAGCGTCCCCGGCGGGATGAGGACCAGCTCGCCGTCGAGCGCTACCGATATCTGTTGCGCACCGCCCCGCCGGAGACGATCGAGCAGGTGCACACCGAGGCCTTCTCCAAGCTCACCCCGAAGCAACGCGACATCCTGTTTCAACAGCTCACCGCGAACGCCGAGACACCGAGCGAGCGCCCCGCGGATGCCCGGCCGGCGACGCTCGCGCAGGCGGCCACCCGCGCGGAGATCCAGCAGCCCGGCAGCCTCACCCGCACCCTCGGCGGCGCGGGCCTGGGCGGTCCCGGCCTCGGTGGTTTGTTCGCCAGCTCCCTGCTCGGCAGCGTCGCCGGCTACGTCATCGGCTCCGCGCTGGTGAGCGCCTTCATGCCGATGGACAATGGAGGCGACGCGGGGACCGCCGACGGCTCGGATGCCGGCTCCGATGCCGGCGATCAGGACGGTTCGGGGGCGGACACGGTCGACGCGAGCGCGGACGGCGCCGACTACGGCGCGGCGGACTACGACGGCGGTTCCGACTTCGGCGGGAGCGACTTCGGTGGTGGCGGCGACTTCGGCGGCGGCGACTTCTTCTAGTCCGCGGGTTCGGCGACGGTGACCAGCGGCTCGAGACCGGCGAGGTCGGCCTCGAGCCCGATGTCGACAAGCCGGACGCGGCCGGCCAGCGCGGCGGCCGGAGGCAGCAGCAGTCCAGCCTTGTACCCGCCGAAGGTGACCGTCACGTCGGCGGGGAGGACGATCGGGTCGGGCACGGAGCCGTCGTCCGGACCGATCCCGCTCGGAATGTCGACGGCGACGACGATCTGCTCGGCGAGCACGGGAAGGATGGCCGCGACGATCTCCCGCGCCTCACCACGAAGCGCCGGATCCGCGCTCGTGCCCGTCCCCAGGATGCCGTCCACGATGACGTCGGCCTCGCGCGCGAGTCGCAGGGTGTCGGTCTTCTGCGCGATGCGCGCGCCGGCTCCCGTCGCCGCGGCCAGGGCCTCCTCGTGCATCCGTGGCCCGGTGGGCAGGATCCAGACCTCGATCCCCTCCGCCGCGAGCTCCGCGCCGGCGTAGAGGGCGTCGCCGCCGTTGTTCCCCGAGCCGATCAGCAGCAGCACGCGGCTCGGCTGGACATCGAGCAGGCGGCGGATCTCATCGGCGAGGGCCGCCGCGGCCATCCGCATGAGCGGCTCCCCGGCGGCCAGGTGGGGTGCCTCGGCGGCGCGCAGCTGAGCCGCCGAATATCCCCTGATCGCGGCCATCCGGGAACCTCCATTCCTGACCCAAGTCAAGTCGGCTTTTCCCCGAATATACGCCCGGGTGACGTCCCTCCGTGCCGCGGGTCAGTGCCCGGCGGTCACGTTCTGAGCAGCATCCGGCGTCTTGCGGACGAAGAAGGCGGCGGGGATGGCCAGCAGCGAGATGATCGCCCCGTAGACGAAGGCCTGCCGGATGCCACCGGCGGTCGCGGCGACGGCGGAGGCACCGCCGGCGGCGAGGGTCGCGGCGTGCGAGGACATGACCGTCACGAACAGCGCCGTGCCGGCCGCTCCGGCGAGCTGCTGGATGGTCCCGACGATCGCGCTGCCGTGGGAGTACAGCTCCGGCCGCAGGGATCCGAGGCTCGCGCTGAACAGCGGGGTGAACAGCAGCGCCAGCCCGATGCTGAGCGTGACGTGCCCGGCGAGCAGCCACCAGAAGGAGCTGTGCTGGTCGAGCATGGTCAGCGACCAGAGTGCGGCGCTGACGATGATCGCCCCGGCCACCAGCAGGCCGGTCGGTCCGACCCTGTCGTAGACCCGACCGACGAACGGCGCGAGCAGGCCGGTGATGAGGCCGCCGGGCAGCAGCAGGAGGCCGGTGTTCAGGGAGTCGATCTTCAGCACGTCCTGCATGAAGAACGGCAGCAGCACGATCGTCCCGAACATCGCCATCATGCTGATGGTGAACATGACGATCGAGAAGGTGAAGGTGGTCGACCGGAAGGTGCGCAGATCCAGCAGCGCCTCGTCGGTGCGCTGCAGATGCGACTGGCGGAGCACGAAGAGCACGAGGGCCACGACGCCCACGGCGAGCGGGAGCCATCCGGACACCGCGCCGATGCCGCCGGGGGAGCCGAGGTTGCTCAGGCCGTAGACGAGACCGCCGAATCCGAACGCCGCGAGGACGACCGAGAGCGGGTCGAACCGGGTCGGCCTGGGCTCGGTCACGTTCTTGATGAGGAAGCCGC
This sequence comes from Lacisediminihabitans sp., assembly GCF_036404185.1. Lineage (GTDB taxonomy): Bacteria > Actinomycetota > Actinomycetes > Actinomycetales > Microbacteriaceae > Lacisediminihabitans. The sequence goes on along the minus strand of NZ_DASWPB010000172.1, from coordinate 58,967 downwards.
CGACGACGAGCGCGGCGAGGGCGATGGGCAGCACCAGCAGGAACATCCATCGCCAGTCGAAGACGCTGAGGATGAGCCCCGAGATCGTCGGGCCGACAGCGGGAGCGACGGAGATGACGATCGAGATGTTGCCCATCATCCGTCCCCGGGAGGCGGAAGGAACGAGGTTCATCACGGTGGTCATGAGCAGCGGGAACACGATCGCGGTTCCGCTGGCCTGCACGACCCGGCCGACGAGCAGGATCTCGAACCCGGGCGCGATGGCGGCGATCAGGGTGCCCGTGCTGAACAGGGTCATGGCGGTGATGAACAGCGGCTTGGTGTGGAACCGCTGGAGCAGGAAACCGGTGATCGGGATGACGACTGCCATGGTCAGCATGAACGCCGCCGTCAGCCACTGCGCCGCCCCCGCGGTGATCCCGAGATCGACGGTGAGCCGCGGGAGGGCGACACCCATGATGGTCTCATTGAGGATGACCACGAAGGTGGAGACCAGCAGCACGCCGATGACGAGGCGGTTGCGGGCGCCGACCGCGCGCTCCTCGTCGGAGGTCTCGGTTCCCGGAGTTGAGAGGGTGATATCGGACATTCGGGGGATCCTGTCGGAGAGGCAGCGGATGAGCCGCTGAGGCGAGAGGGCGGCTGTGCCCGGGAGCGAGAGTCGTACCGTGTCTGTGTCTATGGAGCAAGCGCACGAGTAGTCTGCTTTATTCCACCGACATCGGCGGCTTTTCGGTCTACCGGCCGATCTCCCGGGGCGTTAGGGTCGGCAGCATGACGAATGTGGTTGAGCGCCTGGCGCAGTCGGTGACGTCGGCGAACGTGACGGCGAGTTATGGAGACAAGGTCAGCATCGGCGGGGTCGAGCTGATCCCCGTGGCCCTGGTCGGCTTCGGATTCGGCGGGGGCGGCGACGACGGAGACAACGGCGGGGGCGGTGGTACCGCGGGGAGCGTTCCGATCGGCGCCTATGTCGGCGGCCCGGACGGCGTCCGTTTCCGGCCCAATCCCATCGCGCTGCTCGCCGTCTCGATCCCCGTGGCCTGGGTGGCGGGCCGCTCGCTCGCGCGCATCGTCAAGGCCTTCAAGAAATAGTGTCCGGCGGCAACGGCGGGATGCCCATCGATCCGGAATCCGGTCCGGCGGATCGGCGCTTCCCCGGCTTCGTCTACCGGCGCGGTTCGGAGCCGGATCCCCGTTTCAGCCTGGCGAACGAGCGCACCTTCCTCGCCTGGATCCGCACCGCACTCGCCCTGTTGGCCGCCGGCGTGGCGCTCGAGGCGGTGAAGCTGCCCATTCAATCGGGACTTCGGTTCGCCTCGGCCATCGTCTTCGTCTGTCTCGGCATCCTCGCCGCCGTCCAGGCCGGGATCGGGTGGGTGCGGACCGAACGCGCCCTGCGCGACAATCGTGCGCTGCCCGCACCGGCTCTCGGTGTGCTGATGATCGTCGGCATCGTCTGCGCCGCGATCCTGCTGGTGATCGGGCTGCTGTTGTGATCGACCCGGACGTCCCGTTCGATCGTGGCCTTCAACCGGAGCGCACCCTGCTCGCCTGGCGTCGCACCTCGCTGTCGTTCGCGGTGATCAGCGCCGCGGGGGTGCGGGTGGCCAGCCCTGTCTTCGGGCCGGTCGGGGCGGCGGCGGCCTTTCTCGCTCTGGTTCTGGCCGTTGCCTCCTATGCGTTCGCCGGCCATCGCTATCGCCGGGTGCACGAGGCGCTGGTGGGAGGCGACGTCGAGCGGGTGGCGGCCGGGGCTCCGCTCGCCACGATGTTCGTCGCCGCCCTCGTGCTCGCCGCCCTCGCGCTCGGCGTGGTGCTCGTCCTCGGTGTGGCCTAGCGGGGCTCCGAGCGGGTGTTCCCCGGCGGCTATTTCGGCCAGACCGGGCGGAACTGCACACTGATCCGCGGCCCGACCGCACGCGTGGTCTTGAGGATGGCGTGCTCGTGCGTCCGCTGGCAGCTGCCGCCCATGACGATGAGGTCGCCGTGCCCGAGCGGGAATCGCCGGACCGGCCCTCCCGATCGTGGCCGCAGGGACAGGAGGCGCGGTTCGCCCACCGAGACGATGGCGACCATCGTGTCCCTGTCGATCGTCCTGCCGACCCGGTCGCCGTGCCAGGCCACGCTGTCGTCTCCCGTGCGGTAGAAGCACAGCCCCGCGGTGCGGAACAGCTGGTCCCGGACCGGACGGTAATGCTCGTTGAGCCCCGACATCGCCCGCTCCAGCACGGGGTCGGGGAGGGGCGCCCCCTGCCCGAACCACGACACCAGGCGGGGGACCTCGACCACGCGGTCGTACATCTGCCGCCTGTCCGCCCTCCAGGGAACGTCCTGGGCGAGGCGCTCGAACAGGGCATCCGAATTCGACACCCATCCCGGCCGCAGATCCACCCAGGCCCCGTCCTCGAGGTCGATGCGCTGCATCGCGCCATCGAGCGGCTCGAGCTCCGCATCGGCGCCGGCTTGGTCGAAGAGCGATGGCTGGAAGGCGATGGTCATGCCGCCAGTCTATTCGAACATATGTTCGATACTCAAGGCCGGATCGATCATCGGAGACGGGACGCGGGATGCCGCTTTCCGCCGCAGAGCACCGGGCCGCTCGGGCCATTCGCGCATAGCATAGACGCCCGCCGGGGCACCCGTGCAATTTAAACCGCCGATCACACGTTAAACTGTTACAGAGCGTTGGATTCGGAACCGCGTTCATGTCTGCCCGAGTGGCCGGTCGATCAGGTCGCTCGATCCGTGCGGTCCGGTCCGTTTGCGATGCCCAGATAACGATTGAAGGCAGTTATACATGATTTTCCAAGTTGGCGAGACCGTCGTCTACCCTCATCACGGAGCGGCCACGATCACCGCGGTCACGACCCGCACCATCAAGGGTGAGGACAAGCGGTACATCACCCTCAACGTCCACGCGAGCGACCTGACGATCGAGCTCCCCGTCGACAACGCCGAGCTCATCGGGATCAGGGACGTCATCGACAGCGCCGGTGTCGAGGCGGTCTTCGAGGTGTTGCGCAGCGACGTGGTGGAGGAGCCCGGCAACTGGTCCCGCCGGTTCAAGGCCAACACCGAGAAGATGGGCAGCGGCAGCGTCTACCGGGTCAGCGAGGTCGTTCGCGACCTCTGGCGTCGCGACCAGGACCACGGCGTCTCCGCGGGCGAGAAGCGGATGCTGCTCAAGGCCCGTCAGATCCTGATCTCCGAGCTCGCTCTCGCCCAGAACTCCACGGACGAGGAGGCCTCGGCCGTTCTCGACGAGGTGCTCTCGACCGTCTCGGTCTGAGTCCTTCGCTAGGGCTGCCGGGAGACGACCACCTTGCCGATGACACTCCCCGACTCCACCAGGCGATGAGCCTCGCGTAGCCGTTCGGCGTCGAGCGGCGAGAGGCGCGTCGTGGCGGTGCTGACGATGCGTCCGGCGTCCACCAGAAACGCGACCTGGTCGAGCAGCTCGTGCTGGTCAACCATGTCCGGCGTCTGCTGGACCGGGCGGGTGAACATGAACTCCCAATGCCAGGCGATGCTCTTGTCCTTGAGCGGGGTGACGTCGAGGACTTCCGGATCGTCGATGCCGACGATGTGCCCGAACGGCTTCACGATGGCCGCGTAGGTCTCGATCTGGCCCTCCGAATGGGAGGTGAAGAGGTAGTCGACCCCGTGCGGCGCCGTCTCCAGGACCTGGGCGACGAGATCCCCACGGTGGTTGACAACAGCATCCGCGCCCAGACGACGCACCCACTCCTCCGCCTCCGGACGCGAGGCCGTGGCGATGAGGCGCAGCCCGGGGACGAGCCGCTTGGCCAGCTGCAGGATCATCGACCCGACACCCCCGCTCGCGCCGATCACCAGCATCGTCCCCCCGCTGTTGTCGGTGAGCCGGAGGCGCTCGAAGAGCACCTCCCAGGCCGTGATCGTCGTGAGGGGCATGGCCGCCGCGTCCTCGAAGCTCAGTGTCGCCGGTTTGCGCCCGACGAGGCGCTCGTCCACCAGCTGGAACTCCGCATCGCTGCCGGGACGGTCGACGCTCCCCGCGTAGTAGACCTCGTCTCCCGGGGCGAAGAGCGTCACCCCGTCGCCGACAGCGCGGACGACCCCGGCGGCATCGAAACCGAGGATGCGCGCCTCGCCACCCGGGGCGGAGCCCGCGCGCAGCTTGACGTCGGCGGGATTGACCGACACCGCGAACACCGCGACGAGCAGGTCGTGCCGTGCCGGTGACGGGACGGGAAGCTCGAGATCGACGAGGGCATCCCGGTCGGTCGCTGGCAGGTTCGTCGTGTAGCCGATGGCGTGCATGGTCCCCATACTTGTCCTCAATCGTCCCGGCGCAAAGGGTATTCCTCGGATAATCTCGACGTGCGGCCGAGGGAGCGGGGACGGGATGGATTCGGTTCAGACGATCATCTGGATCGTCTCGTTTGTGCTCGTGACCGTCGCCGTCACGGGGCTGTCCCGCCGGGTCGGCTGGTCGGCGCCGATCTCGCTCGTCGTCGTGGGGGCCATCGTCTCCTTCCTGCCGGGGATCCCGCCGGTGACCATCGAGCCCGACCTCGTCCTCTACGGTCTGCTGCCGCCTCTGCTCTTCGCCGCGGCCATCCGCACCTCCATCGTCGACGTGCGCGCCCGCGGCGACAGCATCCTCGCCCTGTCGGTCTTCCTGGTGGTCTTCACCGTCGTCGTGGTGGGTTTCTTCACCTGGCTCGTGGTCCCCGCCGTCACCCTCGCGACGGGTTTCGCCTTCGCCGCCGTGGTCGCGCCGACGGATGCGGTGGCGGTGACCGCGCTGGCGGGCAGACTGCGCCTCCCTCGCCGGCTCGTGACCGTGCTGGAGGGCGAGAGCCTGTTCAACGACGCGACCGCCCTCGTCGCCCTCTCGGCGGCCATCACCGCGATCGTGGGGACCCTGAACCCGTGGTCGGTCGCGGGGGATTTTGTCCTCGCCGTCGCCGTCGGGCTCGCCTTCGGCCTGGTCGTCGGCTGGGGGCTCAGCTCGCTGCGCCGGAGCCTCAAGGCCCCGGTCCTCGATACGAGCCTGTCCCTGATCACCCCGTTCGTTGCCTTCATCCCCGCCCAATTGCTGCGCGGTTCCGGGGTGCTCGCGGTCGTCGTCGCTGGACTGGTCATCGCCCAGCGCTCGCCGCTCGTGCAGACCGCCGAGGCGAGGATCGCGGAGTCGCTGAACTGGCGCACGATCCGCTTCCTCCTGGAGAACTCGGTCTTCCTGTTCATCGGCCTGAACCTCTCCGGGATCCTGCACGGCGCGGTCGAGAGCGGCCTGGAGCCCTGGCAGGTCGTGCTCATCTGCCTCGGGATGCTGCTCTTCCTCACCCTGGCCCGCTTCGCCTGGATCTTTCTGACGACCCTGATCTTCCGTTTCGGACCGGACCGGCTGCGGCAGCGCCGCTGGAGCTGGGCCACGAGCGTCGCGGTCGGGTTCGCGGGCATGCGCGGCGTGGTGACGCTGGCCGCGGTGTTCCTCCTGCCGGCGCACACGCCGCAGCGGGCCTTCCTGCAGTTCCTCGCCTTCGTGATCGTCGTCGGCACCCTGGTGCAGGGACTCGCCCTGCCCTGGGTCGTCCGGCGGCTGGGACTGCCGCCGCCGAACGGGGCCCAGGAACTGGTCGAGGCGCAGATGCTCATGGCGGAGGCGAGGGCGGCCGGGGTCGTCCAGCTCGATGCCGAGATCGACGAGACGGACGACGCGAGCGTGGTCGAGCGGCTCAGGGCGGATGCGGCGCTGCTCGGCGAGACCATGGCCAGACCGACGGAGGAGGGTGCGGAGCCGGCACAGGCCGTCTACAGCAGGCTCCGACTCGCGATGATCGTCGCCGAGCGCAGGGCCGTGCTGGCCGCGCGCACGGAGGGTCGTTATCAGGAGCGCGCGGTGAGGGCCATCCTCGCGTCGATCGACGCGGAGGAGATCGCCGTCAGGGCGCTCTGGCGCCGCTCCGGCGGCACCTAGCCGTTGGCCGGCCGGGAGCCGACCGGCGCCTCGTCACCGTCCGGTGTGACGTCGCGAATCGATCGGGATGGGCTCGACGAGCGACCGGTGGGAATCCTGATGTGTCTCGCCGCGCGCGATCGCCGAGAGCCGGCGCATGGCCGCATCGGACGGGGTCCCCGGCTCGGCGTGGAACACCACGAGCACCTGCCCCGCCGTCGCCTCGACCCCGAACTTCTCATAACGCAGGTCGAGCTCGCCGACCAGCGGATGGCGCAGCAGGGCGGTCCCGCCTCCCGTCGGACGCACATCCGGTGACGCCCAGAGCTGCCGGAACCGCTCGCTGCGCAGGGACAGGTCGCCGACCAGCTGGGCCAGGCGCGGATCGTCGAGCTCCGGTCCGGCGATGGCGCGCAACCCCGCGATGCTCCTCGCCGCCAGCTCCTCCCAGTCGCGGTGGAGCGTGGGCGAGGCCGGGTCGAGGAAGAGCGTGCGGAGCAGGTTCTCCCCGGGCGAATAACCGGGGCCGAGGGCGCGGGCCAGGGCGTTCGAGGCGAGCACGTCCATGAGCCCGTCCCGCACGACGGCCGCCTGCCCGCTCCAGGCCTCGATCAGGGCGACCAGGCTCTCGCCGACCGGTCCACGTCCGATTCCGCTCGATTCGACCGCGTCGGTCCCGGCCAGGTCAGGGGCGGATCCCGCGCGCCGACGGCCGCTGGCCGGATGGGCGATCCGGTGCAGGTGGGCGGTGGCATCCGCGTCGAGCCGAAGCGCCGCGGCGAGCCTGTCGAGGACCTCGTCCGACGGACTCCGATCGAGGCCCTGCTCGATCCGCAGATAGTCTTCGACGCTGATCCCGGCGAGAAGGGCGGTCTCCTCCCGGCGCAGGCCGCGCACCCGCCTGCGGCCGCTGCTGGGCAGTCCGACGTCGTCCGGCGTGAGAAGCTCGCGCCGGGATCGCAGGTACTCTCCCAGCTGGTTGCTCGATTCCATTGGACCACCCTACGCATCCGACCGCTTGACCGCCCTGGGAGTCTCGATCTCCACCCTGGGGTGGTTCCTCCCGTCGCGGGCGCCACGGGAGGCTGGGGTCATGACACTCCAGACCGTCGCCAACGTCCTCCTTCTCCTCGTCCTCGTGGGGTGGATCGCCAGTCGCCAGCTGAGATGGCAGCCGGTCGTGGTCTCCCGCATGTGGCGCCTGCCGATCGCGCTCGGGATCGTCGGGCTGATCACCCTGTCCGGCCAGTCCGCCTCCGCGATGTCGAGCCTCGACGTGGCGGTGCTGGTGATCGAGCTCGTCGTGGCCCTCGGCCTCGGCGCGCTCATGGGGTCGATCGCCCGGTTCCGCCGTCTGCCGGAGGGCCGGCCGGTGAAGGGCAATGGGGCGGATGCGCCGGAGTTCGAGAGCCGCACGGGCTGGCTGGGGGCGGTGCTCTGGGTGCTGCTCATCGCCGTGCGACTCGGCATCGAGGTCTGGGCGACCCAGGCAGGGTCGGCGATCGCCGCCTCCACCGGTGTCATCCTCATCGTGATCGCCGCGAATCGGATCGCGCGCACCGCCGTCTTCGCCGCCCGGATCGCCGCACTCGAGTCGGTCGCCGCCTGAGCCCCATGGCGGCCCGGCCCGATCGAGCGGATGATGGTCAGGTGAACCCCGTCGCACGACGCCCGCTGGGCCTTGGCGACTGGCTCGGCCTCTTCGGCGTCGCCATCGTCACCTTCTACCTGACGACGGAGTTCGCGACCGTCCTCCCGGCCTGGGTCGTCGTTGCCGCCTACCTGGCCGTCGCCGCCTGGCTCGGGCTCGCCGTCGTGCCGCGGAAGTGGACGGCGCTCGTCGGTGCCCTGCTGCTGACGGCTGCCGTCTGCGGGGCGCTCGCCGCGACCGCCACGGCCGGTCTGCTGATCGTGCCCGTCGCCGTGGCCGTCATGCGGGCGGTCTCCGATCTGGCGAGGCCGATCCGGCACGGCGTGGCCCTCGCCCTCCTGGCCGTCGCGCTGGTCGCCGTCGGGGCGACGATCCTCGTGCTCCCCGTGCTCGGCCTGCTGTCGATCGAGGGCGGCATCGTCATCGCCCTGTTCGCCGGCGTGAGCAGGCGTCAGTTCCGTGCTGCGGAGCGGCAGTCCCGCAGGCTGCTCGAGGAACGTGTGGCCATCCGGGAGGAGCAGGCGAGGGCGCGGGTGCTCGCCGAGCGCCAGGCGGTCGCGCGGGACATCCACGACGTCCTCGCGCACAGCCTCGGCGGGCTCGTCATCCAGCTGGACGCGGTCGAGGCGCTTCTCGAGGCAGACAGGATCGCGGATGCCGCACGGCGCGTCCACGACGCCCGCGCCCTCGCGGTCGACGGCCTGGTCGAGGCACGGAGGGCGGTGGACGCGTTGCGCGACGGCGGTCCGCTCCAGGGGCCGCAGGATGTGATGGAGACCATCGAGCAGCTCGTCCGCTCCCATCGCTCGCTCGGCAGCGCCGTCGAGCTCGGGGTGTCGGGGGAGCCCTGGCCACTGCCGCCCGCCACCGCCACCGCGGTGGCCAGGACAGTCCAAGAGTCGCTCACCAACGCCCGCAGACACGCGCCTGGCAAGCCGGTGACCCTGCGGCTCCGTTGGCGGCCAGACGGGATGGACCTCGAGGTGGTCAATCGGATCTCTTCCCCGTCGTCGGCGACCCCCGGCGGTGGCCACGGCCTCACCGGCATGGCCGAGCGGTTCCGCGCCCTGCCGGACTCCCGGTTCTCGGCGGGAGAGCGCGACGGCCGCTTTGTCGTCTCGGCCTCCGTGGGCGCGCCGTGACCGGCATCCGGATCCTGGTCGCCGACGATCAGGCGACCGTGCGCGACGGCCTGGTGACCGTGCTCTCCCTCGTTGACGGCTTCGAGGTCGTCGGGGTCGCTTCCGACGGCGCGGAAGCCGTCCGTCTCGTCGGAGACGAGGCGCCGGACGTCGTCCTCATGGACCTGAGGATGCCCGTGCTCGACGGCGCCGCGGCGACCGCCGGCATCCTCTCGGTGTCTCCCTCGACGGCGGTGCTCGTCCTGACGACCTATGCGGACGACGAGTCCATCCTCGGCGCCCTCCGTGCGGGCGCCCGCGGCTATCTGACGAAGGACGCCGGGCGGGCGGAGCTGGAGTCGGCCATCCGATCGGTCGCCCGCGGCCAGGCGACCTTCGCCCCCGAGGTCGGGGCGAGGCTCGTCGATCGGTTGACCGGGCCGCCAGCACCCCTCGGCGAGCGGTTTCCGCAGCTCACGCCGCGGGAGGCCGAGGTGTTCTCGCTCGTCGCACGGGGGCTGAGCAACTCGGAGATCGCCGCCAGGGCCTTCATCTCCGTTGCCACCGTCAAGACGCACATCAACTCGCTCTTCGCCAAGCTCGGGGTGCGCGACCGCGCCCAGGCGATCGCGCTGGCCCGTGACTGAGAGCGGGCCCCGCCGGTCACCGGCGACGGAGCGCCGAATCGAGCAGGGCGGGGGAGTCCGCGTTGTAGTTGTCGGCGGGATCGACGTCCGTGCCGGGCGGGACGACCGCATCGATGGCGTCGAGCTGGTCGTCGTCGAGGGTCAGGTCCGCCGCGGTGAGCAAACCATCCAGCTGCTCCCGGGTCCGCGGCCCGATGAGCACGGAGGTCACCGCGCGGTGCGACAGGACGAAGGCCAGCGCGAGCTGCGGGAGGGTCAGACCGCCCTCCTCGGCGATGGCGGTCAGTCGCGCGACCGCATCGGCCTTGGCGCGTCCGCTCGGCGTGGAGGGATCGTACCGGGACGGCAGGCCGGATGCCCGATGGCTCGAGGAGATGCCGCTGCGGCCGGAGAGCCAGCCGCCGGCGAGGGGACTGTAGGTGAGGACACCCATGGTGTACTTCTCCGTCGTCGGGAGGACGGCGCCCTCCAGCCGCCGGGTGAGGATCGAGTATCGGGGCTGCTCGGTGAGGAAACGCTGGTACCCGTGCCTGTCCGCCGCCCACTGCGCCTCGACGATCTTCTCGGCGGGGAAGGTCGAGGATCCGATCGCGCGGACCTTGCCGCTCCGCACGAGGTCGGTCAGCGCCGAGAGCGTCTCGCCGACGTCCGTCCGGTAGTCGAACCGGTGGAGCTGGTAGAGGTCGATGTAGTCGGTCCCGAGGCGGCGCAGGCTGTCCTCGACCGCGCGGGTCATCCACCGGCGCGAGCCGCCCGACCGGTTCGGATCCTCGCCCATCGGCAGGCCGAACTTCGTGGCGAGCACGACCTCGTCGCGGCGTCCCTTCAGCGCGGCCCCGACGATCTCCTCCGACTCGCCCGCCGAGTAGACGTCCGCGGTGTCGATGACGTTGATGCCGGCATCCAGGGCGCGGTGGATGATGCGGATCGACTCATCGTGATCGGGGTTGCCCATCGGGCCGAACATCATCGCCCCCAGGGCGAACTGGCTCACCGACAGGCCGGTGGCACCGAGGATAACGCGTTTCATCGTGTCTCTCTCCGATTTCTCATGGTGTCTCCATGCCATCACGGGGCTGTGGTTCCTCCTAGACCGATGGTGCCCCGGCCTTGCACGATCCGGTCAAGGTCGCCGGATCGTGGCAGCCGCGGCTTGCCAGGCGACGCCCGGAGTGCTTCAGTGGGGTATGGACGCGATCGACGACCTGCGGATGCTCATCGAACGTCACGCGGGCGGAGGGGTGAAACGCACGATCCTCCCCGGCGTCAGCATCGCCTCCGCGATCGAGCCGACGGAGACGATGAGCGGGATGTCGGAGCCGTCGCTCGCGGTGGTCGCGCAGGGCATCAAGGAGACCTCCGTCAACGGAAGGCCCTATCGGTACCGGGCGGGCGAGTTCCTGGTCGTCTCGGTCGACCTGCCCGTGACCGGGCACATCGTCAGTGCGAGCGCCGACGAGCCCTTCTCCGTATTCAGCATGTCCCTGAGGCCGGCCATGATCGCCGAGCTGCTGCTCGAGTCGAACACCGTCCGCGATCGGCCGCCCGCCTTCTCAGGCCTCGCCGTCAGCGCCGCCGCCCCCGACCTCCTCGACCCGATCGCGCGGCTGCTGCGGCTGCTCGATCGGCCCGACGACATCCCGGTGCTCTGGCCGGCCTACGAGCGGGAGATCGTCTGGCGACTGCTCACCGGTGAGCAGGGGGGCATCGTGCGGCAGATCGGGCTCGCGGACGGACGTCTGGCCCAGATCTCGAGGTCGATCCGCTGGATCAGGCAGCACTCCACCGAGACCATCCGCATCGACGACCTTGCGGCCATGGCTGGGTTGAGTGTGTCGTCGTTCCACCGTCATTTCCGGGCGGTGACCTCGATGACCCCGATCCAGTTCCACAAGCAGATCCGCCTGCAGGAGGCGAGGACCCTGCTCATGACGAGGCCGCACGACGTCGCGGAGATCGGCTACCTCGTGGGCTACGACAGCCCGTCGCAGTTCAGCCGGGAGTACCGACGGGCCTTCGGCGAGCCGCCCGGGCGGGATGCGGCGCGGCTCGCCTCCGCCGAGGATGCGGCTTCCCGGCTAACCGCGTAGTGTCATGGCTCACGGGGAGCCGTCCGAGCTCCCGCCCAGAGGAGCCCCCCCCATGGCCGACAAGTCACCGAAAAAATCCAGTGCGAAGACCGTCGCCTCGAAGTCCCTCAAGGAGAAGCGCGCGGACAAGAAGACCAAGGCCGCCTCGAAGTCGCGCGACTAGGCAGCGCTGACGACCGCCTCGTGCAGGTCGAGTAGCAGCTCGGTTCGATCGCGCGGCCCGCGGCCGAAACCGCACTCCGTCGCGACGCCGAACGGCGGGACGAAGGCCGCCGCCGTCGCCGCCCGACGCAGTGCGCCCGCGACGCCGTCCTCGTGGTGCAGCAGGCCGAGGTAGATCTCCGTCCCGTCCGGCCAGTCGACAGTCGCCAGCGGTGCGAAGTAGGCCTCGTCGTGCCTGTCGATCGGCACGGGCAGGTGGACCCAGGTGATCGGGCGTGCGGCGCCCGCGAAGAGCCCGGTCAGCACCTCGGCGAGCCGCCCGGCATCGGTGGGCTCCGTGAAATGCTGTTCCTCGACGTCGCCGTAGCAGAGGTGGTAACCCACCTCGACGTCGGCGGGGACGGCGGCGGCCTGGCGCAGCCCCCGTTCGATCACCCCGGCCAGGATCTCCTCGTGGCTGTCGCCGAACCAGGAGGTGAGGCGGAAGCCACGGATCTCGGCCGAGTCGAGCAAGCCGAACTCCAGGGCCGTGTCCCACTGGATGGCGAGCTGGTCGTGGGGGATCGCCTCGAGGATGCGGTCGAGCTCGCCGAAGAGCGCGCGCTCGTACACCGGTTCGACCGCCGCGCGGCTGGACTGGATGAAGAAGCTGCCGACGACGCCCGCCGGGGTCGGCAGGCTGACCTGGAATCGCACGGCGGAGGGGATGATCCCCTCCGACTTCAGCCGCGCGAAGGTCGCATAGGAGTCGATCGCCGCCTCCGCGTACCCGAGAGTCGGGAAGACGAGCCTTTCTGGCTCGAATCCCTCGTCGAGGCTCAGCGGTCTGGCATCGAAGCGGTCCCTGATGTAGAAGGGTCGCTCGCCGACGCGGCTGAGCCCCGCCGTGCGGTCGAAGTAGTCCTTCTGGAACTGGATCCAGTAGTAGCGATCGCCGACCTCGCCGTCCGGCAGCCGGTGGAGGCGGGGGCCGAGACGCTCGCTGACCGTGCGGAACGTGGTCTCCGCGTCGGGAAGGTTGATGCTGCCGACGAGATGGGCGGCGGGGAGGATGGTCATGGTTCAGGCCGTTTTCATGATGTCGGCGGTGAACGACTGCACGCGGCCCAGGAGGCCCTCTGCTCTGCGTGCGACGATCTCCGCCGGGTCGGGCTGCATGGGCAGCTTGGGCGGGGTGATCCGGATGATGAGGGAGCAGGCGAGGTCGGCGCAGATGTACATGCCGACGGTGTTCCCGTCGCGGCCGGCCTGACCGGCGCGCGGCGCGGAGAACAGGGCCACCTGGTCGGAGGGCTGCGGGGTGTGGCAGAGGGAGCACATCGCGGAGATCCCCGGGCGCATGCCGGCGCCGGATGCGCGGAGCACGACCCCGACGGGCCGGTCGTCCAACCAGTGGACGAGATATCCGCGCAGGGGGGCCTGATGATCTCTCCAGCCCAGGTACTCGCGCTCGTCCCAGAGCACCTCGTGCAGGCCGGGAAGGGGCATCCTGTCGATCTCGCCACGCGTGGCGTTGACGATGCTGGAACGGATGTCGGTTTCGCTGAGCGGTTTCACGATCTCCTCGACGGGGCGGTAGTCGTTAAAGCGTAGTCGCGCATCCCCCTTGTCATGGTCCCATCGCCGCCTACCCTGGCGGACATGACGGAAGACAAGGCACCAGCCGTGCTGTTCGACATCGACGGCACGCTCGTCGACTCCAACTACGCCCACATCGCTGCGTGGAGCCGTGCGCTCGCGGACGTCGGGGCTCCGGTGGACTCCTGGCGCATCCATCGAGCCATCGGCATGGACTCCCAGAAGCTGCTCGGCACCCTGCTCGGGGATCGGGCGGAGGAGCTCGGCGAGCGGGCCTCCGCGCTGCACGGCGAGCACTACGCGGCGGCGGCCGGCGCTCTGCGGGCCTTCGCCGGGGCGCGGGAGCTCGTGGCCGCCGTCGCGGACCACGGCCTCCAGGCGGTGCTGGCGAGTTCGGCCCCCGAGGACGAACTGGCGATGCTGCGCGCGGTGCTGGACATCGAGGGCGAGGTGACGACCGTCACCTCCGCCGGCGACGTCGGTGAGGCGAAACCGGCGCCGGACATCGTCGAGGTCGCCCTCCGTAGGGCCGGCGTCCGACCGGAGCGGGCGCTCATGATCGGCGATTCGGTGTGGGACATCGAGGCGGCAGCGCGTGCGGGGGTCCGGTGCATCGCCCTGCTCAGCGGGGGGACCGGAGCGGGTGAGCTGACCGATGCCGGCGCGGTCGCGATCTACGACGATGCGGCCGATCTCCTCGGCCGCTTCGAGAGCAGCCCCCTGGTCTCGCTCGAATAGGCTGGTCGGGTGTTCACCCTGGGAACCCTGACCAGCGTCCCCGCGTCAACGCGGCCCGACCTGTTCGCCGCCCCGACGGGTGCGATGCTCACCGCCCTCGGCCTGCTCGACGAGGTCGGGGTCGCCGACATCGACCCCGCCGTCTCCGACACCGCGGCGACCAGGGACGAGTTCGGGCTGGATCCCAGCACGCTGGCCAACTGCGTCGTGGTGGGCGGCAGGCGGGACGGCATCGAGAAGATCGCGGCCTGTGTCGTGCTGGCGAGCACCAGGGCCGATGTGAACGGGACGGTCAAGCGGCTGCTCGACGTGCGGAAGGCATCCTTCCTCCCGATGGAACGGGCGGTCGAGCTCACGGGGATGGAATACGGGGGGATCACCCCCATCGGCCTGCCGGCGGACTGGCCCGTCTACGTGGACGGCCGCGTGATCGAGGAGCCTGTCGTGATCGTCGGCTCCGGCGTGCGCCGATCGAAGATCCTGCTGCCGGGGGCGCTCCTGGCGAGGATTCCCGGGGTGAGGGTCATCGAGGGCCTGGCGAGGGAGATCGCCTGACCGGCGACCGTTACTCCTCATTCGCCCGTGTGCAAGGCGTTGCAGCCGAAATGACGGCCATGGCATCGTGAGGGCATGACCCGGGACACGAGGTGGATCGCCATGGCCGGGCTGGTCCTCCTGGCCGGATGCCTCGCCGGCTGCGTGCCCACGGAGGGCGGCACGCTCGGGGACCTGACTCGCACGGCCCAGAGCGCGACCTCGGGGCTTCAGTCCGCGCGGCTCGCCTTCGAGTCCTGGGCAGACGGGAGATCGACGTATGCCGTCGCCGACACCGCGCTGTCCGACAGCCTCACGGAGCTGACCGGGGCGCAATCGAGCGTCGAGGAGATCGACGTCACCACCGGCACGGAGCGGCGATCGCGGGCGGAGGCCATCGGGGAGCTGGCTGCAGGCGCCTCGGCGATCGTCTCCGCGCGAGAGACCATCGCCCACACGGCGGGCGCCCCGGCGGAGGCCGCCGTCCGTTCTGCCCTGAAGGCCTCGGCGGGGCGGCTGCAGAGACTGTCGACGACGTTGGGACGGCTCTGGTGAAGAAGATCCTCGGGCTCGCGCTCGGCGTGCTGACCGCCATCGGCGGCTTTCTCGACATCGGCGACCTGGTGACCAACGCCGTCGTCGGCTCCCGGTTCGGCCTGTCCCTGGCCTGGGTGGTCCTCGTCGGCGTCGTGGGCATCTGCCTCTTCGCCCAGATGTCCGGGCGGGTCGCCGCGGTGAGCGGAAGGGCGACGTTCGAGATCATCCGCGAGCGCCTCGGGCCGCGAGCCGGGGTCGCCAACCTCGGCGCATCCTTCCTCATCAACCTCATGACGCTGACGGCGGAGATCGGCGGGGTCGCCCTCGCCCTCCAGCTCGCCTCCAGCGTCGGGCCGCTGCTGTGGATGCCGGTGGCCGCCTTCGCGGTCTGGCTCGTCGTCTGGCGGGTGAAGTTCAGCGTCATGGAGAACGTCACCGGGCTGCTCGGCCTCACCCTGATCGTGTTCGCGGTCGCCCTGTTCCTGCTCCACCCCCACTGGGCGGCGCTCGGATCGCAGGCGATCCACCCGGCCGTGCCCTCCTCCGAACACGCATCCACCTACTGGTACTACGCCATCGCCCTCTTCGGCGCGGCCATGACGCCGTACGAGGTGTTCTTCTTCTCTTCCGGGGCGGTGGAGGAGAAGTGGTCGGTCAAGGACCTGTCCCAGTCCAGGGTCAACGTGCTGGTCGGCTTCCCGCTCGGCGGCTTCCTCTCCGTCGCGATCGCCGCCTGCGCCGCCGTCGTGCTGCTGCCTCGCGGCATCGAGGTGGACTCGCTCTCCCAAGTGGTGCTGCCCGTCGCGGAGGCGGGTGGCAAGCTCGCCCTCGCCTTCGTGGTCGTGGGGATGGTCGCCGCCACCTTCGGCGCGGCGCTGGAGACCACGCTGTCGAGCGGCTACACGCTCGCCCAGTTCTTCGGCTGGTCCTGGGGCAAGTTCCGCAGACCCGCGGAGGCGGCCCGATTCCACGTCGCCATGATCGTCTGCCTCCTGATCGGGATCGGGGTGCTGATGACCGGCGTCGACCCGGTGCTGGTTACCGAGTACTCCGTGGTGTTCTCCGCGATCGCCCTCCCGCTGACCTACCTGCCGATCCTCATCGTCGCCAACGATCCGCAGTACATGGGCGACCACGTCAACGGGAAGGCGACCAACGCGATGGCGATGGTCTATCTGGTCATCATCGTGGTGGCCTCCGTCGCCGCCATCCCGCTCATGATCATCACCGGGGCGGGCGAATGAGCCGGGCGCCGGAGGAGAGGATCGTCGACGCGGGACTGAACCTGCTCGACCGGCAGGTCCTCGACGTCGATGGAGTGCCGGTCGTCGTGGTGAGCGACCTCGAGCTGAGCGACGTGCCGACGGGGCCTATCCCGGCCGGGACGACCGCCCCGGTCATCACCTCCCTGCTCAGCGGGCCGGTGCTGGCGACGCGGATCTTCGGCGGGAGGCCGCCGGCCTCGCGGCTGCATCGCATCGCCTGGGGCGACGTGCGAGCCGTGGACATCGTCGTCTCCCTGCGGGTGTCCGCGGACACCCTCGACGTGACCTGGGCGGAGCGCTGGCTCGGCGAGCACGTGATCGGACGGATCCCCGGGGGCAGACATGATCCTGAGTGACCTGCTCTCCGTTCCGGTGCGCGACGTCCAGGGCCATCGGATCGGCGAGGTCATCGACGCCAGGTTCGCCATCCCGGCAGACATCGCCGATCGCCCCGCGGATGCGCGCCTCGTCGGGTTCATCGTCGGGCGGCACACCCGCTCGTCCTTCGGCGGCTACGAGCGGACGAAGGTCAACTCGCCGTGGCTCATCGCCCGGTTCCTGGCCTGGCGGCACCGGGGATCGTTCCTCGTGCTCTGGGAGGACGTCGAGCGGCTCTCGCCGGAGGCCGTCCGGCTCCGTCGCGGCTACCATCGGCACCCGTCCGACCTCTGAGCCCGCCGCGGCCGTCCCTTCACCTCGATCGTTGCGTGGGAGGATGGGCCAGCCATGCAGACAGCATCAGACGAGCAGCAGTCCTCCCTCACGGCGGCCCTCCGCCTGGATCTGACCCGCGCCTCCTACGGCGTCGAGACGCTCGGCCGGCTGTGGGGCGACGAGGCGGATGCCGCGCTGCACCGGGCGCAACGGGTGCCGGCCATCCGGGCGCTGCGTGCGCATCCGGTCGTGCCCGCCTCGACGCTCGCGACCGCCTTCGTGCTCGGGCTGCCCGTGCCCCGGACGGACCTCGCCGCCGCGCTGCCGAGGCTCGGCGTCGACGGGGCGGTGGCGCTCGGGCTGGTCGAGGCGGGAGAGACCGTCGTCCGCCCGCTGCTCGACCTGCGGCCGTACAGCTTCGTGGATGCGCAGGGGGTCGGCAGCTGGTGGATCGCCAGCGACCTCGGCGAGCTGTCGACCGGCGGGGCGCTGCGCGAGGACCACGTGCTCGGGGTGGGTGGTGCGTCGATGACGCTCAGCGGGCTCATGATCGGCGCCCCCGTCGACCGGGCGCTCGATCTCGGCACCGGCTGCGGCATCCAGGCCATGCATGCGGCGAGACACGCCGGCCTCGTCGTCGCGACGGACATCTCGCGGCGCGCACTCGACATCGCCCGGCTCAACGCGCAGCTGAACGGCATCGAGAACATCCGGTTCCGGCTCGGCAGCCTGTTCGAGCCGGTCGCGGGGGAGACCTTCGGCCACATCGTCTCGAATCCGCCCTTTGTGATCACCCCGCGCGGCGGCGACGTGCCCTCCTACGACTATCGCGACGGCGGCCTGGTGGGCGACGCGCTGGTCGCCTCGGTGATCTCGGGACTGTCCGATCACCTCGAGCCGGGCGGGATCGCCCAGCTGCTCGGCAACTGGGAGTACCGCGCGACCGCCGACGGGCTCGACCGCGTGGCCGGCTGGACGGATGGCACCGGACTGGACGCCTGGGTCGTTGAGCGGGAGCGACAGGACCCGGCGCTGTACTCGGAGACCTGGATCCGGGACGGGGGAACCCGGCCGGGCGGGGAGTTCGATCGTCTGTACGGCGCGTGGCTCGACGACTTCGAGGCCCGCGGCGTGACCGGGGTGGGCTTCGG
Source organism: Lacisediminihabitans sp. (assembly GCF_036404185.1). GTDB lineage: Bacteria > Actinomycetota > Actinomycetes > Actinomycetales > Microbacteriaceae > Lacisediminihabitans. Next base: position 40,889 of record NZ_DASWPB010000172.1, on the reverse strand, counting down.
TTATCTCACCCTGCGCAAGCCGAGGGGGACGGTCGCCCTTCGCCGGTTCGAACGGCTCGACGGGCCCATCGGTTCGGGCCTCGGACCCCATCTCGAGGCCTCCATTGCCGCCCACGACCGGCAGGCGGCCCTCACCGACGAAGGCCTCGGCCGCGGGGTGCTCACGGTGGCCGGGGACGTGACCGAGGAGCGGCATTACTGGCCGGGAGCGGAGGACCCGACCGTGATGGTCCTGCATCAGGGCGGCGGATTCGGCCGCTCGATCTCCCTCGATACCGGCCTCGCGGCGCTCGTCGGCGCCTGCGACGGCGAGCTGAGCCTTCGGGCGATCGTCGCCGCCATCGCCCAGCTGCTCGAGGTAGACGAGGCCGCGCTGTCGTCCGAGCTGCTGCCCCGCGTCCGCGAGCTGCTGGTCGCCGGCATCCTGACGTTCTAGGCCGCGCCCTGCGGCGGGTGCCGTGGAAGGAGGCGACGGAGGGGCGCGCCGGCCGATTCCGTGGCATCCTGGGAAGCCACCGAGCTCAGGGAGACAACGATGTTCACACCCGACAACGCGTTCAGCGGCTTTTCGATCGACGACCTGGAGGCGGCCAAGCGGTTCTACGGCGACACCCTCGGACTGACGGTCAGTGAGAACCAGATGGGCTTTCTCAACCTCACGCTCGGCAGCGGGGCGGTCGTGCTGGCCTACGTCAAGCCGGATCACAGACCGGCGAGCTTCACCATCCTCAATTTCCCGGTCGACGACGTCGAGGCGGCGGTCGACGACCTCAACGGGAGGGGAGTGGTGACCAAGATCTACGGCGAGGGATCGCACACGGACGACAAGGGCATCGCCCGCGGCTGGGGGCCGGACATCGCCTGGTTTCGCGACCCGGCGGGCAACGTCCTCTCCGTGCTGAAGGCAGGCTGAGTCCTCCTCTCCTCCCGAATCGCCCGCTGTGCAAGGCCCTCCACCGATCGTTTTCCCGGGAATAGGTTGGATGGCGGTTGCAGTCGACCTCGCGGATGACGTCGGCGGGGAGGAAGAGCATCGTGGCACGCGCGCAGACGGCGGGAACGAACAGGGACGTGGACAGCCTGGTCCCGGCGAGGATGGACCGGCTCCCCTGGACGAGATTCCACTGGTCGGTCGTCGTCGGGCTCGGGGTCGCCTGGATCCTCGACGGCCTCGAGATCGAGATCGTCGCCTCCGCCGGATTCCAGCACACCCTGCAGATGGACTCCGCCCAGGTCGGGCTGGCCGGGACGGTCTACCTCGTCGGCCAGGTGGTCGGAGCGCTCGTCTTCGGCCGGCTCTCTGACAAGCTGGGTCGCCGCAGGCTGTTCATCCTGACCCTGCTCATCTATCTCATCGGCAGCGGGATCGCGGGCTTCTCCCCGACCATGACGTTCCTCTTCGTGTTCCGGTTCATCGCGGGCATGGGCATCGGAGGGGAGTACGCCGCGATCAACTCGGCGATCGACGAGCTCATCCCCTCGCACTATCGGGGCAGGGTCGATATCGCCATCAACGGCACCTACTGGGGCGGGGCGGCGATCGGCGCCGGCGCGAACCTGTTCCTGCTCAACCACGCGCTCATCGCCGAGAACTGGGGATGGCGGATCGGCTTCTTCATCGGCCCGGTGCTCGGCCTCATCATCATCTATCTGCGCCGGCACATCCCGGAGAGCCCGCGATGGCTGATGACCCACGGGCGCGAGGAGGAGGCGGAGAAGACCGTCGACGGCATCGAGCGACGGATCGAAAGCGAGGGCACCACCCTCGAGGAGGTCGACCAGAGCAAGTCACTGAGGGTCTCGGCGAGCGGCAGCCTGCCGTTCCGCACCATCGCCAGGGTCTTCTTCAGGAAGTATCCGAAACGGACCTTCGTCGGCGCGACGATGATGATCACCCAGTCGTTCCTCTACAACGCGATCTTCTTCACCTACGCCCTCGTGCTGCAGAACTTCTATCACACCGACTCGAGCTCCACGCAGTACTACTTCTTCCCGTTCGCGATCGGCAACCTGGTCGGTCCGCTCGTCCTCGGGCACCTGTTCGACGTGTGGGGCCGGCGCAAGATGATCTTCCTCACCTATGCGCTGTCCGGCGCCGTGCTCGCCGTCTCGGCCGTGCTCTTCGACGCCGGTGCCCTGACCGCGACGACACAGACGATCTTCTGGTGCGTCTCGTTCTTCTTCGCCTCCGCGGGGGCGTCATCCGCCTACCTCACGGTCAGCGAGATCTTCCCGCTCGAGCTGCGCAGCCAGGCGATCTCGTACTTCTTCGCGCTCGGTCAGATCGCCGGGGCGGTCGCCCCGCTCGTCTACGGCATCCTCGTCGGGGATGGCAGCGACCGCGGGCCGCTCACCGCCGGCTACTTCCTCGGTGCGGGGATCATGATCCTGGGAGGGGTCATCGCGCTGATCTTCGGGGTGGATGCCGAGCGCAAGTCCCTCGAGGACGTCGCCGAGCCGCTCTCCGCGGTGGGGGCCACGGAGACGGGCGGGGAGACGGAGAGGGGAAGCGCAGAGCGGGACGGCCGGACGGGCATATAGTCGCCCCGGCGGGGCTTAACCCCGACAACAGGATTCTTTGAAGGAGGCCGAATGGCTGGCAAGGTGTGGTTCATCACGGGCACGTCCCGGGGTTTCGGGCGGGAATGGGCGATCGCGGCCCTGGAGCGCGGCGACCGGGTTGCGGCGACGGCGCGGGACACGTCCACCCTGGACGATCTGGTGCAGAAGTACGGCGAGGCGCTCCTGCCGATCGCCCTCGATGTCACCGACCGGACCGCCGATTTCGACGCGGTGAAGAAGGCGCACGAGACCTTCGGCCGGCTCGACGTCGTCATCAACAACGCCGGCTACGGCCAGTTCGGCATGATCGAGGAGCTCAGCGAGGCCGAGGCCCGCGACCAGATCGAGACCAACGTCTTCGGGGCCCTTTGGATCACGCAGGCCGCCCTGCCCTATCTGCGCGCCCAGGGCAGCGGGCACATCATTCAGGTGTCGTCGATCGGCGGCATCAGCGCATTCCCCAACATCGGCGCCTATCACGCCTCCAAGTGGGCGCTCGAGGGCTTCTCGCAGGCGCTGTCGCAGGAGGTGAAGGGCTTCGGCATCAACGTCACCCTCGTCGAGCCTGCCGCCTTCTCGACCGACTGGGCCGGCGCATCCGCCAAGCACGCGACCCAGCTGGATGCCTACCAGCCGGCACGCGAGGCGGCCGCCGAGGCGCGCAAGTCGCGCCAGAGCTCGCCGGGCAACCCCGGGGCGACGGCCGCGGCGCTGCTCAAGGTCGTCGACGCGGAGGAGCCGCCGCTGCGGATCTTCTTCGGCGAGGCCCCGCTTCGGATCGCCAAGGCCGACTACGCCGGCCGCATCGCCCTCTGGGAGAAGTGGAACGACGTGTCGATCGAGGCGCAGGGCTAGCGGGATCGTTGCCGTCACCGGACGCGCCTGTCCCTAGAACCTGTCCCTAGAATGGGATGACCGCCGCCGACCCGCCTGGAGGATTTCCCGTGAAGATCGTCGCCTTTGTCATCTCGATGGTGTTGTTCCTCGGCGGATTCCTCCTGCTCGGGTACGCCTTCGTGCCGGACAGCGGGTGGATGTTCTTCGCCGGGATCCTCGCCATCGCCCTGGCGATCCTGGTGCCGGTCCAGATCCTCAAGCGCCTCGATCGCTAGGGGTCGCGGTGAGCGCGGGGTTCGGCATCGGCGCTCAGGTCGTCGTCCGCGACGTGTCGGAGGACGACCGATCGCCCTGGCCGGACGAGCCGTCAGGCGTGATCGTTCGAGCCGGCGGGTCGGCGATCGCCGGCGTCTGGGGACGGGCGGCCAGGAGCCGGATGTGGTGGGTAGAGTTTGACGAGCCGCAGACGGACGCGGCGGGCGACGGTCCGTTTCCCTCCGCCCAGGTGCCGGAGCGATACCTGGAGCTCGCACCGGTCGTCGCGGACTGAGCGAGTCGGCGGGCCCCGCCGTCCGAGAGCCGGTACCCTCGCCGGGTGACATTCGATCGTTACGACTCCGACCCGCTGGCCGGTGACTGGCGTGCCGTCGGCCGCACGGTGGTCCCGACCGTCGCCGCGGAGCGGGACCTCGTCATCGAGGAGGTCGCCACCGGCTTCTGCGGTGCGGTGCTTCGGGTCCAGGGCAAGCTCGTCGAGCTCGAGGACTATCGCGGGCGGGTGCGGGTGTTCCCGCTCGGAGCCGGATTCCTGCTCGAGGGGAAACCGATCCTGCTCGCGGCACCGGCGGCCCGTCCGACCGGCACGGCCCGCACGGCATCCGGGTCCTTCGCCGTCGCCGACCAGAGGGCCAGGGTCGCCCTGCCGAGCCGGATCTTCGTCGAGGGGCGCCACGACGCCGAGCTCGTCGAGAAGGTGTGGGGCGCCGATCTGCGGGTCGAGGGGGTCGTCGTCGAGTACCTCGAGGGCGTCGACAACCTGGAGACCGTTCTGGCCGAGTTCTCTCCGGCCCCGACCCGCAGGGTCGGGGTGCTCGTCGATCATCTTGTGCCCGGCTCGAAGGAGAGCCGTTTCGCCGACGCCGTCGCCCGCGGGCCGTTCGGCGCCCACGTGCTGGTCGTCGGGCATCCGTTCATCGACGTCTGGCAGGGGGTCAAGCCGGCGAGGGTCGGACTGGATGCCTGGCCGGCCATCCCGAGGGACATCGAGTGGAAGCACGGCATCTGCGAGGCGCTCGGCTGGCCGCACGAGGACCAGGCGGACATCGCGCGGGCCTGGCAGCGCATCCTCGGCCGGGTGCGGACCTACGCCGACCTCGAACCGGTGCTGCTCGGCCGGGTGGAGCAGCTGATCGACTTCGTGACGGCCTAGCTGGTGCCCAGCTGCACCACGAGGTTGATCGTGGAGGCGAGGATGATCGAGCCGAACACGAACGACAGCAGGGTGTGCCTGAGCGCGGTCACCCGGATCGCGTGGTTCGTGATGTCGGTGTCGGAGACCTGATAGGTCATGCCGAGCGTGAACGACAGGTAGGCGAAGTCGGTGTACTGCGGCTGCGTCTCCTGGTTGAAGTCGATGCCGCCCTCCGTTCCGGTGTAATACTCCCTGGCGTAGCGCAGGGTGTAGAGGGTGTGCAGCAGGATCCAGGACAGCGCGACGCTCACGAGCGCGAGCGTGGCGAGCACCCCCTTGGCGGCGCCGTTGGCGTTCGCGGCGTGGACGAGCACGAAGGCCACCGAGAACAGGCTCGCGATGCTCAGCAGCAGCACGAGCAGGTCGGCGATGCCCCGAGCCGGTTCCTCCCTGCTCGCGTGGGTCCTCGTCTCCGCCGGGTCGAGACGGGAGATGGAAATCCACACCCAGACCGAGTAGAGCAGGGAGGCGAAGCACCAGCCGACCGTCGGGGCGTACGCCCAGGCGCCGAGGACCCCCGTGACGATGGCGGAGACCACGCCGACGACGAGCATGAGCAGAAGACGGAGGGTGGTGTGGCGACGGCGCATGAGCCGATTAGATCACCTTTGCGGCACCGATCGTCTCTGAACCGATCAGGAACGGTCGTCGATCGGTGCTGAGCGTGTCCTGGTCAACAGAAATAGCACCAGCTATGCTTGACCTGTAGCGATTTCTGTCGGGACGGAAGGCATGATGACCATCGCACTGCCTGACCTCCTGCGCTACCACGATCTTGAGGAGTGGGGGCTGAGCCGTCATCGGCTCGATCGTTTGCTTGAAGCCGGCGATTACGAGCGCATCGCTCCAGGATTTTTTGTTCGGGCCCACTCGATCGATGACACAACGGCTGCGTGGATGGCGGTCGCCGCAAAGAAACCGGACGCGACGCTCTGCCTGTTGTCCGCTCTCGCTCTGCATGACCTGACCGATGAGATCCCACGCGCGAGCGATATTGCGATTCCCCGAGGGGCTCATCCGATCGTGATCCATTACGCGCCGATCACCTGGCATCGCTTTGCGAGGGACACGTTTGCTATCGGTCGCACCGAACACGTCCTGCCCGGAGGACTGACAATCGGTCTGTATTCGCCAGAGCGCACGCTCGTTGATTTGTTTCGTTTACGACACGACTGGGGGAGCGACCTCGCAATCGTCGCGTTGAGGCGGTGGCTTCGTGAGAAAAGAAACAGCCCTGCGCAGCTGCTCGACATGGCCGCCCACTTTCCAGAGGCACGTCCCGCCGTGCGGAATGCTCTGGAAATCCTGCTATGAGCCCTGCCATTGAGCGTGGAACGCCGGCAGGCGATGCACACCTGGCAATCCAACGGCTTGCCCGGCAAACCGGTGGGGATGTGCAGGAACTGCAAACGTTGTATGTCCTCGAGTCGTGGCTCGCCCGCCTGGCCGTGTCTGCCTATCGAGATGACTTCGTTGTGAAAGGTGGTGTTCTGCTTGCGGCCTTCGCGACCCGGCGCCCTACCAGGGACATCGATCTGCGAGCCTCTGGTCTTCCCAATGACGTTGACGAAGTGGCCGCGCGAGCGCGGGCAATCGCCGACCATGAGCTGCCGGACGGGGTCGTATTCGAGTCGGATAGCGTCACAGCCTCGTCGATCCGCGACGATGACCTGTACGCCGGAGTTCGTGTGAAGCTTGTCGGGAGGCTCGGTCGCTCACGATTGACTATCGGCATCGACGTCAATTTTGGCGATCCGATCTGGCCCCAGCTGTCCCTCGTCAAACTCCCGCGCGTCGTCCAGCTGGTGGGACAGCAATCAGTTGTCGTGCTCGGCTACCCGTTGACAATGGTGCTCGCAGAGAAGGTCGCGACCGCCATCTCTCGCGGCGAGGCCAACACCCGTTGGCGAGATTTCGCCGACCTTTACACGCTTATCCGGGGTCATAGCGTCCGAGCCGAGGAACTTGCAGGGTCGCTGGAGACGGTCGCCACGTATCGCGGAGTCGAGCTATTGCCGTTGGCTCCGGCATTGGCCCAGATGCCGCAGAGCGCCCAGTCCAAATGGCGCGCATGGCGCTCCCGCGTGCGTCGAGAGCATGATCTTCCTCTCGAATTCACTGACGTGCTTAGGTCGGTCGCCGGCTTCACCGATCCGATACTCACGGGGCTAGCGGAGGCGACGTGGGATGTCCGGTCGGCGACCTGGATTCGCTAGTTTTTCGGCGCGTCGTCGGTTGTCGTCGAGCATGATCTTGTGCTGAACACAAGCCAGGCAGTCGCAGCTCATGAGCGGGTGCGGCCCGGGAAGGATCGCGGTTCTGGGTAGATGTTCCAGTTCCGGATAGTCGCGAAAACTATAACGTGGCACGCTCGAGAAGTAACCGTCGGGGTCAAAGACGACCTGGCCGAGCAACTCATGATCGGCTAGAGCGGGGAGATGGTTCAATCGTTCGTCCTCCTGACGGAGCCAGTCGCCCGATTCCCCCTTGTGCGATTGCACGGTCCGGGCCACCACGTAGTACTTTGCCGGCCCGGGATGGCGTGTGAGTGCTTTCGCGATGTCTTCGACATGGCTCTCGATGCGGTCGGCCGCCGTGGGCGCCACCACGCCTATGAAGAGGAGACGAAGCCGCTCATCCATACTGAGCACCCACACGGCCCTCTGACTTTCGGCGTCTTTCATTACCTCAGGGCAGAGCAACTGCAAAATGTCGTAGCCGGCTTCGATGATCATTTTCAAACCATAGGGTCGTCCGGATATTGCCATGAGAATTTCTTGCGCCCTTGTGTGCTGGTATGTGTGGCCGAGGGGTGGAGGAGAGGACAGACAAACATCGGCGGCCGATTCCCCCACCAGCGAAATCAGCGGTTCTGCACAAAAGGTGGGGGATAACCCCCATGTGCTGCTGCGTGGTTCGCGAGAGGGTTGACCCATGGCTCAATTGATACGACCGAGACGGGGCAGGATCATCGCCGGGGTGTGTGCGGGCATCGCCGCGCGCTTCGGCTGGTCGCCGTTCGTGGTTCGCCTGGTGTTCCTCCTGTCCTGCCTGCTGCCGGGGCCCCAGTTCCTGCTCTACATCGTGCTGTGGATCCTGGTGCCCTCGGAGGACTAAGGCGCCTGTCTGTGTCGGCCCGTGTCTGTGTCGGCCCGTGTCTGTGTCGGCCCGGGCCTGTGCCGGCTGTGCCTGGTGACGGCTGTGCTGGTTCCTGCCCCGTGGGCGGGCGGGGGCGCGGGTTCCTCTGCGGCTGGCGGCCACGGCGGAGAAAAATCGTCGTGGCGGGAGACATGCCTCCCGCCGCGAGCTGATTTCTCCACCGCGAAAAGCCGTAGCTCCCGCCGCCAGGTGACTTCTCCCGCCGACCGGAGCAGCAACTCCCGCCGCGGAGCATCCAGCAGAATGGGATGGTGAACCTGCGTCCCCTTCGCCCCACCGACCTCGCACGCCTCGTCGAGCTGAACGATGCCGCCTACCCCGCCGTGCCGATCACCCCTCCGGAGGAGATGACCGCGCTGCTCGGCCAGGCGGACTTCACCTTCGGCGTGGTGGATGAGACGGATTCCCTGCTCGGCTTCCTCATCGGGTTGCGTCCCGGTGCGGACTACGCGAGCGAGAACTATCGGTACTTCGATTCGCGCGGGGCGGACTTCCTCTACGTCGACCGCATCGTCATCGATGCGACCGTGCGTGGCGCCGGCCTCGGGCGGATGCTCTACGACGCCGTCTTCGCCCTGGCCCGCGACGAGGCCAGGGCGGAGATCGACTGCGAGGTCAATCTCGACCCGCCCAACCCGCAGTCGCTGGCCTTCCACGACCGCCTCGGCTTCCGGCGGGTCGGCGAGCAGGAGACGAAGAACGGGACCGTCACCGTCGCCCTGCTCGCCGCGCTGCTCTAGAGCCCGGTCCGCGCGGTGCGCTTGCGGGGCTGCATGTTCTCGGCGCTGACCATCCAGGCGTACTGCTCGAGCGTCTCGATGACCTTGTGCAGGATGTCCGCGGTCGTCGGATCGGCCTCGTCGACGTCGTCGTGCACCCGCCTGCAGGTCGCGGCGGCGGCATCCAGGCGCTCCGTGATGAGCGTGATGACCTCGGTGGTGTCTACCTGATCCTCGGGGAACTTCGGCAGCGTCGTGGTGGCGCTCACCGTCTCCGACCGGCCGTCGGGCAGGCAGTGCAGCGCGCGCATCCTCTCGGCGATCTCGTCGGAGAGCAGGCGCGCCGCGTCGATGATCTCGTCGAGCTGGAGGTGGGTGTCGCGGAAATTGGTGCCGACGACGTTCCAGTGCGCCTGCTTGCCCTGGATGTGCAGCTCGATGAGGTCGACGAGAACGGCCTGCAGGTTGTCGGATAGCTCCTTGTTTGCCTTCATGCTTTCAGCGTACGCCGGGGCCGAAGGGGGTAGACGGGCGGCCGTCCGGCCGCTAAGCGGCCGGTTCCGCGACCGCCGAGCCGGCGGTCTCGGCCGAGCTGGAATGGCCCGGCCACCGGGTGCAGACTGGTGATCATGGACTACAGACGTTTGGGAAACAGCGGCCTCGAGGTATCGGCGATCACCCTTGGCTGCATGAGTTTCGGTGAGCCCTCCCGCGGTGCCCACCCGTGGAGCCTGCCGGAGGAGCAGAGCCGGCCGTTCATCCGCCGGGCGCTCGAACTGGGGGTGACCACCTTCGACACCGCGAACGTGTACTCGGCGGGTTCGAGCGAGGAGATCCTCGGACGTGCCCTCGGGGAGTTCGCGAAGCGCGAGGAGGTCGTCATCGCGACGAAGGTGCACGGGCGGATGTTCGCCGGTCCCAACGGGGCCGGCCTGTCCCGTGCGCACATCATGAACCAGATCGACGCCAGCCTGCGCCGGCTCGGCACCGACTACGTCGATCTGTACCAGATCCACCGCTGGGACCCCGCCGTGCCGATCGAGGAGACGATGGAGGCGCTGCACGACGTGGTCAAGTCGGGCAAGGCGCGCTACATCGGGGCCTCGTCGATGTATGCCTGGCAGTTCGCCCAGGCGCAGTACACCGCCGATCTGAACGGCTGGACGCGCTTCGTGTCCATGCAGGACCACTACAACCTCGTCAACCGCGAGGAGGAGCGCGAGATGCATCCGTTCTGCCTCGACCAGGGGGTCGGCGTCCTTCCCTGGAGCCCCTTGGCCCGCGGTCGGCTCACGAGGGACTGGGACGCGACGACCGATCGCACCTCCACCGACGAGTTCGGGCGAACCCTGTATCGCCAGGCCGAGTCCGCCGACAGGCAGGTCGCCGAAGCGGTCGCCTCGGTCGCGTCACGCCGTGGGGTGCCGCGCGCCCAGATCGCGCTCGCCTGGGTCGCCCAGCAGCCAGCCGTCACCTCGCCGATCGTCGGGGCCACCAAGCTCTCCCACCTCGAGGATGCCGCGGCCGCCGTCGAGCTGAGGCTCACTACCGACGAGCTCGCCGAGCTCGAGGCGCCGTACGTCCCTCACGGGATCGCCGGCTTCTAGGCGGGCGGGCAGGGGATGCGGTCGTCCCGCCCGGTGAGGGCGAGCAGCCGCGACTGCAGCGGGGCGTCGTCGGGCATCCGGACGGGGGAGGCGTAGAGGCCGCTCGCGCTCAGGGTCTCCTCCTGGGGCTCGAACACCGTCCACACCGCCTCGACCAGTTCGGTGTCCAGCTGCTCCGGCGCTCCCGTGGCCCTCGCGAGGTCCCAGGAGTGGATGGTCACGTCGCTGGTCTGCTCGCGCAGATACTCCTCCACCGTGACCGTGTCGTAGGAGAGGTGCACCTGGGCGTCCGGTGCCGCCTCCGCCCAGGCGGCGCTCGCCGCGAGGGAGTACAGCCGCCACTCGGCACGCAGGTCGTCGCCGAGCGATGCGATCTTCGGGCCGGCCTGCTCGGTCGTCTGCCCGTTCAGGAGGTGAGGGACCCACTGCTGCTCTTCGACGACGTGGCGCACCAGGTCGCGAACGGTCCACTCGGTGTCGGGCGTCGGCGCGTCCCAGTCGACGACGGCGTCGAGCCGGGTGGCGAACTCCCGGTGTGCCTGCCGCTGCAGCTTCAGCCAGTCCTGGGTCGTGGTCATGCGTGGTGCTCCCTCTGTGTTGCCGTGTTGCTGTGTTGCCGTGTCAGGCCCAACGTCCGGTTCACGGTCCGGCATTCCTCCGGCGACCCCAAACGGTTTCGCTGACAGCAGACACGGACGTCACCAGTATGCGGTCTGCCGGCCGTGCCGGGTGAGCCTTCCGAGAACGGTCCTCATTCCCGACTAGCGAGAACACTGGCATGCCCCCGCTCCGGTTCCTAGAGTTGAGGTGATGGATACCTCGGCGGAGCACGGACACCACGGCCACGGGGTCGACCCCGGCGCCGGACGGGCCAACCGCTCGCGCCTGCTCATCACGATCGGCATCGTGTCTGCCGTGCTGGTCATCGAGGTCGTCGGCGGTCTGCTCTCCGGTTCGCTCGCGCTCTTCGCGGACGCCGGCCACATGCTCTCGGATCTCGCCGGTCTCCTGGTCGCCCTCGTGGCCGGGGTGATCTCCGCGCGGCCGGCCACGGACTCGCAGACCTTCGGGCGTCGGCGCAGCGAGGTCTTCGCCGCCTTCATCAACGGGGCCATCCTGCTCGTCGTCGTCGCCTTCATCACCGTGGAGGCGATCCAGCGGCTGCTGTCGACGGCCGCTCCGGATGTCCAGGCTCCGCTCATGCTCGCCGTCGCCGTCGTCGGCGCGGTCGCCAACACGGCGGGTGTGCTCATCCTCCGCGGGGGGGCGAAGGACTCCATCAACATGCGCGGCGCCTACCTCGAGGTGCTCGGCGATCTCATCGGTTCGCTCGCCGTCATCGCGGCCGGTGTTGTCATCCTCCTCACCGGTTTCCAGCGGGCCGACTCGATCGCCTCGCTGGCGATCGCGGCCCTCGTGCTGCCCCGCGCGCTCTCCCTGCTGCGGGACGTCCTCCGGGTGCTCAGCCAGGGGACGCCCCGTGGCACGGACGTCGCGATGATCCGTGAGCACGTGCTCCGCCAGGACGGGGTGGTGTCGGTGCACGACGTGCACGTCTGGTCGATGACCCCCGGATCGAACGTCTTCTCCGCGCACGTCGTCGTCGAGCAGGAGGTGTTCGGGCGGGGAGGAACGGATGCGCTGCTCGACTCGCTCGACGAGTGCCTGTCGGAGCATTTCGACGTGGCCCACTCCACCTTCCAGCTCGAGCCGGAGGAGCACGCCGACCACGAGGTGGACCAGCACCGCTGACCGCGGCCCGACGACCCGCCTGTCGGCGAAGGCGGGAACGCCGCGGGCACACAAAAGGGCCCCCACGGCGCGGGGGCCCTTTTGTGGGTGCGGCTACTTCTGCAGGGTCAGCTGCACCTCGACGTTGATGGTGACATCATCGCCGAGCAGGAACCCGCCGCCCTCGAGGGCGGTGTTCCAGTTGACGCCGAAGTCCTTGCGATTGATCTTCGTGCTCACCGTCGCCCCGGCCTTGAGCTGGCCGTAGGCGTCGGTCGCGACGCCGCCCAGCTCACCGGTGAAGGTGACCGACTTGGTGACGCCGCGCAGGGTCAGGTCGCCGACGATGGTCAGGTCCTCGCCCGTGATGGAGACGCTGGTGCTCTTAAAAGTGAACGTCGGGTACTCGTCCGCGAGGAAGAAGTCGTTCGTGCGGAGGTGGTTGTCACGATCCTTCTGGTTCGTGTTGACGGAGGCGACCTCGACGGTCGCCTCGATCGTCGTGTCCTTCGGGTCCTCCGTGGTGACGACAGTCACATCGAAGTTCTCGAACGAGCCGCGGACCTTGCTGATCGCGAGGTGCTTCACCGAGAAGGTGATCTCGGAGTGGGCCGGGTCCAGTTTCCAGGTGCCGGCGACGTAATCGGGGTGGATGTCAGTTGTGTTGGTCATAGTCCCATGCAAGCGCATAAACCCGCGGAGTATTCCGAAATAGGTGACATGTCACAAAAATTTACACAATGTTTCGATCGAATCCGGCTCAGGAGCCGGGACGCGTCTCCGGAGACACCGTCTTGGCCGGATCGCGGTCGGCGAGGTGGCCGATCACGGCGTCGATCTGATCGAGGGTCTCCTGGGGCAGCACGACACCGGAGGCCTTCGCGTTCGACACGACCTGCTCCGGGCGGGAGGCGCCGATGATCGCCGCGGAGACGTTCGGGTTCTGCAGCACCCAGGCGACGGCGAGCTGAGCCAGGTCGAGGCCGACCTCGCTGGCGATCGGGCGGAGATTCTGGACGGCACCGAGCACGTCGTCGGCGAGGAACCGCTTGATGGTGCTCTCCCCGCCCTTCTTGTCCGTCGCCCGGCTGCCCTTCGGCAGCGGGGCTCCCGGCAGATACTTGCCGCTGAGCGCGCCCTGCGCCACCGGCGACCAGACGATCTGGGAGATTCCGAGCTCCTGCGATGCGGGGATCACCTCCGGTTCGATCACCCGCCACAGCATTGAATACTGGGGCTGGTTGGAGATGAGCTGGATGCCGAGCTCCTTGGCGAGGGCGGCACCGGCGCGCAGCTGGGTCGCGTTCCACTCCGAGACGCCGATGTAGAGCGCCTTGCCCTGGCGCACGACGTCGGCGAAGGCCTGCATGGTCTCCTCCAGAGGCGTCTCGAGGTCGTAGCGGTGCGCCTGGTAGAGGTCCACGTAATCGGTCTTGAGCCGGTGCAGGGAACCGTCGATCGACTCGAGGATGTGCTTGCGGGAGAGTCCGGAATCGTTGGGACCCTTCGGCCCGGTCGGCCAGTAGACCTTCGTGAAGATCTCGAGCGATTCGCGACGCTCACCCCTCAGCGCCTTGCCGAGCACCTTCTCCGCGGCCGTGTTGGCGTAGGCATCGGCGGTGTCGAAGCTCGTGATGCCCACATCCAGGGCCGCCTTGACGCATTCGGTGGCCGTCTCGTTCTCGACCTGGCTGCCGTGGGTGAGCCAGTTGCCGTAGGTCAGTTCCGAGATCTTGAGTCCGCTGTTTCCGAGATACCTGAATTCCATGGTGACCAACTTACGCGCGAATGGTGAACGGTTCGGTGTCGACCGGGCGACCACGACGAAATGCCCGTTTTGCCGCGGCCCGCGCGTGGGTAGCCTCGGGAGATGACCAGATACGTCGCCCTGCTGCGGGGGATCAACGTCGGCCCGTCGACGGCGGTGCCGATGGCGCGGCTGGCGGAGGTCTTCGAACGGGAGGGCGCGGAGAACGTCACGACGGTCCTCCGCAGCGGCAACGTCATCTTCGACGCCCCGGACGGGCTGGGGGCGGATGCCGCCGGTCCCTTCGAGGCGGGCATCCTGGCGGAGACCGGCGTGCGCTCCGGTGTGCTGCTGCTGGACGCGGAGACCTTCGTCCGTATCGCCTCCGCGAATCCGCTGCTCAGCGCGGACAGGGACGGCTCGAAGCTCTTCGTGACCTTCCTCTCCCGGAACCCCGAGACCGTGCGGGTGCCGGATCCGGCGGACCTCGCGCCGGAGGCCCTGGTCGTCGGGGACGGGGCGGTCTACCAGTGGATGCCGGACGGCAGCCAGCGGACGGCGGTGCCGAAGTCCTTCTGGGGCCAGTTCCCGGGGACGATCACCGCCCGCAATCAGAACACCGTCGACAGGCTGCTGACTCTGCTCGATCCCCACTCCGATGTCCGCGGTCTCGGGTAGATTGCCGGTGGGATGAGCAGGGCGGGATGAGCAAACAGGACGGCAGCAATCGGCAGGTCAGCGCGACCTCCGTCGACAGCAGCACCGCGACCATCCTGCACGTCGATCTCGATGCCTTCTTCGCCTCGGTCGAGCTGCTCGATCGGCCGGAGATCGCCCATCTTCCGGTGGTGGTCGCCGGTCGTTCCGCCCGCGCCGTCGTGACGGCGGCCAACTATCCGGCGCGCAAGTTCGGGGTGCGGTCGGCGATCCCGCTCTCCCAGGCGATGCGACTGTGTCCCACCGCGATCGTGCTCGAGCCGCACTTCGAGAAGTACCGCCACTATTCGGCCGCGGTGATGTCGATCTTCGACGACATCACCCCGCTCGTCGAGAGGCTCGGCATCGACGAGGCCTTTCTCGACGTCGCCGGCGCGCGCGGGGTGTTCGGGCCGCCGGCCGAGGTCGCCGAGCTGATCCGCCGGCGCGTCTTCGACGAGACCGGGCTGCACTGCTCGGTCGGTGCCGCGTCGACCAAGTTCGTCGCGAAACTGGCCTCCGGGCGGGCGAAGCCCGACGGGCTGCTGGTCGTTCCCGCGGAGGAGACCCTCGATTTCCTGCATCCGCTGCCCGCTGGGGCGCTCTGGGGCGTCGGCGCGGCGACGGAGGAGTCGCTCGGCAAGCGCGGCCTGCGCACGATCGGCGACATCGCCCGCACGCCGCTCGCGGCCCTGCAGCGCGCGGTCGGAGAGGCATCCGGCCGCAAGCTGCACGACCTCGCCAACGGGATCGATCCGCGCCCGGTCACCACCCGGTCGATCGAGAAGAGCGTGGGGCACGAGGTGACCTTCGAGGTGGACACCTCGGACGTGGAGACGCTGCGCCGCGAGCTGCTGCGTCAGTCGAGCGCCGTCGCGGTTCGTCTGCGCGCGGGTGGCTGGACCGGTCGCACGGTCGTGCTCAAGCTCCGCTATGCCGACTTCAGCACCATCACCCGCTCCCGCACGCTCGCGGAGCCGACGGATGTCGGGCGCCGTATCTACGAGGAGGTCCGGTCGATCTACGAGGGTCTCGATTCCCGCCGCGCCGTGCGGTTGATCGGGGTGCGGGTCGAGCAGCTCACGGACGGCGAGGGATGTCAGCCGGGCCTCTGGGACACCGACGAGGGCTGGCGCGACGCGGAGGACACCATGGACGCGGTGACCGCCCGTTTCGGCCGCGGCATGATCCGGCCGGCATCGCTGCTCTCCGCCGGCCCGCCGCGCGGCGACGCGAGCAACGCGCATCGCATCGACTACGAGGAGCGACCGCCGGAGGAGGACCGGCACGAGGGGCCGCCGGACACGGGGCGTGCGCCCGGGGGACGTGCGTCTAGGCGGTAGGGGCAAGCCGCTGCCGGAGGAAGGCGACCACCCGCTCCCGCGCGGCGAGGGCCGGATGCCCGGGCACGTCCCGCACCTCACTCGTCAGCACGGAGTGGGCGCGTGCCGGGAAGCCGCCCGCATTGCCGGGTGAGGAATCGAGCTCGATGATCTCGAAGGCGTCTCCGAGCCGAGCCGCGAGCGCCTCGAACCGGGCGCGTGGCACGGTGCCGTCCTCGCTGAACCGCAGACCGAGTGCGCACACGGCGCCCTCCTCCGCGCGCAGGGCGACCCGGTCGAGCTCGGCCGCGGAGAGGCCGGGGTCGATCCTCCGCGCCCTGCCGAGCGGGAACGGCACGGCGGGCTGGCTGACGACGGAGGCGAGCACCGACTCGTCGACGGCGGTCGCCAGCGCGAAGCCGCCGGTGAAGCACATGCCGATGACGCCGACACCCCGGCCGGGAGTCCGCGAGGCGAGATCGGCGGCGACCGCGCGCAGGAAGTCGGTGATCGGGCGGTGCGCGTTGGTGGCGAACGCGCGGAACTCCGCCGAGACGCAGAGGCGGGAGATCACCCGGAATGAACAGATTGCGGATTCGCAACTGAACGGTTTGCGGTTAGTGGCATGAACACTCATCGACCTGCCTCAGCCTAAGAATGCGACAAGAAGAGCTCTTCCCCAAGGAGTGAGTCGGGCATTCACGGGAGACACGAGAACCGAACTGTCACCAACGTCCCGACCCAGTACACCTAGTCGGTCGGCGGATCCGCCTCGGTCGCCGGAGCGGATCGGGCGAGGATGACCACGCAGTGGCCGGGAAGCACAACCTCCGACTCGGATGCCCCAGCGTCCGCGGAGCTCGCCAGCAGCACGGATCCGCCGACGGGAAGCGCTATCGGGTAGTCCGCGAAATTCACCACGATGCTCGTCAGTCCGCGGTGCACCACGAACCACTTCTGCTCGTCGTCGAACTCGCACGAGACGCGGTCGAACCGCGGATCGGTGAGGTCCGGGCGCTCCCGCCGCAGCGCGGCCAGCCCGCGATAGAAGGCGAGCAGCTCGGAGTGACCGGCGGCCGTCGCCTGGTCCCAGTCGAGCTTGGATCGATGGAAGGTGTCCGGGTCCTGCGGATCGGGGACGATGTCCGGATCCCAGCCCATGCGCTCGAACTCCGCGATGCGGCCCTTCGCCGTCGCCTCGCC
The DNA here is from genome assembly GCF_036404185.1 of Lacisediminihabitans sp. Classification (GTDB taxonomy): domain Bacteria; phylum Actinomycetota; class Actinomycetes; order Actinomycetales; family Microbacteriaceae; genus Lacisediminihabitans. The sequence goes on along the minus strand of NZ_DASWPB010000172.1, from coordinate 23,835 downwards.
GAGCTCCGGCTCCGGATGCGCGGTGAAGAACTGCCATGGCGTGGTCGCTCCCCACTCCTCGCCCATGAAGAGCATGGGGGTGAACGGCCCCGCCAGGGTGAGCGCCGCGGCGATCGCGAGCTGCCCGCGGTCCAGCCGGGAAGACAGGCGGTCGCCGACGGCGCGGTTGCCGATCTGGTCGTGGTTCTGGTTCGCCACGACGAGCCGCCAGGTGGGCATGGTCGCGGTGACGATCGGATGCCCGTGGTCCCGCTCGCGGAACGAGGAGTAGGTGCCGTCGTGGAAGAACCCGCGGGTGAGGACCTTGGCGAGCGCGTCGAGGTGCTCGAAGTCGGCGTAGTAGCCGGTGGTCTCGCCCGTGAGGGCGACGTGCACCGCGTGATGGAAGTCGTCGCTCCACTGGCCGGTGAGGCCGTAGCCGCCGCCCTCGCGGGGCGTGATCAGCCGGGGGTCGTTGAGATCGGACTCCGCGATCAGGCTGAGCGGGCGCCCGAGGAACGCGGAGAGCGCATCCGCCTCCTCCGCCAGCTCCTGCAGGATGTGCTTGGGGGAGTCGTCGACGAGCGCGTGCACCGCGTCGAGCCGGAGGGCGTCGACGTGGTAGTCGCGCAGCCACATGAGGGCGTTGTCCACGATGTAGCGGCGAACGGCGGGCTCGTCCAGATTGATCGAGGCGCCCCAGGTGTTCGCGCTTCCCTCGCGCAGGTATGGCCCGAAGCGCGGCAGGTAGTTGCCGCTCGGCCCCAGGTGGTTGTAGACGACGTCCTGCACGACGGCGAGCCCGCGCCGGTGGCAGGCGTCGACGAAGCGCTGGTAGGCGGCCGGACCGCCGTAGGTCTCGTCGACCGTGTACCAGAGCACCCCGTCGTAACCCCAGTTGTGGTCGCCGTTGAACCCGTTGACCGGCAGCAGCTCCACGAAGTCGACGCCGATCGAGACGAGGTGATCGAGCCTGCCGATCGCCGCCTCGAGCGTCCCCTCCGGGGTGAAGGTGCCGAGGTGGAGTTCGTAGATCACTCCTCCCGGCAGCTGCCGGCCGGTCCAGCGTTCGTCGCTCCAGACGAACGCGCCGGGATCGACGGTGCGCGACAGGCCGTGCACCGACTCCGGCTGCCTCCGGGAGCGCGGGTCGGGCAGCGGCTTCTCGTCGTCGTCGATCAGGTAGCCGTAGTCGGCGCCCGTCAGCCCCTCCGGCGCCGACCACCAGCCGTCGCCGACCGCGACCATCGGATGCCCGGTGCCGTCCAGCAGCAGCCTCACGGTCGCGGCGGCGGGCGCCCACACCTCGAAGCTCATGAGCCCTCCCCGTCCATGACGAGCAGGGCGACCGGGTAGTCCCCGAGCAGCTCGGACAGCGCGGTCTCCCCTCCGTCGAACCGTCGACCGGTGAGGACGTCGGTCACGGGTCGCCCGGGGAGCAGCAGGAGGGTGTCGGCCCATCCGCCGACGCGGTCGAGGCCGATCGGCAGGCGGGTGGCCACCGTGATCGCTCCTCCGCGGTCGAAGGCGACGACGTGCTTCGCGGCGGGGCCGACCGCGGCGAGGGGAACGTAGCGTGTGAACAGCTCCGGACGGTCGCGGCGCAGCCGGAGGGCCCTGGTCGTCACGAGCAGCTTCGCCGTCCCCGTCGCATCGATCGGCGGTCTCGCGCCGGCGTCGATCGCGGCGAGGTAGAGCCGACGCTCGTCGAAGTCGACGGGCCTGCGGTTGTCCGGATCGACGAGGGAGGTCTCCCACAGCTCGCTGCCCTGATAGACGTCGGGAACCCCCGGCGCGGTCAGCTGGATCAGTTTGGCCGACAGTGAGTTGCTCCAGCCGGGCATCCGCACGGTCTCGACCAGGCCGGCGACCAGGGCCGCGACGTTCTCGTCGTCGAAGATCGAATCGACGAGCGCGTGCATCCGCGTCTCGAATTCCTCGTTCGGATCCGTCCACCCGGTGGAGTCGCCCGCCTCCCTGGCGGCCTTCTCCGCGTAGGCGTGCAGTCGCTCCCGGCTCGCGGGCCAGGAGCCGACGACGGCCTGCCAGAGCAGGGACTCGAGCGGTCCGTCGCCGAGGGGGGCCGCCTCCCGCAGCCGGGAGAGCGATTCCTCCCACTGCGCGGCGATCTCGGCGAGCACGCTGATGCGGGCACGGACGTCTTCGCCGCGCTTCGTGTCGTGGGTGGAGAGGGTGGTCAGGGAGAGCGGATGGCCGGCCTGGCGACGCTGCTGACGGCGATGGAACTCGTCGACCCCGATCGAGAACTCCGCCGGATCGGCCCCCACCTCGGTCAGCGAGGTGAGGCGGGTGTAGCGGTAGAACGCGGTGTCCTCGACGCCCTTGGCCATGACCATGCCGGAGGTCTGCTGGAAGCGGATCGCGGCCGGCTGGGTCCTGTCGCTCAGCACGGGCAGGAGCAGGTCGACCGTCTCGGCGAGGTCGGGGCGGCGCATCCTCGCGGTCGCGGCGGCGGCCTCGAGGTGCTCGGCGCCGAGCGGGAGGTAGGAGCGGTAGACGGGAAAGCAGGCCAGCAGCTCGGCGATCGTGTCGGCGACGGGGGCATCCTCGGCGAGGTCCCCCATCGCCGCGCGGGCCTCGCGGTCGAGGCGCAGGACCTCGGAGCGCAGGATCCCGTCGGCGACGGCGCGCTTGGTCTCGTGGATGAGCTCCGGCAGTGACACCGGGCCATCGCTGGCCCGCAACCGCGAGTCCAGGGCGTCGAGCGGCGCCTGGCCGTCCGGATCGACGAACAGCCGGTCGATGTCGGCGAGGGCGTCGTAGCCCGTGGTCCCCTCGCTCGCCCAGGCGGCGGGCAGCGGCTCGTCGCCCTCGAGGATCTTCTCCACGAGCACGTAGGCGCCGCCGGTCGCCGCGGCGAGCCGCTCCAGGTAGCCGCCCGGGTCGGCGAGGCCGTCGGGATGGTCGACCCGCAGGCCGTCGGCGATGCCATTCTCGATCCAGCGGACGATCTCGGCATGCGACTCGGCGAACACGGCGGGCAGCTCGACGCGGACGCCGGCCAGGCTGTTCACGGCGAAGAAGCGGCGGTAGTTGAGCTCGGCGTCCGCCCGTCGCCAGTTCATCAGCTCGTAGTTCTGCCGCGCGTGGACCTCCCGCGCGGAGGCGCCGTCGTCGGCGGTGCCGGGGGCGAGCGGGAACCGGTGGTCGTAGTAGTGCAGCTCGTCGCCGACGATCTCGAGCTCGTCGAGGGAGTCGTCGCCGAGCACGGGCAGGCGGACCTTGCCGCCGCCGAAGTCCCAGTCGACGTCGAAGGCCTCGGCGTATCGCGAGGCGCGGCCGTGCTTCAGCAGGTCCCACCACCACGGGTTCTGCACGGGGGTGGCGACGCCGACGTGGTTCGGCACGATGTCGATCAGCAGGCCGAGGCCGAGGCGGCGGGCGGCCGCGGAGACCGCATCCAGCCCCTGGGCTCCTCCGCGGGCGGGGTCAACGAGGGAATGGTCGGTGACGTCGTAGCCGTGATCCGACCCATCCTCCGCCTTGAGCAGGGGGGAGAGGTAGAGCCAGTCGGCGCCGAGCTCGTGCACGTAGTCGGCGAGGGCCGCGGCCGCCTGCAGGTCGAACGACGGCGTGATCTGCAGCCGGTAGGTGGACAGCGGGACTCTCATCAGCCCACGTCCGGTCGTTGGGTCTGGGTGGGAGCCGCTCCCGCGAGGGAGCTCAGCGACGCGGCGACGGAGTGGTCGGTGTCGACCTCGGGACTGGTCCACTCCCGCATGACGACGAGGGACTTCGCGACGACCGGGATCACATCCCCGGCGCGACGGACGGCCGAGTCGGCCTCCGCCCCCGCGGTGTCAACGACGATCTCCCAGGCCCCGGAGAACTCGGCGCTCGGAAGGGTGAAGTCGACGGCGTCGTCGTGGGCGTTGAAGAAGATCGCGAAGTGACGGTCGCTGATGCGCTGCCCGCGCGCGTCCCTGCTCGGGATGCCGTTGCCGTTGAGGAAGACGCCGATCGAGCGCCCGAAGCTCGAGTCCCAGTTCTCCTCGGCCATCTCCGTCCCCGCCGGGGTCAGCCAGACGATGTCCGGCATGGGCTCGCCCTCGCCGCGCTTGACCGGCCGGCCGTCGAAGAAGCCGCGGCGGCGGAAGGTCGGGTGCTCCTTTCGCAGTCGGCTGAGCGCGGAGACGAACTCGATCAGCGGGGTGTCCGCCGTGTCCCAGTGCACCCAGGAGATCTCGGAGTCCTGGGCGTAGGTGTTGTTGTTGCCCCGCTGGGTGCGGCCGAGCTCGTCGCCGTGCAGGATCATCGGGACGCCCTGCGAGAGCAGCAGCGTCGCGAGGAAGTTGCGCTGCTGGCGCGCCCGCAGCGCAAGGATCGCGACATCCGTCGTCGGCCCCTCGACACCGCAGTTCCAGGAGCGGTTGTGGGATTCCCCGTCGTTGTTGTTCTCGCCGTTCGCCTCGTTGTGCTTCTCGTTGTAGGAGACCAGATCGGCGATGGTGAAGCCGTCGTGGGCGGTGACGAAGTTGATCGAGGCGACGGGACGACGACCGTCGTCCTCGTAGAGGTCGGCCGAGCCGGTGAGGCGCGAGGCGAACTCCCCGAGGGTCGACGGCTCCCCCCGCCAGAAGTCCCGAACCGTGTCGCGGTACTTCCCGTTCCATTCCGTCCACTGCGGCGGGAAGTTGCCCACCTGGTATCCGCCCGGTCCGACGTCCCACGGTTCCGCGATGAGCTTCACCTGGGAGACGATCGGGTCCTGCTGCACGAGCTCGAAGAAGGTCGACAGCTTATCGACGTCGTAGAACTCGCGGGCCAGGGTGGAGGCCAGATCGAAGCGGAAGCCGTCGACGTGCATCTCGGTGACCCAGTAGCGCAGGCTGTCCATGATGAGCTGCAGGGAGTGCGGGTGACGCACGTTGAACGAGTTGCCGGTGCCGGTGTAGTCCATGTAGAACCGCTCGTCGTCCTCGACGAGACGGTAGTAGGCCTCGTTGTCGATGCCGCGGAACGAGATGGTCGGCCCGAGATGGTTGCCCTCCGCCGTGTGGTTGTAGACCACGTCGAGGATCACCTCGATGCCGGCGTCGTGCATGGTGCGGACCATGCCCTTGAACTCCTGCACCTGCTGGCCCTCGTCCCCCGTGGAGGAGTAGCCGTTGTGCGGCGCGAAGAAGCCGATGGTGTTGTACCCCCAGTAGTTGCGCAGTCCCTTGTCGAGAAGCGTCGAGTCCTGGACGAACTGGTGCACGGGCATGAGTTCGAGCGCGGTCACACCGAGCTTCTGCAGGTGCTCGATGATCGCGGGATGGGCGAGGCCCGCGTAGGTCCCGCGCTGGTCCTCCGGCACCTCGGGGTGGAGGTTGGTGAGGCCCTTGACGTGGGCCTCGTAGATCACGGTCTCGTGATACGGGACCCGCGGATGCCTGTCGCCGGCCCAGTCGAAGAAGGGGTTGATGACGATCCCCATCATCATGTGACCGGCGGAGTCGTCGTCGTTGCGCGAGTCTGGATCGCCGAAGTTGTAGGAGAACAGCGACTGGTCCCAGTCGAGGTCGCCGCAGGTGGCCTTGGCATAGGGATCGAGCAGCAGCTTGTTGGGATTGCAGCGCTTGCCCGTGGCCGGATCGTATTCGCCGGTGACCCGGTAGCCGTAGCGCTGACCCGGCTGCACGAGCGGCAGGTAGGCGTGCCACACGTGGGCGTCGACCTCGACGAGCTCGACGCGGGTCTCGACGTTGTCGTCGCCGAAGAGACAGAGCTCCACCTTGTCGGCGACCTCGCTGAACAGCGCGAAATTCGTTCCGCTCCCGTCGAAGGTCGCTCCGAGCGGGTAGGCCGATCCTGGCCAGGTTTCCATGCTTCTCCCTCGCGTGACTGGTGTCTCACCGTAACCCGAAAGGGCGTTCGCGATCAGCGCAACACCATTCGGCGCGCGCCGCTCCGCGCCGAGGCGGCCCGGTTCTCGGGCGCGGAGTAGCCTCAGATGGTGAGCATAGAGCCGGGGACAGACCCCCTCAACCCCATTGACAACGACACCGCCTGGGTCGCGACTCAGATCGCGGAGTACGTGGCGACCGACGGCGCGAGCCCGCAGTTCCGTCCCGGTGTTCCCCTCCTGCTGCTGACCGTCAAGGGGCGGCAGTCCGGCGCCTGGCGCAGGACGGCGCTCATCTATGGCGAGGACGAGGGGCGGTTCGTCGTCGTCGCCTCCCGCGGAGGCGCACCGAGGCATCCGGTCTGGTACCTCAATCTGCGGGAGAACTCCGAGGTGTACGTGCAGGTGGGGGCACGTCGGTTCCGGGCCACGGCGAGGACCGCGAGCCAGGAGGAGAAGCCGGACCTCTGGGCCAAGCTGGTGGCCATCTACCCCGAGTATGCCGACTATCAGACGAAGACCGATCGGGAGATCCCCGTCGTCATCCTGGATCCGCTCGACGACTGATCAGCCGTTCCCTCGTGCCCCCGGCGCTCAGCTGAGCCTTGTCCCCTCTGCTGTCAGCACGTCGCCGAGACTTCGCAGCACGGGTGACCTCGTCAGCAGTTCCGCGTCCGCCGCGTCCACGCCGGTCACCGTGATGATCCGCGTCTCGCCGGGCAGCAGGGTCACGAGCATGTCGCTCGCCACGGCGTCCGGAGCCACGCGGTCCGCGAACACACACAGATCCTTGACGAGGGTGGCCGCGCGAATTGTCAGCTCGACACCGTCGTCCAGGCGACGCACGGAGATCTCCGTCCGCGGCGCGGGCAGTGCGAGGTCCTTGTCCTCCGCGAAGAACCACAGGGCGCGGACGCCCGTTGTGCTCGTGGCGACGATGAGCTCGCGTGCCGGATCTCCGGGGGTCACGACGTCCGCGGGGAGCGACAGCTCGGCGGAGCCGAACCGGTCCACGACGCTGCGCGATCCGAACTCCGCGAGGACGGTCCCGTCGAGGTCCATCCGGCGCACCACCACGGGCTCGCGCCAGCTCTCGCCCCCGTCGTTGACGGCGACGAGGGACAGTCCGTCGCCTCGGGGCTGGATGGTGAGCAGGCGGGTGGCGTAGGAAGACCGCAGCGCGTACCAGAGCGGCTTGAGGCGCCCGTAGCCGTCGACCGCCGCCCAGGAGGTGACCGGCCAGCAGTCGTTGAGCTGCCAGACGATGGTGCCCATGCAGCGCGGACGCTCCGAACGGAAGTGCTCGATTCCCACGCTCACGGCTCTCGCCTGGTTCACCTGGGTGAGGAAGTGCCAGTCCTGCATGTCCCGCGGCTCCGGGAGGTGCGGGGCCAGACCCCTGGCCAGCTTTCCGTTGCCGTCGTTGGCCTTCTGGTGGTGCAGCACGCCGGGGGAGTCGGGCAGGAGCGGATCGTCGTGCACGGACTCGGTGAGGGTCGCCCAGGTGGGCGGTCCCTGCCAGCCGAACTCGGAGACGAAGCGGGGGTGCACGTCGCGATAGGCGGTGTAGTCCTTCTCGTTCCAGACGTCCCAGACGTGGCGCAGCCCGTGGTCGTCGGCGTTCGGGGCGATGTCCATGCTGCCGGAGTACGGACTGCCCGGCCAGTACGGCCTGGTGGGGTCGATCCGCGAGACGACCGCGGGCAGCAGGTCGAGGTAGTAGCCGAGACCCCAGGTGCGTCCCCGAAGGTGCTGCTGCCAGTCCCAGTCGAACCAGCCCCAGATGTTCTCGTTGTTGCCGTTCCAGAGCACCAGGCTCGGGTGGCTCATGAGCCGCTCGACGTTGTCCTCCGCCTCGGCGACGACCTCGTCCCTGAGCGGGTTCTCCTCCGGGTAGGCGGCGCAGGCGAAGAGGAAGTCCTGCCAGACCATGATCCCGAGCTCGTCGCAGACGTCGTAGAACTCGTCGCTCTCGTAGACGCCGCCGCCCCAGACCCTGAGCAGGTTGATGTTCGCCCCGACGGCCTGGCCGAGCCGTCGCTCCAGGCGTGCCCGGTCCACGCGGTGCGGGAAGGCGTCGTCCGGGATCCAGTTCGCCCCGCGGACCGGTACGGCGACGTTGTTGACGACGACCGTGAATGGCGAGCCATCGGCATCCGGTGCGACGTCGAGCGAGACGGTGCGGAAGCCGAGGCGGCGCGTCCAGCGGTCCAACTCACGCCCATCCCCGTCGCTGAGAACGAGCTGCGCCTCGTAGAGCGGCTGGTCGCCGAGACCGAGCGGCCACCACAGCCTGGCCTGTGGCACGGCGATCTCGAGGGCGGCGCTCGACTCCGAGCGGTCAACGGTGACCGTCGTGGTCTGCCCGCCGATGGTCGCCGTCAGCGTGAGATCGCCCTCGTTCGATGGCGAGGACACCAGATCGACCCCGAATCGGACGGTGCCGGTGTCGCCGGAGACCCCGACCTCCGGTCGAACGCCGCCCAGGCGCGCGCCGCTCCACTCCGCGATGCCGATGGGGCGCCAGATGCCGCTCGTGACCGTGGTCGGTCCCCAGTCCCAGCCGAAGCTGCAGGCCATCTTGCGGATGAAGTTGAACGGCGCCGGATAGGCGTTGGGGAGCGCGCCCTGCTCCTCCCTCGCCGCCTCGGCGAAGTCCCAGGCCGAGGCGAAGGTCACCTCGAGGGCGTTCGTCCCCTCGACGAGCGCCGCCCCGAGCGGGAACCGGTACCGGCGGTGCATGTTCGCCGTGGTGGCGATGGTCCTGCCGTTGAGGGTGATGGTGGCGATGGTGTCGAGACCGTCGCAGACGAGCTCCACGACGGCGCCCTCGGTGAGGTGCCAGTCGAAGGTCGTGCTGTATGCCCAGCTGCGGCGACCGACCCAGTCGACCACGAGCTCGTTGAGGTCGAGGTAGGGGTCGGGGATGAGGCCGGCGGCCAGCAGGTCGGTGTGCACGCTGCCCGGCACGGTGGCCGGGATCGGCTGCGCCGCGACGACCTCGGCGGCGGCGGGGACGTCCGTGTCGACGAGCCTCAGGCTCCAGCCGTCGGTGAGGGGTCGGTACGTGGCCTGCATGGTGGTCCTCCTGTGGTCCGGGTTCCAACTATACCGGTAAAGCTATCGCCGGGGAGCTCTCGCCGGCGATCTCAGGGGGAGGCGGTCCCGAACTCCCGCGGACGCGCAGATGCGGTGCGGAGTAGTCGGTGTCGTCCGGCGCATCCAGCCCGCCGTCGGCCACCCTGACCAGCTCGGTCGCGGCCCTCCTGCCGAGGGCGAAGACGTCGCGTTTGAGCGAGGTGAGCGGCGGGTCGATGACGTCGACGAGCAGGGAGCCGTCCCAGGCGACGATCGAGACGTCGTGAGGGACCGCGAAGCCGGCGGCGCGGATCGCGGCCGTCCCGGTGACGGCCAGCAGATCGGTGTCGAAGACGATCGCGGTGGGGCGCTTCGGCGAACGCATCAGGTCGACGACCGACGAGGTCGACGCCTCGATGATCGTTCCGGTGAGCCCGCGAGCCGCGAGGCCCCCGACGAAGGCCTCCCCACGACGCTGGGTGTACTGGAACTCGTGCGGCCCGGTGACCCGCGCGATCCGGACGTGCCCGAGTCCGGTCAGGTGGTCGAGCACCCGGTCCATCGCCCCGGCGTCGTCGCTGCGCAGCCCGGCGGGCGCGTCGTCGGCACCGGGCACCACCGCGGGAAGGCCGAGGGAGGCCAGGTGCGCCGGGCGCGGATCGTCCACCCTGAGGTCGGTGACGAGCACGGCGTCGACGCGTCGCTGCGCCGCCCAGGCCGTGTAGATCTCCAGCTCCCGGTCGAGGTCGGCCGCAACCTGCAGCACAAACGCCGTCGAGTGGTCGGAGAGCTCCGAGGCGAGGCCGGCGAGCAGCTGCATGTAGAACGTGTCCGTGCCGAGGTCGGTGGCGGGGCGCGCGAGCACGAGGCCGACGGCGCCCGCCCTGGCTGCGGACAGCGACCTGGCGGCGGAGTTCGGCTGCCAGCCCAGGCGGTCGGCGATGGCCCGGATGCGTTCGCGGGTGTCCTCGGAGACCCCCGGTCGCCCGCCGAGTGCGAACGACACCGCCATCTTCGACACGCCGGCCTCCGCGGCGATGTCGGCGATCGTCGGACGTCTCTGTCTCGGCATCCGGCCCCTCCCGCTCGTTCGGTCGTCCGGGCATCACTCTAGGACGACCGGGCTGCAAACGCGCGCCGCTGACTCTATAGTTGTCTCTGAACACGGGAGTCCGGTGAGCCGGGCTGAGAGGAAGCTTCTCCAAGCTTCGACCGTCGAACCTGATCTGGATCATGCCAGCGCAGGGAGGCAGATATTCTCTCCGGGTTGCGGCCGCCGGCCGCGATCTTCACCCGTGCCCTCTTTCACCAAGCGGAAGGGCACGACACGTGCAGTCAACAATCGCCGACAAGGCAACAACAACCAGGCGCGTCATCCGATGGCGCGTCGTCGACATCGTCGTGGCGAGCGTCATCGGCGTCGCCAGCGGCGTCATCTTCTGGGCCTGGGGCCTGGCCTGGACGCCGCTCAGCACCCTCCTCGCCTTCGCGCCGGGGCTCGCCGGCCTGCTCGCCGGCGGCTGGCTGTTCGCCGGGGTGCTCGGCGGGATCGTCATCCGCAAGCCGGGTGCCGCCCTCTACACGGAGGTGATCGCCGCGGTCGTCTCCATGCTCGTCGGAACGCAGTGGGGCTTCTCCACCCTCATCTGGGGCATCGTCGAGGGGCTCGGGGCCGAGATCGTTCTCGCGGCCTTCCTCTACGCCAACTGGCGGCTGGGGGTCGTGCTGCTCTCCGGAGCCGCCGCGGGCGCGACGACAGGCCTGCTCGACACGAACTTCACCGATTACGCCGCGCTCGATTTCGGGTTCAAGGCGCTCTACTTCGTCTCTGCAGTGATCTCCGGGGCGGTCATCGCCGGCCTGCTGTCCTGGCTGGCGGCGAGGGGGCTCGCGCGAACGGGTGCGCTCAACCGATTCGCCGCCGGGCGTGGGGCCGTGCCCAGGGCGTGAGCGGTCCGATGCCGGGAGGGAGGTCGGGCGGCGCGCACGTGACCGCGCGGGGCTGGGGATGGCGCCACGCCTCCCGTCGCGCCCCCGCGATCAGCGACCTCGACCTCGACATCTCTCCCGGCGAGCGGGTGCTCCTGCTCGGACGCTCGGGAGCGGGGAAGTCCACCCTGATCCAGGCGCTCGCCGGCGTGCTCGGCGGCGACGAGGAGGGGGACGGCGTCGGTGAGCTGCTCATCGACGGACATCGCCCGGAGAGCGCGCGCGGCGAGGCGGGTCTGGTCCTGCAGGATCCCGATTCGCAGGTCGTGCTCGCGCGGGTGGGCGACGACGTCGCCTTCGCCTGCGAGAACCTCGGTGTGCCCCGTGAGGAGATCTGGCGCCGGGTTCCGGAGGCGCTGGCCGAGGTCGGCCTCGACCTTCCCCTCGATCACCCGACCTCGACGCTCTCCGGGGGACAGAAGCAGAGGCTCGCACTGGCCGGAGTGATCGCCATGCGGCCGAGGCTGCTCCTGCTCGACGAGCCGACGGCGAACCTCGATCCGGAGGGGGTCGGCGAGGTGCGGGACGCGGTCGGCCGGGTGCTCGAGACCTCCGGTGCGACGCTCGTCGTGATCGAGCACCGGGTCGCGGTCTGGCTGGACCTGGTCGACCGGGTGATCGTGCTGGATGCCGGGGGCGGCCTGCTCGCCGACGGCTCGCCGACCGAGGTCCTCCGCGACCGCGGCGGGCAGTTGGCCGCGGCGGGCGTCTGGGTTCCCGACTTCCCTCCCCATCGCCCCCGTCGCGCCCCGATGCCGGACGGGGACCGCGTGCCGCTGCTCGCGGCATCCGGGCTCGCCATCGGCCGGGTGGAGTTCGGGCGCCGGGTGCCGACGGTGGTCAACTCCGGCATCGATCTGCTCGTGCGCTCCGGGGACGCCGTGGCGATCACCGGGGAGAACGGCGTCGGGAAGTCGACGCTCGCGCTCACCCTCTCCGGTCTGCTCAAGCCGGCCGGCGGCCGGCTCTCCGCGGAGGCCCCGCTCGCCGCGGGCCTCGGCGACTCGCCGCACCGCTGGCGATCGAAGCAGCTGCTGACCCGGGTCGGAATGGTCTTCCAGGACCCGGAACACCAGTTCCTGGCGTCGGATGTCCGGGCGGAGCTGGCCGTCGGCCTCCGTGCCCTCGGGCTGCCGCCCGGTGAGGTGACGGAGCGGGTGGACGAGCTGCTCGCACGCCTCGATCTCGGCCGTCTCGCCGGCGCGAATCCGTTCACGCTCTCCGGCGGGGAGAAGCGGCGCCTCTCGGTGGCGACGGCCCTGGCCACCCGGCCGCGGCTGCTCCTCCTGGACGAGCCGACCTTCGGCCAGGACTCCCGCACCTGGCAGCAGCTCGTCGACCTGCTCGCCGAGCTCCTCGACGAGGGGATAGCGCTGCTCGCCGTGACCCATGACGCCGACTTCGTCGAGGCGGTCGCCGAGCGCGAGCTCAGGCTGACCGCCCCCGTCGTCGAGGTGCTGCGATGAGCCTCATCGTGCCGGACATCCGTCCGAGCGTCATCGCGCGGATCAATCCGGTCGCCAAGCTGGTCGGCTCGATCCTCATCGCCATCGCCCTTCTGCTCTCCATCGACTGGGTCTCCGCCCTCGTCGCCCTCGCCCTGGAGGCGGTGCTCCTGCCCTTCTCCGGCCTGTCGTCGCGTCAGTTCTGGCTCCGCACGGCGACGCTCTGGTTCGCCGCGCCGCTTGCCTGTCTGACCACGGTGCTCTACGGGGAGGACTCCGGGTCGACGCTCTGGCAGTGGGGGTTCGTGTCGGTCACCGACGGCTCCCTGTCGCTCGGGCTGGCGATCGCGTTGCGCATCCTCGCCATCGGTCTGCCCGGCATCGTGCTGTTCGCCACCACCGATCCGACCGATCTCGCCGACGGCCTCGGCCAGGTGCTGCGACTGCCGGCGCGGTTTGTCCTCGGCGGTCTTGCCGGCCTCCGGCTGGTCGGCCTGTTCATCGAGGACTGGCGGTTCCTCGCCCTCGCCCGTAGGGCGCGCGGGGTCGGTGACAGCAATCTGATCGTCCGGATCGCGCGCCAGGGCTTCTCGCTGCTCGTGCTGTCGGTGCGACGGGGGAGCAAGCTGGCGACGGCGATGGAGGCGAAGGGCTTCGGCTCCGATCGCCCAAGGACCTGGGCGCGGGCATCCGTCTTCGGGTGGCGCGAATGGGCCTTCGTGACGCTCGCGGCGGTCATCCCGGCACTCGCGGTGGTCGCGGCCGTCGTCGCCGGCACCTGGAAGTTCGTGCTGTCGTGACCGTCGACCTCGGCGGGCTGATCGACCGGGTGGCGGTGGCCGACCGGCCGGTCGTGCTCATCGACGGGGGTTCCGGCTCCGGCAAGACCACCCTCGCGCCGCTCATCGCCGCGGCGATCGGCGCCCAGCTCGTCCGGCTCGATGACATCTATCCCGGCTGGGACGGCCTCGACGCCGGCAGCGACCACGTCCACGACCACGTGCTGTCTGCGGAGTCCCGCTGGCGGCGCTGGGACTGGATCGCGGATCGTCCGGCCGAGTGGCACGACCTCGACCCGCGGCGGCCACTCGTCGTCGAGGGGTCAGGCAGCCTGAGCGCACGCAACCGGGAGCTGGCGACCTTCGGCATCTGGGTGGACCTCGACGCCCCGACGCGCAAGGCCCGCGCCCTCGACCGGGACGGCGACGCCTATGCCCCGCACTGGGACCGCTGGGCAGCCCAGGAGAGGCGGTTCTTCGATCGCGAGCATCCCCGGGATCTGGCCGATGCGATCGTCGACGGTCACGAGCTGCCCGCGCTGGGTTAGCGTTTTAACCATGCCTTCACCGTTCGTCACCGTCACAGAACTCACCGCGGCCCTGAGCTCCTCGCGCCCGCCGGCCGTCCTCGATGCGAGCCTCGTGCTGCATCCGGCCCGCTTCGACGGCGACTACCGTCGCGAATCCGGGCGTCCGCTCTGGCTGGAGGGTCACATCCCGACCTCGCAGCACGTGGATGTCTCGACCCAGTTCTCTGACCCGACCGCGGCCTTCCACTACACGCATCCGGAGCCGCAGGCGATCGCCGACGAGCTCGCCAGGATCGGCGTCGGCGAGCACACCGAGGTCGTGATCTACGACGCGACGGGCGGCCTCTGGGCGGCCAGGCTCTGGTATCTGCTGACCTGGATCGGGGTTGATGCCCGGGTGCTCGACGGCGGTCTCGACGCCTGGAAGGGGTCGGGGCGGCCCGTCGAGGCGGGGGAGCAGCCCCTGCCCGCCTCCGTTTCGGCATGGCGGGCGAGCGCGGTGCGGGAGGCGTGGATCACCAAGGAGAAGCTCACCGGCCGCGCGGAATCGGACGGGCGCCCCCTGGTCTGCGGCCTGCCGTCCGGCATCTTCACCGGCGCGGAGCCGACCCGGTACTCCCGGCGCGGCCATATCCCGGGGAGTGTCAACGTGTCCTCGCGCGACCTGTACGCGGCAGACGGAACCGTCAGGGGCGAGAACGAGCTGCGCGAGGCGTACATCGCCCAGGGGGTCACCGGCGAGGAGGAGGTGCTGCTGTACTGCGGCGGAGGCATCTCCGCGTCCGGCAACGCGATCACCCTCGCCGAGCTCGGAGTGACCGCCGTGCGCATCTACGACGGCTCGCTCGAGGAGTGGTCCGCCGACGAGTCGCTGCCCCTCGTGGTCGGCTAGGGCGGCGCTCAGCCCCAGCCGAGGTCGTGCAGCTCCGCGTCGTCGATGCCGAAGTAGTGGCCGATCTCGTGCACGAGGGTCACGTGGATCTGCTCCTTGAGATCCTCGAGCCCCGTGCAGTGGGCGAGCAGCGGCTCGCGGTAGAGCACGATGCGGTCGGGCAGCTCACCGAAGCCGTAGTCGGCCCGTCTGGTGATGTCGACGCCGTCGTATTCGCCGAGCAGGCCGAGCGATCCGTCCGCCGGCCGGTCCTCCGTGACGAAGCCGACGTTGACGAGCCTGTTCATCACGTCGTCGGGGAGCAGGTCGAGCTGCTCGACGACGAGTCGTTCGAACTCCGCGGCATCCACGCCATGCATCAGCGGTCCACCGCGTCCACGAGGGAGCCCTGCACGAACCCGAGCCAGTCGTACACGAGACGCAAGGCCGGATCGTCGCCCTCGTCCTCGTCGTGTTCGATGCCCAGTCTGGCCGCCAGGGTGAGCCGGATGTCGGTGAGCGCGCGCATCCAGGCCTGTGCGGTCTCCTCGTCCAGGCGCACCCGGGTCGGCGCCGAGGCCGCGGCCGCCTCGGCGAGGGAGCCCGCGAGGATGCCGGCGTTGACGATCTTGCGCGAGGCCAGGTCGTCGTCGGTGAAGCGGCGGAACTCGGCGGAGGCCTCCGGGTCCTCCGGGTAGGCGTCGGGGAGCAGCCGCAGCAGCGCGGGGTCCAGCCGTCCGGAGCGCGATTCGACGAGGCCAGCGACCTGCCGGGCGAGATCGGCGAGCATCGCCGCCTCCTCCGGCGCGAAGTCCGCGCGATACCCACCGCGCTCCCTGGTGAACCCCCTCATTCGTCCGCCTTCGCGAGGGTGGCCCAGAGGCCGAAGTCGTGCATGGCCTCGACGTGACGTTCCATCTCTTCCCGTGGCCCCGCCGCGACCACGGCCCTGCCCTCGTTGTGGACCTGCAGCATGCGCCGATCGGCCTCCTGCCTGGAGAAGCCGAAGTAGCTGCGGAACACGTAGGAGACGTAGTTCATGAGGTTGACGGGATCGTTCCAGACGATCGTCACCCAGGGCGAGTCGAGCGCGGTCTGCTCGACCCTCTCCGGTCGCTCCAGCACCTCGGCCACCAGCCCCACCCTTCCACAACGGCAAAAGGCTCCGCATGATGCGAAGCCTTTTGTCTATTGGGGTGATCGACGGGGCTCGAACCCGCGACATCCGGCTCCACAAGCCAGCGCTCTACCAACTGAGCTACGACCACCATGCGTGCCGCCCACGATATTTCGTGACCGACACAACCCGGACAATACTATTACAGGTGCGGAAGCTCCGTTTGCAATCGGGGCAGAAACTCGGCCACGACGTCGGCCGAGATGGCCTGGACCTCTTCCGTCGTCGGGCCGGGAGGTGCGACGAAGACGGCCTTGCGGTAGTAGTGCAGCTCCCTGATGGACTCGAGGATGTCCGCGAGGGCGCGGTGCCCGCCGTCCTTGGCCGGGGCGTTGAAGTACACCCGCGGGAACCAGCGCCGGGACAGCTCCTTGATCGAGGAGACGTCGACGTTGCGGTAGTGCAGGTGCTTGTCCACGCGCGGCATGTACTTGGCGAGGAAGGTGCGGTCGGTGCCGATCGTGTTGCCTGCCAGGGGGGCGTGCTGCTCGGTCGGGACGAACTTGAGGATGTACTCGAGGACGGCGAACTCGGCGTCCGCGAGGCTCACCCCGTCCGGGATCGCCTCGAGCAGCCCGGAGCTCGTGTGCATCTGGGTGACGAAGTCGTTCATGTGATCGAGCGCGCTCTGGTCGGGCTTGATGACGATGTCGAAGCCAGGGTCGAGGACGTTGAGATCGAAGTCGGTGACCACGACGGCGACCTCGACGAGCTCGTCGATCTCGACGTCGAGTCCCGTCATTTCGCAGTCGATCCAGACAAGGCGGTCGGAACTAGAAGGCATTCCCGAATTCTACCGTCGTGCGCCGACGTCCACGGTGGGGCTCGCTAGGCGGGCTCACCCGTGCCGATGGCCTCGGCCTCCTCCAGTGGCCCCTCGGCCGCCTCGTTGATCCGTCCCAGCCGCCTGACGCCCGCCGCGATGAGGATCGAGGCGAGCAGCACGGAGCCGGCGGCGAAGAAGTAGGGGGTCGCCTCGTTGCCGAACCAGAGGGCGAGCTGCGCGGCGAGCGGGGGAGCGACGGCCCCGCCGAGGAAGCGGACGCCGGAGTACGCCGACGACGCCACCGAGCGCGGCAGGTCGGTGGCCTCCATGACGGACTCGGTCAGCACCGTGTTGAGGATGCCGAGCAGCAGTCCGCCGACGATCACACAGACGATCAGCCCGGTCGCGGTCCCGGCGATGAGCCCCGCCGCGACGAGGTCGATGGCGAGCAGGGGCAGCATGACGATGAGCACCGTCGTGCGGTTGAGCCTGGCGGTCAGCAGCGGGGCGATCCAGACCGAGGTGACGGCGACCGCCAGGCCCCAGCCGAAGAAGATGAGGCCGAGCTGAATGGCGGTCGTGCCCTCCGGCAGGGCGAAGGGCGTCCACGCGAGCAGGGTGAAGAACCCGATGTTGTAGAACAGGGCCGCGGCCGCGAGGATCGCCAGGGCCGGGTTGCCGAGGGCTCTGAAGGGCGCGGAGAAGGACGTCGGCACCCGATCGGCCCTGTCCGTCTTGCCGAGCAGGACGAGGATCGCGATGAAGGCGATGGCCATGAGCGCCGAGGTGCCGAAGAACGGACCGCGCCAGCTCAGGCTGCCGAGCAGCCCGCCGAGCAGGGGGCCGATGGCGATGCCGAGGCCCAGTGCGGCCTCGTAGAGCACGATGGCGGACGAGGTGCCGCCGCTCGCGGCCCCGACGATGGTGGACAGCGCGGTGGAGATGAACAGGGCGTTGCCGAGTCCCCATCCGGCCCTGAATCCGATCACGGCCCCCACACTGCCGCTCAGGGCGGCCAGCAGCGCGAAGACGACGATGAACCCGAGACCGATCATGAGCGTCTTCTTGGCGCCGATCCTGCTCGAGATCCAGCTCGTGAAGAACATCATTACGCCGGTGATGAGCAGATAGCTCGTGAAGAGCAGCTCCGTCTGGGCGGCGGTGGCCTTCAGCTCGCTGGCGATGGCGGGCAGGATGGGGTCGACGAGTCCGATGCCCATGAAGGCGACGACACAGGCGAAGGCGACCGCCCACACCTCCTTGGACTGTCTGAGGATGCTCGTTCCCGCGTTCGTGCCGTGCTGCGCCATCAGGCCGCCTTCCATTTCGTGTCGGTCCGTTCCTGCAGGATGCCGACGGCTCGCTCGAGAACGGCGGTCTCCTCCTCGGAGAGGTCGGAGAAGAGCGGGCTCAGTGCCTCGGCGAGCTGGGAACGCCACTCCTCGAGGGCCCGAGTTCCCTTCGGGGTGATCGCGATCAGCCAGGCCCTGGAGTCCTCGACGTCGGCGATGCGGTAGACGAGCTCCTCTTCGACGAGGTGCTGCTGCACCTTCGTCATCGACGGCTGGCTGATGCGGCTGGCCCTGGCGAGGTCGCCGATCCGCATCGGCCCGTCGGTGACGAGGATCGACAGTGTGCGCCAGACGGATGCCGGCGTGGTGGTCCCCGTCGACTGCGCGGCGATGCGCGTCAGCCGGTTGGCGGAGACGATGAGGCCTTGGAGGAGGGTTCCCGGATTGTTCGACATCACCCCAGTATATAGCGCAGCTATATAGCAAGGCTAAGTAATCGGGATGTCCTAGGCTCGTGGCGTGAACGTCGTCGTGGGTCTGCTCCTTCTCCTCAATGCCGTGTTCAACGCCCTCACCTGGCCGACCTTCTACCGGAGGGTGGCGAAGGATCCACGGGCCAGGGATGCCGCGGGTCGGCCGACGCGGTTCCTCACCGTGCACCTCGTCCTCGTGGTCGCCGCGCTCGTGATCGCTCTGGCCTCCGCCGTGGCGGGAGTCGCTTCCCTCATCGTTGTCTGGTAGTAATGCAGGATGACTGACGCAGAACCGACCATCACCCGCGGCGACGAGTACATCGTCATCTTCCAGGGCGGCCCGAACGACGGCCAGACCGATACCCGCATCAGCACCGACGGCGGTTTCGACGCCGAGATCACCGTCCTCACCGCCGTCGACGGCAAGGAGACGCTGATCGACTACACCCGGGCATCCGTCGCCGAGGTAGGC
This sequence comes from Lacisediminihabitans sp., assembly GCF_036404185.1. Lineage (GTDB taxonomy): Bacteria > Actinomycetota > Actinomycetes > Actinomycetales > Microbacteriaceae > Lacisediminihabitans. The sequence continues at coordinate 5,136 of NZ_DASWPB010000172.1, read as the reverse complement.
GGCCAGTACCACGTCACCTACGTCTACGACCCGAAGGACAGCGAGCCCATCGAGGCCCCGGAAGACCGCGGCGACCGCCAGTAGGGAATCCTCCCCCGCCCGCGATGGTTAGCGCCTCTGTGCAGCTGATCTTCTTCTCCTCGTCGTTCTGCGATCCCTGTATCCAGACGAGGGCCGTGCTCGACCAGGCGTCCAGGCTCGTCCCTGCCCTGAGGATCGCGGAGCTCGACGTCGCGAGCAATCTCGAGGAGGCGGAGCGGGCGGGCATCCGTTCCACCCCGACCGTCGTCGTGCTCGACGGCGAGGGCTCCGAGGTCTTCCGCGCGGAGGGCGCGCCGACCCTCAACCAGGTGCTCGTCGCCCTCGCCAAGGCGGTCTGAACCGCCCGTCCGAGCGGTCGGCTCTTCCTTGCGGTTCTGCTCGTTAACGACGGATGCCCCGCGCCACCCTGACGGGTGAGGCGGGGCATCCGGTTTTGGCGGACTAGATCAGCCAGCGGTTGTTCTTGACGATTGGCAGGGACTTCCAGGTCTTGCCGAAGCCCCAGGTGTCACCCGCGGAGAGAATCGCGATGACGATGAGGGAGAGGGCGAAGATGATGTGGTAGTCGACGATCGGGTTGGTCGAGGCCGCGTTGGCGCCGAAGGGCCACTCGGCCAGGTACATGAGCAGCAGGATGAAGCTGCCGATGACCGCGCTGACGCGGACACCGATGCCGAGCATCACGGCTGCACCGACGCCGAGCATGCCGAGCATGAACAGGATGTCGACGGGAACGCTGGCGAGGGAGGCGAAGAAGCCCTTGAGCGGTCCGACGGTTCCGAACTTCAGGAAGCCTGAACTCGGGGATCCGCCGTGGATCCAGGCGCCCTTGGACAGGGTCGAGAATCCCAGGCCGAAGGTCTTGTCAAAGAATGCCCACAGGAAGATGAACCCGACGGCGTAACGGAGCACCGCGAGCATGCGGCGCCCGGCGACGCTGGTAACCAGGGTGGCCTCGGCGACGACGGGGGTAGCGGTTGCGACCCTCTGTGCGGGTGCGGCGGTGGTAGTCATATCGATCCTCGATCTCTTTATTTCTGAAAGTTTGATTGGGAGGTTTGTTTCTCTATGGCTAAAGTTTGGTCTCTCGGCGAATCCCCAGACAGTGCCGAAGGTCCCTACGCGTGACAAGTTTTTTCGTGCCGCCTCGGCGATGCCCTTCGCCCGTATTCCTGGGCTCCCGTGGCCCTGCGGTATCGTTAATCCCTCCCCGCCTCCGTAGCTCAGGGGATAGAGCAGGAGCCTTCTAATCTCTTGGTCGCAGGTTCGAATCCTGCCGGGGGCACAAAAAGTTCGAGCCTTGTGCGTCGGGATGACCTGTCGCGTGAGCTCTCGAACCTTCTCCCTAGGGATGTCGGCTGGTCGGGCTGATGACGGTGGACTCAGGCGTGCAGCGGGCCGCCCTTCCGGCGACGTTGATCCCATCCTGTAGGCAGTGGGGGCCGCGCATGTCAGCTTCCGAGGATGTTGTCATGCCGGAGCAGGTCGACGTGCTGCGCGCGGTGCACGAGCTGCCAGTATCGCTCGGCGATCCGGTCGGGGCCTGAGTCGGGGTCGCTTTTTCCAACTCACGCGGCCAGCGCCACGTGGGCGTCTTCGTCGCGGACGGCCTCGTGGAGGCTCAGCACCCGGTTCCGCGGGTGCGTCGGATGCTGCGGCGATGTTGGCGAACGGCGGGTGGATGACCGGCCCCGAGCTGAGGTTGCATCGCGGCGAGGGTTAGCTCGGTCGCCGTGTCGGGGCGAGTGCGTCGGCTGCCTGACCGACCGGGGCCTGCGATCGCTCGAGCCATCCCGGGACACAGCCCCACCGGCTTCCCGAACGAGACGCCGATACCGTGCGCTACGGCCGTGCGACCAACGGGAATGACGTGTCCGTGAGCGCTTCGGAGGCCGTCCAGAGCCGCCGAGCGACGTCGAGATCGCGCGCCGCCCGCGAGGGTTCAGTGACGGTGGCCGGTCCGCGGACTCCGAAGCGGCTTGGCCCGGCGAGGCTTCCGCCAGGGATGTCTCCCGTGGCGGCGAGGAGGGTAGGGAGAGCGCCTTTCTCGGGCCCGTGGGCCATCAGGCGGGTGCCGATGGCGCTGAGGGCGTCGAGTGCCCGGTTTCCGCTGGTGATCGTGAAGCCGGTGGATGCCCAGCCTGGGTGGGCCGCCGTCGAGCGCACCGCGGAGCCGGCGGCCTCGAGGCGTCGCTGGAGTTCCGTGGTGAAGAGCAGGTTGGCGAGCTTGGACTGCCCATAGGCGCCGAACGGGCTGTACGGGCGGCGTTCCCATTGCAGGTCGTCGAAGTCGATCTTCGCGGAGCTGTGGGCACTGGAGGTCACGGTCACGACGCGGTCGGTGATGCGGTCGAGCAGGAGGTTCGTCAGCGCGAAATGCCCGAGGTGGTTCACGCCGAACTGGCTCTCGAAGCCGTCTGCAGTGACCCGTCTCACGTCGCTCATCGCGCCGGCGTTGTTGATCAGGTAGTCGACGGGTCCGGAGAGGGCGTCGGCGAACTCGTGCACCGAGGACAGCGATGACAGGTCGAGGCGCCGCGTCTCGGCCCGCGCTCCGATCGCATCAACCGCGGCCCGGCCCCTGTTCGGATCCCGAACGGCGAGGATCACCCGAGCACCTTTGGACGCGAGTGCTTTGGCGGCAGCGAATCCGATGCCGCTGTTGGCGCCGGTGACCACGGCGACGCGGCTGGACTGATCGGGGATTTGAGAGCTGGAGGAAAGGCGAGGCATGCGCTCACTGTAGGCATTGACAGCTTTGTTGTCAATGCCTACTCGGCACGATATGATGTTCTCGTGGCTGAGGGTGTTCAATACCGGCGCGGCAATCTCCGCGAAGCGCTGCTCGACCGCGCGATCGCCGTGCTCAGAGAGCGGGGGGCCGACGCGCTGTCGTTGCGCGAGCTCGCCCGCGACGTCGGCGTCTCGCACGCAGCGCCCGCGCGGCACTTCGCGGACCGGGGTCAGCTTCTGGACGCGCTCTCCGTCGCGGGGTTCGCCGTGCTGGCCGAGCGGATCCGCGATGCCGTCGCGTCCGACGATGAGCCGGGAGTCCGGGCCAGACGGGCGGCGGACGCCTATCTCGATTTCGCTATCGGCGAGGCCAAGCTGGTCGAGGTGATGTTCCGGCACGAGGACGGCCGGGACGCGGAGGCAATCGGTCGCAGTGCGACGGCCGCCTTCGCGCCGATCCAGGATCTGTTCCCCCATGACGAAGAGGGGCGCGCGGCGACCGTCTTCCTCGCCACACTCCAGGGGATCGCCGGACTCGTGAACTGCGGCGTCGTGCCGGCCGAGAGCGTCCCGGGTCTCGCCGACGACGCGATCGCCCGGTTCTTCGCGCCGGGCGCGGACGACGAACAGGGAGGAGGCCGGTGAGCCGCGTCGTCATGGTCGACCGGTTCGGCGGTCCGGAGGTGCTGTCGCTGCGCTCGACGCCCGAGCCGCACGCCGGCCCCGGCGAGGTGCGCGTGCACGTCCGGGCGATCGGCCTGAACCCGATGGACTGGATGGTCGCGGCGAGCCCCCGGCTGGCCGCCGCCTTCGGGGTCTCGCTGCCTGCGGGATTCGCTCATGACTTCGCCGGGACCGTCGACGAGGTCGGCGACGGGTCCCTCGGCTACACCCTCGGCGACCGGGTGTTCGGCAGCGTGCCGAGCCGGGCCGCCGCCGACCATCTCCTCATCGGCGCGGGTGATCTGGTCTTCCGCACCCCGGCCGCGATCTCGGACGAGATCGCCAGCACGCTGCCCGTCGCCGGGCTGACGGCCGTGGCGGCCGTGGCGGCCGTTCGTCCCGGTGCGGGCGACACGCTGCTCGTCGGGGGCGCCGCCGGCGGTGTTGGAGTGTTCGCTGTCCAGCTGGCACGGCTGCGCGGTGCGCAGGTCCTCGGTACCGGCTCTCCCTCGACGGAGTCGTTTCTGCGGGATCTGGGCGCGGAGCCGATCGCGTACGGTCCCGGCCTGGAGCAGCGCCTCGCGGCGTCCGGCTTCGCGCCGGTGACCGCTGCGATCGACCTGTACGGGACGGAGGTCGTGCACGCCGCGCTCGAGCTCGGGGTCGCGCCGGCGCGAATCGCCGCCGTGGCCGCAGGAGGCGCGGTCCCGGCCGGCGTCCGCGTCACGGGTGCCGCAGGCGTCGAGCCGGGTGCGATGGACACGATCGTCGACGCGCTGCTCACCGGGCGGCTCCGCGTGCCGATCGCCGCGAGCTTCCCGATCGAGCGGATCCACGACGCCGTGCGCCTGCAGGCGACCAGGCACGTCCACGGCAAGGTTGTCGTGACCATATAAGCCCCCACCGGCCCTCTCGCCGCGTGGCTGCGACGACTCCATTCCAGCCCGGTCTTGCCGGGTGCCCAGCAACGACGGCTGGCGCGGCTTCGCGCGCCGCCCCCTGGTGACGATGGCTCGATCACAGGGTCAGGCCCGTCGTGGCCACGGAACTGAATGTGGCCGATCCGACTGCCGTCACATGCCGGCGCTCACGGTGTGAGTTGAGGGCGGCGGCCGCGGGGGCGAATCTCAACGCCTTCCGCGGCTACTGCCCTTCTTACTGCCTGCTGGCTGACGCCGAACCGTAGCCCGACCTCCACGAGCGTCAGTCCGCTCTCGTACAGACGCACAGCTTCGGGAGTGTCCGCCGCTGCGAGGCCTCTCTGGCGGAGCGGGACCGAGCGACGAATAAGGTGCGCAGCCGCCGTCCTGGTGTAGATGCCGAACTTCCTGCTGACCTCGGCGATGCTCAGTCCCTCGCCGTACAGGGCCACGAGTTCGTCGATCTGGACGGCGCTCAGAAAAGTTTGAGTCTTCCCAACTGAACGGATCAGCCGGCCCCGGTCATCGGTGATCGAGGGCTCCGAAGGCCGCTCGCTACGCTTGTAGGCACCGCGAGACAGGCGGGAAGCCAAGGTTTTCAGGGCCGGGGAAAAGTTCTCAAACTCTCTACGAACGTGCACGGCGGTTTGAGCCTTGTGCGCGGGCTCGACCTGGCGGGTTGGTTCTCAAACCTCGCCGTAGAGCGTTGCCAGCCGTCGTTTCGCTTGGCCCGTGTCGGAGCGGGGGAAAGCAGTCTCGTTTCAGCACGTCGTGGCCG
>NZ_DASWPB010000171.1:0-16799 GCF_036404185.1 Lacisediminihabitans sp. | reverse complement strand
CGGAGCGCCGGGCGGACCGACTCGACCTCGTCATCCGATCCGCCGGCCTGTTGCCCGGCGGGCATCCGGTACCCGCTACCGGGCTCAAGCTTGCGGCCGAGCTCGGCCTCGAGTTGAGCCAGCACGTGAGCCGCCAGATCGCACCGAGCGATCTCACGACCGCAGATGTCGTGATCGGGATGTCCCGGGAACACGTTCGCGAGGTGCTGGCGGTCGACCCGACGCTGTGGCCGCGGGTCTTCACCCTCAAGCAGTTCGCACGCTGGTTGTCCGAGCATCCGCGACCGTCAGGCGTCCCGTTGCGCCCGTGGCTGGACGAGGTTGCCGCCGCACGCCCGCGAGATGAGGCCATCGGTGCCGATCCGGGAGACGACATCGCGGACCCCATCGCCTCGCCGATGAGAGCATGGCGGGCGATGGCCGCCCAGGTGGATACCGCGCTCGTCACGATGTTCGACGGGCTCAGAGCAGGCGACGCCAGGGAGGGGCTACCCGACCGCTGAGGAGTCGAGGTCGCGGAGAATCCCGGCGAACTCGCGCCACGATGATCAGAGGGCTGGGATCCGGCCACGTCGACGGTACGACGAGGAAATCGGCCCTTCTCATCATCTCCGGCAATCGGCTCCGCTCGTCACCACCCGCACCTTCGCGGCGAGCGCAGTCGGAAGGCGCCCGGCGGTCGTCGCCGCAAGCGATCGACTGACGCAGACGACCACCTCCATCCCGCCGAGCGTCCGATCCAGCTCCCGCCGCGAATAGCTGCGCAGGATGTCGTTGTGTGCATAGAGCACGACCCGGTGACCGCCGTCGTCGAGAAGAGACGACAACACCGGCAGATTGTGCGCGACGACGATACCCGAGCGACGCAGACGGAGCTCACGGGCGAGCGGACGGATGTACCGAACGGCATTTGTCCGCGCCCTGCCGAGACGCGAGCCGATCACGTCCGCATACCGTTGTGTCCTACCGGGCCGAGGTTCCCCCGGGTACTCGATCGGCAGAGCGGAGTCGTAACGGGGATGCATGGTTGAGCCGTCGACCATCACGTACGGGGGGAAATCAGCGTCGTCGCCGGCCGCCCGCGCGGCCGAGGCCAGCCCGTGCACGACGGAGGGAATCGCGGAGCCGGTTCTCGGAGAGTAGTGATCGCCGGGCGTGATGACATGGATGACGTCTGTACTCATGTGCGAGGTCTCGTGAGGCTACGACCGGGCGGTGCCGTCCACATCGCGGGATCGGCACGGGCTCGATCGCGGGCCTGCATGCCGATGCAGATCCCCGCGACGATCCACAACAGGGATGCCTGACCGGCGACCCAATAGAGGTCGAACTGCGCCTGAACGAAGCGCGTGAGGACGACGGCGAGGCCGACCGTGCCATACACCGGGTCGAGATGAGCGAGCACCCACAGACCGCCCGCGAACATGACGAGGAATCCCACGAGGCCCACCACCCCGGTGGTGGTGAGCACCTCGAACTCTGCATTCGGAGGTTGGAAGAGCGAAGGAAATCGGTCTGTGTACCACCAGCGCATTCCTACTCCGAAGACGGGGGAATGAAGCCAAACATCGACGGACTGGCTGAACCAGGTGAGTCTCTGATGAGCCGAATTGTGGAGGTTGTCGCTTGCCAGCTGCGTGTTCACCTCGCCGACGACATAGAACATCACAGGAATGGCGAGAAGCCAGACCAACCGGCTCCAACTCCCCGCACGACGACGAAACCGGAGCGTCAGGATGAGAAAGCCCACCACGAGAGCGACGAGCCCCTGCCGCGACTGGGCCGCCACGACTCCCAGGATGCACAGTACGACGAGAAGATACGACGTACGTCGCCGCCAGCCGATCCACGGAGGTCGCGCTGCCGCGATGACGGCCGCTGTGGCGAGAGAGCCTCCGATGAAGTTCTTGTGCAGAGACGGGAGGTAGACGGGCTGGAAAGCGCCCGTCCGGAGCAAAGACAGGACGGCGACGACGGCCGCGACGACCCCGATGGCGGCGGACAATATGACATAGGAGGAGAGTGCCGCCCTGGCCGCTCCCGTGAGTCCGACAGCATATCCGACCACCATGCCGCCGAGCACGAGGACAACCTCGTGCACCCACTCGATGAGGTTCTGTGCATACGGATTGAGGATGAGCGTCGGCACCGTCACCGCCAGGTAGACGGTCCCCGACCACAGCAACGGCCGCAGCGCCGCCGACATCCTTCCCCGCACGAGGAACAGGGACACGGCCGTCGCGGCGGCGAGCACCACGTCCGACACGCTGACGATACCGATGACGCGCGTCATCACGAGGCAGGCGGGGATGGCGAGGACGGGGATCGCCCGCGGCTCGACACAGGACACTCCGACGGCGAGCACCGTGACGGCGAGCGCAAGCGCGAGCAAGGCGGCCTGGGCGCTCAGCACGCCGACGATGCCGCCGACGACTGCCACCGTCAACACGCCTGCCAGAAGGACAGCCGTCCGATTCCACCCCATCGCCCGCATAGCGGCAATCGTATCTCTCGGCGGCAAGACTCCCGGGGACAGCTCTCGCGATACGCCGCGCATAGACTGCTGAGCACGAGTTCGTGATGGGGGCATTCGATGAGGGTCTTGCGGGTCGCTCATCATGCTCCTGTATCGGCCTGGCGCCAGCGCGAGCGCGAGTTGCGCCTCCTGGGCGTCGATCTGACGCTGATCTCCGCGAAACGATGGAACGGAGGCGGCCGGATCGTCAGACTCGAACCCGGCGAAGACACCTTCGTCCGGGGCGCGAGAACGATCGGCACCCATCCCAGCGTCTTCCTCTTCGATCCGTTGCCCATCTGGAGAGCACTCGGCGAAGGCCCCGACCTGATTGATCTGCACGAGGAGCCCAACGCCCTCGCGACGGCGGAAGTGCTGACGTTGCGATGGCTGCGACGGAGCCGCGCTCCCTATGTGCTCTACTCCGCCCAGAACATCAGGAAGACCTACCCCTTCCCCTTCCGCATGTTCGAACGGCTCTCACTCCGCGGCGCATCCGCGGCCTATGTCTGCAATCGCGAGGCCGGTGAGATCCTGAACGACAAGGGCTTGGCGGGCAGAGCGGTGTACCTCCCTCTCGGCGTCGACCTCGACGCGTTCGGCGCCGCCGACCGGCCACCTCCCGCTGCCCACGCGGTCATCGGCTACATCGGACGGCTGGAACCGCACAAGGGTGTCGATGTCCTTCTCGACGCCATCGCCCCGCATCCGGAGTGGACGCTGCGGATCACCGGAGACGGCTCCGAACGGAAGGAGCTGACCGATCGGGCTAAGGAGCTCGGTATCGAGCATCGGGTCGAATTCCTCGGCTTCACCGACGGCGCCGGCCTCGGCGCCCGCTATCGGGAGCTCGACGTGCTCGCCGTCCCCTCGCGGCCGACACCCGGCTGGCGCGAGCAGTTCGGACGCGTCGTCGTCGAGGGCATGGCCTCCGGGGTGCCCGTCGTCGCGAGCGCCAGTGGAGCGCTACCCGAGGTGGTAGGAGAAGCGGGAGTCCTCTGCTCTCCCGACGATCCGGCCGATCTCGCGCGTGCCCTCGCGACGGCGCTGGAGCCGCGTCGATGGGCCGAGCTGCGCGAGGCGGGACTGGAACGCGCCCCGTTGTTCGCCTGGAGTCGAGTCGCCGAGGCGCAGGAGCGGCTATACGACCGAATTGTGAGGAGATCGAACGAAGAAATTTCCCGCAGACCGCTGTGCGTGCTCATCGTCGCATTCGGGCCACCAGATGATCTCGACGGATGCTTGGCGACGCTGGACGGCTCCTTTCCCGTGATCGTCGTCGACAACTCCGGTCTCTCCGAGACCAGGTTGGTCGCGGAACGGCACGGTGCACGATATGTGGATGCCAAGCGAAATCGAGGGTTCGCTGCGGGGGTGAACCTCGGTCTTCGGACGGTGCAGGGCGAAGACGAAGACATGGATGTGCTCCTACTCAATCCCGATGCGCGAATCACCGCGGACCAGGTGGAGCTGATGAGCGCAAAGCTCCGTTCCTCGTCGCGGACGGCTGCCGTCGGCGCACGCCAATTCGTTCCGGGCACCACCGCACCGGTCCGAGTCTGGTGGCCATTCCCCACCCCCCTCGGAGCATGGGCAGTCGCTGTCGGCCTTGGGCGTCTGCACATGCGCCACGGGTTCGCCATCGGCTCCGTGCTGCTGCTGCGCTCCGAAGCGCTCAAGGACGTCGGGTGGCTCGATGAACGGTTCTTCCTCTATGCCGAGGAAACCGACTGGCAACTTCGTGCCCGCCAGCGCGGATGGCTGATCGACGTCGCCGACGCGACGGCCATGCACGAAGGGGGTGGTGCGAGCGAGGATCCTCGCGAACGCGAATGGCACTTCTACACGAGCCTCAGGACGTTCATGCTCAAACATCACGGCCCCCGTGGTTGGGAGTCATTCCGACTCGCCAATCTGTTCGGGGCACGGCTGCGTGCGGCGGTATCGACCGGAACGAGGCGCGCCGCCGCGCTACGGCGACGTGATCTCTTCACCAAGGACGGTCTGGACGAGGCGAACCGCCCCGCTTGACCACACGTTCTCTAGCGGATCCGCCACCGGCGTGCAAGCCAGCGCATCCGCCAACGCCAGCGCTGATCGTACGGGACGGTGAGCTCGAGGAGAGCACGCTGATCGCGCGCCGAAAGTCCTGAGCGGTGGAGGTTGTAGAGCAGGTGCTCCACGTTCGGTCCTATCCCGGCGTCCATGTCCGGCATGCCGCCCAGCCGCATTGCCGCTTGCATCGACAGGAACGGCCCGACCATCGGAGAGACCGTCGAGGTGGACTCTGGATGCACACGATACAGCAGCTGTTTCGAATCGACCCTCGGAATCGGCCCGGTGATTCTGGCCAGATTGATGTTGAGCACATGGTCGTCCAGGGCACGCGCGTGCGGAGCGAAGCCGCCCGCCGCGATCGCCGTCTCCCGGTCGTAGAGCACAGCCGTCGTCAGCATCGCGGCTCCCTGCATCAACCGCCCGGCGGAGATCGTCGACACCTCGCCGGACCCGAACGGTTCCGGCGACGAGAACAAATCGTCTTCCGCTCCCGGCGCGATCCAACGCTGGGGCCAGTCGTCGCGACCGTCCCCGATCGCCGCGAGCGCCTCACGATCCGTGACCACGGCGAACGGCAGCTCGGTGGTCGCGACCGCCAGGGCCCCGGTCGTCTCCGCCAGGAGCAGCAGAGTCTCCAACCGCTCACGATGCCACAGATCGTCCTGGTCGACGAAGCCGATCCAGCTGGTGTCCGCGACGGCGAGGCCCCTGTTGCGGGCCACCGCAACCCCGTGATGCTCTTGACGGATCACCCGGGTGACCACTGGATGTGCGGAAGCGACGTCGACGGTCTCATCGGTCGAACCGTCGTCGACGACGATTACGTCGATCGGCCCGACCGTCTGGGCGGCAAGGCTGTCCAGCGTATGTCCGAGGAGCCGTGCACCGTTGTAGGCGGGAATGACGACCGTGGCGATCCGCCGGTCCTCTGTCGCGTTCATGCGGCTCCTCCCGGCAAACGGCGATGCGCCGATAGCATCTCGTTCGGCGTTCGTCCGGACGATCCCCGATCCCGGTCAGTATCCCACGGCTGGCGGCGCTTGGAGCTTCGCCCCGCTGGTGTAGCCTGTCCCCACGCGCAGGGCGTGCGTGGTGAGCCAGTTGGTCGGGGAGCAAACGGACATGCGGGATACTGCCATCTCGACGGTGGGTCTCTCGAAGTCTTACCGCATCGCCTCGGCGCATGAGCGCACCAACCGGATCACCGATGCCGTGCTGAACCGCCTCAGGAACCCGTTCGCCCGTGCGCGGTACGAGACGTTCTCGGCGCTGTTCGACGTCACCGTCGACCTTCCCTGGGGGGAGGCGGTAGGCATCATCGGCCGCAACGGGGCGGGCAAGAGCACCCTGCTCAAGCTGCTCACGCGCATCACGGCGCCGACCTCGGGGCTCATCGACCTCGGGGGGCGGGTCGGATCCCTTCTCGAGGTGGGGACCGGGTTCCATCCCGAGTTGACGGGCCGAGAGAACATCTTCCTCAACGGGGCTCTCCTGGGCATGACGAGGAAGGAGATCATCCGACGGTTCGACGAGATCGTCGAGTTCTCCGGTGTCGCGAGATTCCTCGACACTCCGGTCAAGCGATACTCCTCGGGAATGTACGTGCGCCTCGCGTTCTCCGTGGCGGCTCATCTCGACACCGAGATCCTCGCGATCGACGAGGTACTCGCCGTCGGTGACGCCGAGTTCCAGGCGAAGTCGCTCGCCAAGATGCGCGATGTGGCCAGGGACGGCCGCACAGTGCTCTATGTCAGCCACCAGGCGCAGACGGTGACCGCCCTCTGCACGTCGGCGATGTTCCTGGAGCGGGGGCAGCTCTCCTACCATGGCAGTGTCGACGGCGCCTTCGCCGCATACCGCGACTCGTTCGAGCACTTTCAGACACAGCAACTCGACGCGCACCTGCGACCGGGAACGGGGACGCTGCGGTTCACGCGCGTCGCCGCCGTCCTCCAGACCATCGATCCGCGCGACGACAAGGTCGTGGAGTTCGAGGTCGGCGCGGGGCCGGAGATCGTCGGCAAGTACTTCGTCTCGTGTCACATCAACGACGCCGACGGCAACATCGTGCTGCAATGCGACTCGCGGCTCACCGGGACCTGGTTCGATCCCGCTCGTGAGAATCGTGGAGTCCTCATCATCGCCTCCCCCTGGCTACGTCCCGGCCGCTACACGGTCGACATGTATCTGTGTCAGGCGGGCATCCTCGACGCCTGGGAGGGAGCGGACACGATCGAGGTGCTCCCCTCATCGCCGTATCCGGAGCTCGCCTCCGATGAGGCCCTGGCACACGGGCGTGTGCTCGCCGATTTCCGATACGAGGTGGGCTGATGGTGCGCACGATCATCCGTCCCCCCGGGCGGCTCAACCTCCCCGCCTGGCGCGAGCTGTGGGATGCCCGCGAGGTGTTCTATCGGTTCGGCGTGCGGGACATCGTCCTCCGCTACCGGCAGACCGTCGTCGGACTGGCGTGGGTGATCCTCCAGCCCCTCATCGCCGCCGGCGTCTTCTCCATCGTCTTCGGTCTGGTCGCCAACCTTCCGACGAACGGCATCCCGTACTTCGTCTTCAGCTTCGCGGGGATGCTCGCCTGGAATGCGTTCAACGGCATCGTCACCCGGTCGTCCGGCTCCCTCGTCGCGAACCAGTCGCTCGTGTCGCGAGTCTTCTTCCCGAGGATGCTCGTGCCCCTCTCCAGCATCATCTCGGTGTTGCTCGACTTCGCCGTCGCCTTCGCGATGTTCGTCGTCCTGCTGATCGTGTTCCGCATCAACCCGGGCTGGCCGGTATTGCTGACACCGGTGTGGCTGCTTCTCACGGTCCTATTGGCGTCGGGGGTGGGCATCGCGGCGTCGGCTCTCACCGTGAAATACCGCGACATCGCCTATGTGCTGCCCTGGCTTCTGCAGATCCTCCTCTACGCGACCCCGATCGCCTACTCGATCAGCGCGGTTCCCGTCGGCCTCACCTGGTTGTTCGAGCTGAATCCGCTCACCTGGCTGATGGAGGTCTTTCGGTGGTCGCTGCTCGGACAGGACCTCGCCGAGCCCTGGCAGGTCGTCGCATTGATCGTGACCTCTCTCGCGGTGTTCGGCGGTGGGGTTCTCGTCTTTCAGAAGATGGAACGCGGATTCGCCGACGTCATCTGATCGACCGCAGCCGGGGCTCACCCCCATCGTGCGGCCATCCGTTGGAGAGACCGGGGGGCAGGCCCGAACGAGCGGGCCAGGTAAGCCGCCACCGCCCAGCCGATGACAGCGGCCATGCGGATCCGATCCCTCCCGGAGCGATCACGGAGTCCGGAGACGCCCCGACGACGCAGAAACCGCCATCGCGAGGGGATGTTCCCTCCGATGAGACGATTGAAGAGGAGTCCGTTCCGCACATAGTAGAAGGTGCCCAGGGGGGCTGCGGCGCCACGGAACGATGCCGACACGGCATGCAGGATCCGCACGTCGCAGACCACCGCGAGCCCGACTCCCCTCGCCACCGCTCGCACGCTCCATTCGGAGTCCTCGAAGTCGAGGAAGAAGCGCTCGTCGAACAGCCCAACGTGTCGCCACACCGCCGCCGACGCGGTCACGCAGCATCCGGAGAGGACCGCGGACGGCCGCAGACCGGCCTGGCAGCTCCCCAGGTTCACCGGCGCGACGTGGTGGGGAAACCCGAGCTCTCGGTCGATGACGCCCTCGCCGAACCAGATCTCGTGCGGAGAGTCCCTGTACATCACTTCAGGGCTCACCGCGAGCCCTCGTGCAGCCGCCTCTCGCAACGCCCGCATGGCCCCCTCCGGGATGACCGTGTCGTTGTTGAGCACCGTCACGCAGCTCGCACCTCGATCCAGCGCCCAGCGGATGCCCCGGTTCATGCCTCCCGAGAAACCGAGGTTCGTGCCGGTCTGCAGCGTCGAGACGGACGGCCACGCAGATCGCACGGCCTCGAGAGTCCCGTCGGACGAGCCGTTGTCGACCACAAGGACCGTCACCTCCGGTGATCCGTTGACAAGCGAGCCCACACAGCCCAGGGTATCGTCGCGACCGTTCCAGGAGAGCACAACAACGACGTGCAGGAGGCTACCGTCGGTTGCACCGGATACGGACACGACGGTGCCGTGATCGTCAGTCAACGAGCTCAGCCGACAGCGGGCGTCTGGCGAGTCGTGGCCAGAGAGCGGATGAGAGCGGATGGATGTTACGCTGCAGCCGCCAGGTGAGCGGCGTGGGCCACCAGCGGAGCCAGTAATAGAGACCGAACCGGGCATCGCCCGTGTGACCCCACGATCTGAGCTTTCGACGGATGTCGACGGGCGAGCGGGCCCACGAGTTGTGGATGATCGCCTGGTCGTGTTTCAGTCCCGACCAGCGATGCTCGCCCGGCTCCGGCTGACGACGCAGTTGCAGCGATCTGTGGTCGCCCATGACGTGGGCGCGGAGGAACTCTCCCTCGACCCTCCTGGAGTAGACCAGGGTCGCCTCCGGCCGGATGGCGATGGGGCCGGGGAAGTCGTAGACGGGATTGCCGTCCGCCGCGACGACCTCGTAGACCGCGCTGCTGGTGCGCCGGTACAGCACCCGCATCGGCCATTCCAGAGCGACCGCTCCGCGCGCCTCTGCCACGTCCAGGGCCGTCTCGAGGATCTCGAGATCGGGCATCCACTCGTCATTGTCGATCTGGAGGACCCAGTCGACGGATCCGCGCAGTTCGTCGATGGCCCGTCGGCGCTGCGCTGTCTCGGCACGCATCGGATCGGCGGCATCTATCCACTCGCCCTCCACCACGCGCATGATCGAGCGATGGTCGATGGATGTGATCACGGCCAAGGCCTCGGCCACGGGAATCATCACGCCGGTCCAGCCCCGCGAATCGCGGGGAACGACGACAACGAGCTCGGAGAGCAGCGGATAGTACCGACCGAGACTCTTCGCAAGCCAGTCGGTGTCGCCCGGCAGGACATACGCTCCCAGTCGCCGCACAGGCATACTCCCCTCCGCAGTCATTCTAGGGCGACCACCGAGGATCCCGGTGGTGTCGCGGAACCGGTCTCGCGGCAGGTGCCATCGGATAGGATCGGCGGGAACAGGGACAGCGGGGCGATCCGTACCGCGGGCATCCCGGAACAGGAACAATCGGGGGGATCGTGGAGCTTCGCGGTGGAGAGCCAGTGCTGCCGGACGCCGTCCGCGAGATCGCGTCCCACGACTCGTCTGCCGAACGATGACGACGCCCGCAGCTCGCGCAGTGGCGTTCTACCTGCCGCAGTTTCATCCGATTCCGGAGAACAATGCCTGGTGGGGCCCGGGGTTCACCGAATGGACCAACGCGGCGAAGGCCCGTCCCCTGTTCCGCGGACACGTGCAACCGCACCTTCCCGCCGACCTGGGCTTCTACGACCTGCGCCTGCCCGAAGCGCGCGAGGCCCAAGCGAACCTCGCGGCGGAGTACGGCATCGAGGCGTTCTGCTATTGGCACTATTGGTTCGGTGCCGGCTCGCGCATCCTCGAACGTCCCTTCAGCGAGGTCATGGCTTCGGGATCACCGGATCTGAAATTCGTCCTCGGGTGGGCGAATCAATCGTGGACCGGCATCTGGCACGCCGCAGAGAACCGGATGCTGCGAGAACAGACCTATCCGGGCCCGGAGGACGATCAGCTGCATTTCGACACCATCCTCGAGGCGTTCAAAGATCCCCGCTATCTTCGGGTCGACGACAAGCCGGTGTTCTATGTGTTCCGGCCCGAGGAGCTTCCCGATGCCTCGGCCTTCGTGGACCGCTGGCAGGGCATGGCGCGCGCGGCTGGTCTCGAGGGCCTCTATCTCGTCGCCGAGGTGAGCGATCTTCTGGGGGGGGGACCCCGCTATGCCTCCCTGGCGGAGGATGGGTTCGACTCGGGCGTCTACGTCCGTCTCCCGGCCCGCCAGACGGGATTCGATGTCCTCCGGATGCGGGTCGGTCGCAAGCTGGGCGCGCCGGAGCGGTATCCGTACTCCACCGATCCCGCGATCTGGGACCCGGTGCGCCATAATCCCCGGCTTCAGCCAAGCGTGTATCCGAACTGGGACAACACCCCTCGCTCCGGCAATCGAGGCCTGGTGCTCACCGGATCGCTGCCGGAGAAATTCGGACACAACGTGCACACGGCCGCGAGCACCCTGGCGGAAAGGCCACCCCAGGAACGCCTGCTCTGGATCAAGTCGTGGAACGAGTGGGCGGAGGGCAACTACCTCGAGCCGGATCTCGAACACGGCCGGGCGTGGCTGGAGGCACTCAAGCGGGGGCTCGAAGCATCGTGAGTGCAGCCACGGACACGCGTCCGCTGCGGATAGCCATGATCTCCTACTACCTGCCGAGCGGAAGTAAGATCGGCGTCGGCTACCAGGTGCACGAACTCGCCACCGAGCTCACCAGGCGCGGACATCACGTCGACGTGTTCAGCGACTGCCCGCCTGTCGAGGGCGCCTCGTACGGGCACCGGCACATCCGGCTGACGGGACGGCTGCGCACGTTCCGGTTCGCGACGGAACTGAGAAAGGTCGATTTCGGCTCGTACGATGTGCTCCACGCCCACGGAGACGACTATTGGATGTGGCGACGGCGGGTGCCTCGGCACATCCGCACCCTCCACGGTTCGTGCTTCGAGGAGGCGATCAGGATCAGGGGGTTCGTGGCCCGCCTGCGCATGGTGCTGCTGGGATTCAGCGAGGTGCTGGCGAGCATCGTCGCCGACGAGACCGTGGTCGTCTCCCCTGCCACCCGGAGATGGTACCCGTGGGTTCGACGGGTCATCCCGAACGGCGTGGACGCCGAACGTTTCACCCCGGTCCCTGGCAGGCGCGCGACCGTGCCCACCGTGCTGTTCGTCGGCACCTGGGCGAACCGCAAGCGCGGCCGAGCACTCGCACAGGTCTTCTCCCAGCAGGTCGCGCCCGTGCTTCCCGATGCCCGGCTGGAGATGATCTGCCGTGATGCCCCGGCCGAGCCCGGCCAGGGCGTGCACGTGCTCGGCGAAGTCAGCGACGCCGCGATGGTGGAGGCCTATCAGAGGGCGTGGGCATTCTGCCTTCCGTCGAGCTACGAGGGCTTCGGCGTCCCCTATGTCGAGGCGATGGCCGCGGGTGTCCCCGTCGTCGCCACGCCGAACGTCGGTTCCCGGTACGTCACCCGGCACGGACGAGACGGCCGGCTCGTCGAGATGGATGACCTCGGTGCCGCCATCGTCGACCTCCTACGCGACGAGCCCGAACGTGACCGGCTTGCACGGCTCGGCAGACACAGGGTGGAGGAGGCCTTCTCGCTGAGTCGGATCGTCGATGCGTACGAGAGGCTCTACCGGGGGAACGCGGATGGGCGCTGACCTGCACGTGCTGCACGTCGTGTGCAGCGACGGGTTCGCCGGCGTCGAGCGCCACGTGCTCACCTCGGCTCTCGCGCTCCGGGCGGCCGGGCTGCAGGTCAGCGTCATCGGGGGCGCCCCGGACATGATGCGTGAGCCGCTCGAATCGGCCGACGTGCTCTGGCGCCCGGCGGCCACGATATGGGAGGCCGCCTCCGCCGCTCGCGGCCTCCGGCCGGTCGACATCGTGAACACCCACATGACCGCAGCCGACCTCGCCGGTGTGCTGATCGGCGCCTCCGTGCATGCCCCGGTGGTGAGCACGCGGCATTTCGCCGCGCACCGAGGACGGAATGGCGTGAGCCGGGCCGCGTTCGGTCTCCTCCGCGTCCGCATCGCTGCCCAGATCGCCGTCTCACAATTCGTGGCAGACCGGATCGAGGGCCCCAGCGAGGTCGTTCGTGCGGGTGTCAGCGATCTCGGGCCGATTCCCGGCCTCCGCGAGAGGACCGTTCTCATTGCGCAGCGCCTCGAGGCCGAGAAGGAGACGGCGGTCGCGATCGAAGCGTGGGCGCTTCTCGGCGAGGCACGGCAGGATTGGCGCCTCGACATCCTCGGGCGGGGATCGCAACGAGAGGCTCTGGAACGACTGGCACAGGAACGGGGATTGGCCGAATCCGTCCAGTTCGCCGGCTTCCGAACCGATGTCGACGAGTGGATGCGACGGGCGTCGATCCTGGTCGCGACGGCCCCCCTCGAGCCATACGGGCTCGGCGTTCTCGAGGCGATGGCGCTGGCACTGCCAGTCGTCGCAACAGCCTCCGCGGGGCATTTGGAGACCGTGGGAGCCGTGCCGGGAGCCGCCCTGTACCCGTCCGGCGACGCGGGGGCCTTGGCCGCCCACCTCGCCGCTCTCATCGACGACGAGGGCGGACGAGGGGCCTACGGGCGATCCCTGCGCACCCGGCAACGCGAGAGCTTCACGCTCGAGCAGCAGACCGAGGCGACGATCCGCGTCTACGAGAAGGTGCGGTATCGATGACCACGATCGTGGTGTGCTCGTTGGAGTCGTGGGACGGGGTCTGGCGGCGCAATCAGCACCTCGTCCACCGGCTGCTCAACGCCGATCCCCGGCTGCGGGTGCTTTTTATCGAGCCGTCACCCGATCCCATTCACGAGGTTCTCTCCAGACGACGACCACGACGTGGGAGCGGAGCGCGGAGCATCGACGGATACGACGGCCGGCTCGTCGCGCTCGAGGCGACCAAGTGGCTGCCGCGCGCCATCGGCCGGCTGTCGGATGTTCTCCTTCGACGCCAGGCGACGCAGACGCTTGATGCCCTCGGCTGGCGTCCTGATCTGCTCTGGGTGAACGATCCGAAGTGGCGGGGCCTCGCCGGCGCGGAGGGCTGGCCGACGCTCTACGACATCACGGACGACTGGGTGCGAGCGTCACGGGGAAGCCGTCAGCGGGCCACCATCATCGAGGACGATGCGGCGCTGCTCGACCTCAGCGAGGTGGTGGTGGTGTGCTCGCCCGATCTCGAGAAGGTCAAGGGCGCGGTACGACCCGTCGTGCTCATCCCCAATGCCGTGGACCTCGACGCCTACCGCGCGCCAGTCCTCCCCTCACCCGACGATCTCCCGGCAGGACCGGTGGCACTCTATGCGGGAACCCTGCACGAGGATCGGCTCGATGTGCCGCTCGTGCTCGAGACGGCGGACGCCGTCGCGGAGAAGGACGGACGCGTCGTCCTGATCGGCCCGAACGCGCTCGGCCCGGGCAATGCAGAGGCCCTTCGCGCCCATCCGTCCGTCCGTCTTCTCGGGTCCCGACGTTTCGACACCGTCCCCTCCTATCTGGTCCGGGCGGATGTCCTCATCGTCCCTCACGCTGTCACCGATTTCACCGAAAGCCTCGATCCCATCAAGCTCTACGAATACCTCGCGTCTGGTCGTCCGATCGTGAGCACTCCCGTGGCGGGTTTCCGCCAGGCCACGGCACAGGCCGAGCTGTGGATCGCCGCACCCGACGAGTTCGCACACACCGTTCTCGATGTGGCCTCGCCCCGGCGCTCGTCGGTCCTGCGGGAAGGGATCCCGGACTGGACTGATCGCGCAGCCGCCTTCCGCGCCGAGATCGACCGGGCCATCGACGACCCGCCCAGGCACCGGGTAAGTCGATGACGTTCGACGGCGAGCACAACGCGCTCGGCATCCGTGTCCACCGCTCTGCTATCGACCGTGTCCCCGGGCAAGGGCGTCCACGCACAGATCCAGGCTCGGGTAATGCACCTTCGCGCCCGGCTCTCCGAGTCGTGTGACCTCGAATCGTCGTTCCCCGACCCGTTCCACGAATCCGATGACCGAGAGCCCGTCGCTCTCCGGCCTGTTCCGGTCACTGACCCGCCATTCGTGATCCGACAGCCGAACGACGTCGATGAGCACCTCACCCGTCTCGTTGTGCCTGTCCTGCACGATTGCCTCCGCCCTTTTGAGTCCTCACTTCCCAGTTTCGCCGTCATCCGGGAAATCCGAGTGATGATCGGACATTTCGCGACTCATTCCGGTCGCATCCGATCCAGGATGGCTGGCAGCTCTGCCAGAAGCTCCCGCGCGAGAAAACCCACCGGCCCGATCCTCGTCGCCAGCAGGTCGCCCGCGGTGGCGTGCAGGTAGGTGCCCCACACCGCGGCCTGCTCCGGGATCGCGCCTCGTGCGGCGAGTCCGGCAACGGCGCCAGCCAGAACGTCGCCGCTCCCGGAGGTCGCGAGACCGACCGTCCCCGTGCTCACCGACCACGGCCGGGCGCCCGGTGCGGCGATCACGTTGTGGCAGCTGATCACCGCGCCGTAGAGACGCGCCAGCGAGGGAATCTCCTCCACCAGATCGCCGACCGGATGCCCCGCCAGTCTTTCCGCCTCGCTCAGGTTGGGCGTCAGGATCAGCCGACCTGCGAGCGCCCGTGCCACCTCCGGTGCCTCCGACAGAACCCCGAGCGCAAAGGCGTCGAGCACCACCGTGGCCCCGCTCCGGACCAGTTCGGGCAGCGCCAGAAGAAGGGCGAGAGTCTCGTCCAGATCGTCGAGGCCCGGGCCGACGAGGATCGTATCCGCGTGACCGAGGTCGTCGGCGGCGGCACGGATGCCGGCCCCGCGGACGTGGCGCGCGTCGGTCTCCTCCAACGACACCACGCCGCACTCCGGAAGGGCGACGGCGATCTGGCCGGCGATCGAGGCGCCGACCGCGAGGGTCAGCCTCCCCGCGCCCACCCGGAGCGCGGCCTCTCCCGCGAGCAGCGCGGCACCCGGTGAGCGGGGAGCGCCACCGACGACAACGATCTGCCCGCGGCTGTATTTCGATCCCGACGGGATCGGCAGGGGCCATTCCCGCAGCGCCTGCGGCGTCACCTCCCTGACCCGACCTCCTGCCTCAGTGGATGGCGACATCCTGATCCCCCGGATGCGCCGTTCTCGGAACACCCTCTCGAGCGACATGGTCGTCGTTCGAGAACTCCTCCAGCGACCAGATCCCGAAACCAGACGGCCGCGACAACCTCGTGACGGAGGCATTGGTCACCGTGTGCGTGCGCGAAAAGGCGAGCAGCTCCGGCTCGGTCAGGCCGGTGCACACGTAGAGGAAGAGCATGACGACCGCATCGTGGGCGACGACGAGCACCCGTCCTCGATCGTCCCGGTGGTCCAGATCGCCGAGGAAGGACCGCACCCGCAGGGCGACATCCGCCCAGGACTCGCCTCCCGGTGGCCGGTAGTAGAACTTTCCCAGCCACCGCCGCCTCCTGGCCTCCTCGGGAAGGCGGCTCTCCACGCCCGCGGAGGTCAACAGGTCCAGGATGCCGAGCTCGCGGTCCCGCAGGCGTTCGTCGATCCGGATCGGCAGGTCGAACCCGGCCTGCTCCTGGGCGATCGCGGCCGTCTGCTGAGCACGCAGGTACGGAGACGACCACAGACCGTCGAGGACCGGGCCGGTCTCCAGGAGCCGGCGTCCCAGGGCACCGGCCTGCCGCCGGCCGATCGGCGACAGCGGCACATCGGCGTCCGGTTGATCCACCTCGATCGTCATCGCCCCCTCCGCCTCCGCCCGCGACGCGGCGGCATTCGCCGTGCTCTCCCCGTGACGAACCAGCCAGAGCTCGGTGGCGCCCATCCGCGTGTGGCTCATGCCGCGAGGCGCGGTCCGGCCGACGTCGAGCCCCCGCTGGGGAAGTCGGGAACCTCCTGCACCGACACCTCGAATGGACCTCTCAACGCGACTGCCTTCATGGCGGCTCCTCTGCCATTCTCCGTTTCTCTCCTTCCAGTTCAGCCCGGACGGAGCGGCACGACAAGGGCTTCCGTCGAGGGCATCGTGGCGTACTATCCGCTCGGTCGTCTGCCTAGGCCCGTCGATGCGCCGCGAGAGCGGCAATCACCTCGTCGTCGGTCGTCTGCCGAAAGTCGGAGTACCAGGGCCCGACGGCATGGAACGGGGACGGCGTCTCGACGGGCGTCCCACTCGCGGTGACGTCGAAGGCGTCAGGCCTGGAAGTAGAAGTGGGTGTGGAGCTTGCAGCCCGGGTTGAACGGCGCGGCGCAGGCCGGGCAGACATCCGCGTCGAGGTATTCCGCGATGGTCAGCCGATGCCAGCACAGCCCGCAGACCACCGCCCTCTCGTCGCGAGAATCCACCGGCCACTGTGCGGCAGGATGATCGGCGGTCTCCGCATGGCAGAGGTGACAGGGATAGAACTCGCCGCAGCAGGCGAACCTGATCGCGATGACGTCGAGCGGCGTCCTGTAGTGGATGCAGCGGGTCTCCTCGTCGACCACGGGGCCGAGGATGCGCACCCGGGCTTCGTTCACCGCACACCCCGAGCGATGAGGGCGTCTCCGAGC
>NZ_DASWPB010000170.1:0-15723 GCF_036404185.1 Lacisediminihabitans sp. | reverse complement strand
GTCGTAGGCCTCTGCCGTCGAGGGCGACTCGTTGATGCGCAACTCGAGTTCGCGAACTCGCTCCTCCTCGAGCTGAGCGGTCAGCGAGGAGAGGTGGACGTCGAACCGGCCGATCGCCTTCCTCAACCGGCGCTTCTCCCTCGACTTGCCGGTAAGGAAGTTGCCGACCATCATCACGGGCGACATGGCAACGAACAGCAGCGATGTCGGTTGCCGCGTGAGAATGAACATCGCGCCACCCATGAGCAGCGGGGTGATCATCGCCAGCAGGGGGAACGGCTGCTCCTGCCTCTCGGCGGGCACCTCGGGGGCGGCGAACTGTGCACCGGCGTAGCGACGCTCGACCTTGGGCGAGCGGTTGAAGAAGATCGGTCCCGCCTTCGGCGCCACCCCGGCGAGCGCCGTCGCCTCCGTGACGGCGATGCGCACCTCGGAGTCGCCGATCAACAGGGTCTCCGTCTTCTCGATTCTGAGCCTGGTGACGATGCCGCCGTCGACCACCACGCCGTTCGCCGAACCCAGATCGATGACCTCGACGGCTGACGATGCCTCGAAGCGTACATGGCGCTTGGACACGAGCGGATCGTTCAGCACGATGTCGTTGCCCTCTTCCCGCCCCAGCACCGTCGTCCCGGCCCGCAGGGGGAACTCCCTGCCTGCGTCTGGGCCGCTCACGACGGTCAGCATCGCGACGATGGGCGGCTTTCCCGCGGCGGGCGGCAGGTAGTAGGTGCCACCGTCAGCGATGCCGACCGTCGCACCGCTGCCGATCCACGCCTCGCCGAGCGGCGCATCCGGGGGCAGGAGCAGGGCCTCCGACTGGCCGGGCAGGGTCGCATGCAGGGTCAGCACGCGCTGGGGATCGACCGGCGAGGAGGCGCGCGGGTCAAGCCTGGCGATGGTCGCGGCGACATCGGAGATGCTGGCGGCGGCATCTGCGGTGACGACGATGTCGTCGGAGACGCCGGACGGTCGGAGCAAGGTCAGTTTGAGACGCACGGTTTTCCTCCCCAGCAGACCGACACGGGACCCACCTCGTCGCCGCCAGACCAGTATAGGAGAGGGCTAATCTCGCCCCTCCCTGTCCCGATCGTCGCGGTCCTCCCACGGCCATCGGGGCGTCGTCCGTGCTCCGCCTCCGTCGCGATAGGCCACGAGGAGGAGGTAGCACAGGGCGACGACCACCGCGATTCCGAGGATGGCGAGAGCGAAGGGGCCGAACGCGTTTCCCCCGACGAAGAGGACACCCCGTAGCGGCTCCCCGCTGCCGAGCGAGTAGAGCGTGGCACCGGACACCAGGAACAGAAGATAGCAGTTCACTCCCACCACCACGGAGCTGAGGATCATCCATCCCCGGCGTCGGCGGGAGCCGAGCGTGACGAGCTGCAGGTAGAGCGCTGCGGTGGCGACCAGGAACATGACCGGTGCGATCAGCGGGCCCGCGCCCCTCTCGGCCAGGACCTCACGGTCGGTGAGCAGACTGATCACCCCGCTGGCGGCGATCGCCAGGGCGAGGAACAGCACCGACGCGAAGACCGCGAGTACCGCGACGTAGCGGCGACGCGGCGAATCGCTAGACGAGGCCCTCACGAACGGTCCCGCGATCGAATTCCGCTCGGCGCTCGGCGGACTCCCGCTCGTAGAGCGCCTGGGCCTCGGCATTCTTCTCCCTGACCCGCCTCCCCCTGGCGCTGATCGCCGCACCCACCCAGAGGGAGATCTCCCGGGAGAGCAGTGCGGCAGCGATGACGTAGGGGTCGGCGAGCGCCGTGGAGAACAGCGCGGATGCCTGGTCGGGCGTCTCGGCGATGATCCCGTTCACGAGAAGCAGGGTGCCGACCGTACCGAAGTAGACGAAGATGCCGACCAGCAGGCTGCCGAGCACGTACGCCCACCACCCGGCACGGTTGGCCAGCAGGGCGAGCAGGATGAAGCCGGCCAGGAAATACAGGACCGGCACATAGAACGTGGGCGCGTCGATGAAGGAGAAGGAGATCGTGCCCGTCGAACCCGCGTGGATGACCGCGACGACGAGGGCGAACAGGATCGCGAACACGACGGCGGAGAGCACCGCCATCAGCACTCCGAACCGGCGGTTGCCCTTCTTCGCCGGTGGCAACGGGGCGGAGACGTAGATCGTCTGCACGGGGGGAGCCGCCTCGACCCGCGGCTCCAACTCCACGGCGGCCGGATCGTCGGTCGCCGCGACCGGCTCCGTCGATGAGACGACGGCGGGCACCTCCTCGACCAGGACGTACTTGGCCTTGATGTCATCGGTGGGCTCGTCGAGAGGGACGGCCTCATCCGCTCTTTCGTCGATCACCGTCTCCTCGATCGCCACCCGCTCGGGCTCGATCTCGTCCGGTGCCGGCTCGACGGCGCCCGTCTCCGGCCGCGCGCGCGGCGTCTCGTCGCTCATTGTGCACTCCTCACGGGCCGACCAGGCCATCCCAATGGATCAGGGTCACTCTAGCAATCGCCACCCCACCGGGCCACGGTGCGCTGTCGCATCAGACCAGGTCGAGCAGCTCCTCCGCGGGGAGGAACGAGACGACGACGCCCAGCCACGCGCCGGCGAGCATCCACGGTCCGAAGGCGATGGATGCGCCCGCCCGCCCCCGCCGGACGGCGATCAGCACCAGGCCGAAGACGCCACCGGCGACAAACGGCACGACCGCGCAGACGACGAGAGGCCCCCAGCCGAGCCAACCGAGGAACAGGCCGAGCAGGCCGGCGAGCTTGACGTCGCCGAAACCCATGCCGCGTGGCGAGGCGAGCGCCAACAGGAGGTAGAATCCGCCGAGGATGAGGCATCCCGCCCCGGCGCGCGCCAGCGCGGGCAGATCGCCACCGACCGAGGATGCCACGAACAGCAGCACCGCGCCGACGAGGTAGCTGGGCAGGACGATGACGTTCGGCAGGCGGTGCCTGCGGACGTCGACAACCCAGAGCACGAGGCTGATCGCCGCGAGGTAGAGGAAGGCGAGGATGGCGACGCCGTCGCTCAGCGCGGCGGCGGTCATCGTGGTGCCCCGGTCGACATGACGTGCAGCCTAGGGCGATCGGGATCCCGCGGGGCGATCTGTCCACAGGAACGACGATGGCCCCTCCGCTGTCGCGGAGGGGCCATCGTGTCGGTACGGGTGCTGCTTAGTTGTACGTGCCGGGCGTGTAGTCGTCCGAGGAGAAGCTGTCGAAGTCGACGAAGCTCAGATCGGCCTCACTGAACGAGGAGTCGTCCGTGAAGATCCGGTTCGGATACCGCTCGGCCTTCGCCTCCTCCGTTGCCTCGACGGACACGTTGCGGTACTTCGGGAGACCGGTGCCGGCCGGGATCAGCTTTCCGATGATCACGTTCTCCTTCAGGCCCATCAGCGGGTCGGACTTGCCCTCCATGGCCGCCTGGGTCAGAACCCGGGTGGTCTCCTGGAAGGACGCGGCCGACAGCCACGACTCGGTCGCCAGGGACGCCTTGGTGATGCCCATGACCTCCTGGCGAGCGGACGCCGTCTTCTTGCCCTCGGTGAGCGCCGTGCGGTTCAGCTCGTTGTACTTGAGCCGGTCGACGAGCTCGCCGGGGAGCAGGCCGGTGTCGCCGTGATCGACGACGGTGACCTTGCGAAGCATCTGACGGACGATGACCTCGATGTGCTTGTCGTGGATCGGGACACCCTGCGAGCGGTAGACACCCTGCACCCCGCTGACGAGGTGGATCTGGACGGCACGGACACCGCGGACACGAAGGACTTCCTTCGGGTCGATGGCGCCGACGTGCAGCTGCTGCCCGAGCTCGACATGCTGCCCGTCCTCGACGAGGAGGGTCGCGCGCTTGAGCACAGGGTAGGCGATCGGCTCGTCGCCGTTGTCGGGGGTCAGGATGAGCTTGCGGCTGCGGTCCGTGTCCTCGATGGTGATCTTTCCCGCGGCCTCGGCGATCGGGGACGCACCCTTGGGGGTGCGGGCCTCGAACAGCTCGGTGACACGGGGAAGACCCTGGGTGATGTCATCCGCGGATGCGACGCCACCGGTGTGGAAGGTGCGCATCGTCAGCTGGGTGCCGGGCTCGCCGATCGACTGGGCCGCGATGATGCCGACGGCCTCTCCGATGTCGACGAGCTTGCCAGTCGCGAGCGACCGGCCGTAGCAGGCGGCGCAGACGCCGACCGCTGACTCGCAGGTGAGCACGGAGCGGACCTTCGCGTGGGTGATGCCGTTGTCGATGAGCTCCTGGATGAGAACGTCTCCGACATCGTCACCGGCCTTGGCGATGACCTTGCCGTTCGCGTCGACCGCGTCCTCGGCGAGGCTGCGGGCGTAGAGCGAGTTCTCGACGTTGGAGTCGCGAACCAACACACCATCGGCGCCGACGGACGCGACCGTGAGGTCGAGACCCTTGGTCGTGCCGCAGTCGTCCTCGCGGATGATGACGTCCTGCGAGACGTCGACCAGACGCCGGGTGAGGTACCCGGAGTCGGCCGTGCGGAGCGCCGTGTCGGCCAGTCCCTTGCGGGCACCGTGGGTCGCGATGAAGTACTCGGCGACCGAGAGGCCCTCTCGGTAGCTCGAGATGATCGGACGCGGGATGATCTCACCCTTCGGGTTCGACACCAGGCCGCGCATACCGGCGATCTGGCGGACCTGCATCCAGTTACCACGAGCACCGGAGGTGACCATGCGGTTGATGGTGTTGTCCGAAGGCATGTTGTCTTCCATCGCCTTGGCGACTTCGGCGGTTGCCTTGTTCCAGATCTCGATGAGCTCCTGACGACGCTCGGCGTCGGTCGTGAGGCCCTTCTCGAACTGGGTCTGGACCTTCGACGCCTGCTTCTCGTAGCCCTCGATGATCTGCCGCTTGTTCGGCGGCGTCAGCACGTCGGAGAGCGCAACGGTCACACCGCTCCGGCTCGCCCAGTGGAACCCGGCGTCCTTGATGCGGTCGAGCGCTGCGGCGACCTCCACCTTCGGGTAGCGCTCGGCGAGATCGTTGACGATCAGCGAGAGCTGGCCCTTGTCCGCGAGCGCCTGAACGTACGGGTAGTCGGCGGGAAGGGTCTCGTTGAAGATGGCGCGTCCGAGGCTCGTGTCGACGAGGACGGGCTTGCCGGGCGCGTAGTTCGCCGGCTCCTCCCCCTCGGCGAAGACGACGTTCTCCAGCCGGATGCGGGCCTTCGCGTTGAGGTCGAGCGTGTGCTGATCGAAGGCGAGGATGGCCTCGGCGATCGAGGAGAACGCGCGACCCTCACCCACTGCACCCTCCTTGATGGTGGTGAGGTGGTGCAGACCGATGATCATGTCCTGGGTCGGCAGGGTCACCGGGCGACCGTCGGACGGCTTGAGGATGTTGTTCGAGGCGAGCATCAGGATGCGCGCCTCGGCCTGGGCCTCGACCGACAGCGGAAGGTGCACGGCCATCTGGTCGCCGTCGAAGTCGGCGTTGAACGCCGCGCAGACGAGCGGGTGCAGCTGGATGGCCTTGCCCTCCACGAGCTGAGGCTCGAAGGCCTGGATGCCCAGACGGTGCAGGGTGGGTGCGCGGTTGAGCAGCACGGGGCGCTCGCGGATGATCTCCTCGAGCACGTCCCACACCTGCGGACGGCTGCGCTCGACCATGCGCTTGGCGCTCTTGATGTTCTGCGCGTGGCTCAGGTCGATGAGTCGCTTGATCACGAACGGCTTGAACAGCTCGAGCGCCATCTGCTTGGGCAGACCGCACTGGTGAAGCTTGAGCTGAGGTCCGACGATGATGACCGAACGACCGGAGTAGTCGACGCGCTTTCCGAGCAGGTTCTGACGGAACCGGCCCTGCTTGCCCTTGAGCATGTCGCTCAGGGACTTGAGGGCGCGGTTGCCGGTTCCCGTGACGGGACGGCCACGACGACCGTTGTCGAACAGGGCGTCGACGGCCTCCTGCAGCATCCGCTTCTCGTTGTTGACGATGATCTCGGGGGCGCCGAGGTCGAGCAGGCGACGGAGACGGTTGTTGCGGTTGATCACACGACGGTAGAGGTCGTTGAGGTCGGAGGTCGCGAAGCGGCCACCGTCGAGCTGCACCATCGGGCGCAGCTCCGGCGGGATGACCGGGACGACCTCGAGCACCATGGCGGCCGGCGAGTTGCCGGTCTGGAGGAAGGAGTTGACCACGCGCAGTCGCTTGATCGCGCGGATCTTCTTCTGGCCCTTGCCGTTGGCGATCTGGTCGTGCAGGTCGTCGCTCTCGGTGGCGAGGTCGAAGGCCTGCAGGCGTTTCTGAATGGCCTCTGCGCCCATGTAGGCCTCGAAGTACACCCCGAAACGGTCCTGGAGGTCGTGGAAGACGGCGTCTTCCGGCTTGAGGTCGCCGACCTTGAGGTTGCGGAAGTCGTCCCAGACGCGCTCCAGCTGGGCGATCTGCTCGTCGAAGGACTTGCGGGCCTGGCCCATCTCCTTCTCGGCGAGGTCCTTGGCGCGACGCTTCTGGTCGGCCTTGGCACCCTCCTCCTCGAGTGCGGCGAGGTCGGTCTCGAGGCGCTGCAGGCGGTCGGCGATGCGGGCATCGCGCTGGCTCTCCAGCTCCTTGATCTCGAGGCGGATCTCGTTCTCGAGCCCGGGCATGTCGTCATGACGGCCCTCCTCGTCGACCGAGATGACCATGTACGCGGCGAAGTAGATGACCTTCTCGAGGTCCTTCGGCGCCATGTCGAGCAGGTAGCCCAGGCGGCTCGGAACACCCTTGAAGTACCAGATGTGCGTCACGGGGGCGGCGAGCTCGATGTGGCCCATGCGCTCACGACGGACGGAGGACTTGGTGACCTCCACGCCGCAGCGCTCGCAGACGATGCCCTTGAAGCGCACCCGCTTGTACTTTCCGCACGAGCACTCCCAGTCGCGGCTCGGTCCGAAGATCTGCTCTCCGAAGAGGCCATCCTTCTCGGGCTTCAGCGTGCGGTAGTTGATCGTCTCGGGCTTCTTGACCTCGCCGTGCGACCAACGACGGATGTCGTCGGCGGTCGCGAGGCCAATACGCAGCTCATCAAACGTTGTTACGTCGAGCAATTTTTCTCCTACTTTGAAAAGTTCGTCAGTGTCGTCGGTTGCCGCGGTCTAGATGTCGTCGATCGACGAGTTCTCGAACCGGCTGGAGATGTTGATGCCGAGCTCCTCCGCCGCACGGAAGACCTCGTCGTCCGTGTCGCGCAGACTCACCGCGGTACCGTCCGCCGAGAGCACCTCGACGTTCAGACACAGCGACTGCATCTCCTTGATGAGCACCTTGAAGGATTCCGGGATGCCGGGCTCCTGGATGTTCTCGCCCTTGACGATGGCCTCGTACACCTTGACGCGGCCGAGGATGTCGTCGGACTTGATCGTCAGCAGCTCCTGCAGCGCGTATGCCGCGCCGTAGGCCTCGAGCGCCCAGACCTCCATCTCGCCGAATCGCTGTCCACCGAACTGCGCCTTACCACCCAGCGGCTGCTGCGTGATCATCGAGTACGGTCCCGTCGAACGCGCGTGGATCTTGTCGTCGACGAGGTGGTGGAGCTTGAGGATATACATGTAACCGACCGAGACCGGCTCCGGGAACGGCTCGCCGGAGCGGCCGTCGAAGAGCTGAGCCTTGCCGCTGGACCCGATGAGGCGCTCCCCGTCACGCGTCGGCGTGGTCGAGTCGAGCAGTCCCTCGATCTCCGCCTCGAGCGCGCCGTCGAACACGGGGGTGGCCACCTTGGTGCCCGGCTCCGCGCTCAGGGCGTTCGCGGGGATCTTGGCCGCCCACTTCGGGTTGCCCTTGACCTCCCAGCCCTGCTTGGCGACCCAGCCCAAGTGGATCTCGAGCACCTGGCCGAAGTTCATGCGTCCGGGGATGCCGAGCGGGTTCAGCACGATGTCGACCGGCGTCCCGTCGGCGAGGAACGGCATGTCCTCGACCGGCAGGATCTTCGAGATGACGCCCTTGTTGCCGTGACGACCGGAGAGCTTGTCGCCCTCGGTGATCTTGCGCTTCTGGGCGATGAAGACCACAACACGCTGGTTGACGCCCGAGCCGAGCTCGTCGTCGCCGTCCTGCGAGTCGAACACCTTGACGCCGATGATCGTTCCGGCCTCGCCGTGGGGAACCTTGAGCGAGGTGTCGCGCACCTCGCGGCTCTTCTCGTTGAAGATGGCGCGCAGCAGGCGCTCCTCCGCGGAGAGCTCGGTCTCGCCCTTCGGCGTGACCTTTCCGACGAGGATGTCGCCCGGGTGAACCTCTGCACCGATGCGGATGATGCCGCGCTCGTCGAGATCGGCGAGCAGCTCCGGCGAGACGTTGGGCAGATCGCGGGTGATCTCCTCCTTGCCGAGCTTGGTGTCGCGGGCGTCGACCTCGTACTCCTCGATGTGGATCGAGGAGAGCGTGTCGTCCTTCACCAGGTTCTGGCTGAGGATCATCGCGTCTTCGAAGTTGTAACCCTCCCACGGCATGAACGCGACGAGCAGGTTCTTGCCGAGGGCGAGCTCGCCGTTCTCCGTCGCGGGTCCGTCCGCGATGACCTGGCCGACCTCGATGCGCTCGCCGACCGAGACGATGACGCGGTTGTTGTACGAGGTGCCCTGGTTGGAGCGGTCGAACTTGCGCAGGTAGTAGTCCTGGGTGCCGCCCTCGTCGAGCTGGACGGTGACGACCTCGGCGGAGACCTCCGAGACAACACCCGCCTTCTCGGCGATGACGACGTCGCCGGCGTCGATGGCCGCGAAGCCCTCCATGCCGGTTCCGACGAGCGGGCTCTCGCTGCGCAGCAGCGGGACGGCCTGGCGCTGCATGTTCGCACCCATGAGGGCGCGGTTCGCATCGTCGTGCTCGAGGAAGGGGATGAGCGAGGTCGCGACGGACACCATCTGGCGCGGCGAGACGTCCATGTAGCCGATCTCCTCGATCGGGAACAGGTCGACCTCTCCGCCCTTGCTCCGCGCGAGGACGCGGGGCTCGGCGAACCGGGCCTCCGCGGTCAGGGGCGCGTTGGCCTGGGCGACGACGTATTCGTCCTCTTCGCTCGCGGTGAGGTAGTCGATCGTCTCGGAGACCACGCCGTCGATGACCCGGCGGTACGGGGTCTCGATGAACCCGAAGGAGTTGATGCGCGCGAAGGACGCGAGCGAGCCGATCAGGCCGATGTTCGGGCCCTCAGGGGTCTCGATCGGGCACATGCGGCCGTAGTGGGACGGGTGGACGTCGCGAACCTCGACGCCGGCACGCTCACGGGAG
The DNA here is from genome assembly GCF_036404185.1 of Lacisediminihabitans sp. GTDB lineage: Bacteria > Actinomycetota > Actinomycetes > Actinomycetales > Microbacteriaceae > Lacisediminihabitans. Next base: position 6,503 of record NZ_DASWPB010000170.1, on the reverse strand, counting down.
AGGCCGCCGGGGCCGAGGGCCGAGAGGCGCCGCTTGTGTGTGAGGCCGGCGAGCGGGTTGTTCTGGTCCATGAACTGCGAGAGCTGCGAGGTGCCGAAGAACTCCTTGATCGCCGCGACGACGGGTCGCACGTTGATCAGGGTCTGCGGGGTGATCGCCTCGATGTCCTGCGTGGTCATGCGCTCGCGGACGACCCGCTCCATGCGGGACAGTCCGGTGCGGACCTGGTTCTGGATGAGCTCGCCGACGGCGCGGATGCGACGGTTGCCGAAGTGGTCGATGTCGTCCACGTCGAGGCGGAGCTCGACCGGCTTGCCGTCGCGGATGCCCGGAAGCGTCTTCTGCTCGTCGTGCAGGGCCACGAGGTACTTGATGGTCGCGAGGATGTCCTGCTGGCTGAGCACCGAGTTGGACAGCGGGGCGTCGATCCCGAGCTTGCGGTTGATCTTGTACCGGCCGACCTTCGCGAGGTCGTAGCGCTTGGAGTTGAAGTAGAAGTTGTCGAGGAGCGCGCGCGCCGCCTCGGCCGCGACCTGCTCGCCCGGGCGGAGCTTGCGGTAGATGTCCTTGAGCGCCTCTTCCTTGGTGAGGATGCTGTCCTTCTCCAGGGTGAGCTCGATCGACGAGAAGCCCTTGAACTCCTCGAGGATCTCCTCGCTCGTCAGCCCGAGGGCCTTGAGGAACACGGTGACCGACTGCTTGCGCTTGCGGTCGATGCGCACGCCGACCTGGTCGCGCTTGTCGATCTCGAACTCGAGCCAGGCGCCGCGGCTCGGGATGATGCGCGCGGAATAGATGTCCTTGTCGGAGGTCTTCTCCTGCTGGCGCTCGAAGTAGACGCCGGGGGAGCGGACCAGCTGGGAGACCACGACGCGCTCGGTGCCGTTGATGACGAAGGTGCCCTTGGGGGTCATCAGCGGGAAGTCGCCCATGAAGACCGTCTGGGTCTTGATCTCACCGGTGAGGTGGTTCATGAACTCGGCCTCGACGTAGAGCGGGGCGGAGTAGGTCTTGCCCTTCTCCTTGCACTCGTCGATCGAGTACTTCTTCTCCTCGAGGAACGGGTTGGTGAACGACAGCTGCATCGTCTCGCCGAGGTCCTCGATGGGGGAGATCTCCTCGAAGATCTCCTCGAGGCCGGTGAGGGCGGGAAGGTCCTGGCGGCCAGAGGCCTTCGCCGCGGCCGCACGTTCCTTCCAGATGTCGTTTCCGACCAGCCAGTCGAAGCTCTCGGTCTGCAGAGCCAGTAGATCGGGAACCGTCAGCGTGTCGGTGATCTTCGCGAACGAGAGACGCTCTGCTGAGCGGCCGTTCTTGGGAGATCCCTTTTTCGATGAGTTCGTGGTGGATGCGTTGCGAGCAGCAGCCAAGGAAATAACCTCCGGTGGACCAGTGTTGGCCCTATTTGCGTAAAGTGGCAGTCAGTCGGTGATGGATTCGCCCCAGGGACCCATGAGGAGTGTGTGTTGTGAACACGCAGCCGACCGCAATATGAAGGCAGAGAAATCCTGGGAGCGCAAAGAACAACTATAGGTTGCAACTACACCCTTTGTCCAGTTATTCCTTGACCATTTTCGGCGATTCGGCTATAAGAGCCCACGAACGCCCATTTCGGGCGGTGCCCACGGGCATCCGCATCTGTGGCAGGGTCGAAGCGTGACCACGAATCCCTCGATCGTCCTCAGCAGGAGCGGCTATCTCGCCGTCATCGAACCCGACCGCTGGGTTCCCGGCAGCTTCACGCTCGTCGTGGACGGCACGCCGCAGTCGCACGTCAACCTCGAGGACCCCAGCCAGCTCTTCTTCGAGTACATCCAGCGCATCGGGCACGTGATCGACCAGATCGGCATGCCGGGGGAGCCGATCACCGCACTCCACCTCGGTGCAGGCGCCTTCACCCTGCCGCGCTACATCGAGGCGACCAGGCCCGGTTCCCGGCAGCAGGTGATCGAGATCGAGAGCGACCTCGTCGAGCTGGTGCGCAAGCATCTTCCGCTCCCCCGGCACGCGTCGATCCGGGTGCGGCACGGGGATGCCCGCGAGGTCCTCGGCAAGCTGCCGCCCGGGCTGCGCGGTCAGGTCGATCTGCTCGTCGTCGACGTGTTCAGCGGCGCTCGCACGCCGGCCCACGTCACCAGCATCGAGTTCTACACCGAGGCGGTCGCCCTACTGAAGCCCGACGGCATCATCGTCGCCAACGTCGCTGACGGCCCCGGCCTCGCCTTCGCGCGCGGCCAGGCCGCCACCATGCTCGCCGCGACCGGACACGTCGCGGTGCTCGCCGAGACCCAGATCCTCAAGGGCCGCCGGTTCGGCAACGTCGTCGTGGTCGGCTCGCGGGAACCTCTGCCGCTGGAGTGGATGCCGCGGCTGCTCGCCGGGGGACCGCACCCCTCGAAGGTCGTCGACGAGGGCGAGCTGCGCAACTGGATCGCCGGGGCGTCCATCGTGACCGATGCCACGGCCATCCAGTCCCCTCCGCCGGCGAAGAGCATCTTCCAGACGGGCACCCGCGGCGACTGAGGGTCGTTCCCTCACCGCAGTCAGTCGCGGTCGCAGAGGCGTCGCCAGGCAACCCGCGGCTTCGGCTCCATCTTCCCGTTTTTGTCATGTCAGTTCAGCGGGACGTCACGCCGAACTGACATGACGAAAAAAAGACATCGGTCGGCGCGACGACACGCGGGGAGGGCCTCCGGGATATCTCTCACTCTCCAGCACTCACCGATTGCCGTAGCTAACCTGCGTCCCGGAGTTGCTTTTATCAGCTCGCCAGGATGGCCTGAACCCCCGGCCGCTAATTATCCGAAATGGGGACGGACTGACCATCAATTTCAAGCTCAACGATCGGTTCGACATCGATGCGGCGAAAGACGGCATGGGGCGCGCGTGGGTCGGGTGGAGCCTCGACCTTAGTGACCATGAGGTATATGAGCAGAATCGTGGTATTTGGCTCCTCGGGCGCCGCGCACGAAGCCAGGAGGTCGCGACGTTTTCTCACCACGGTGAGGTCGTTGCGGTGGTGGCAATCGAACGCATCGAAGATATTCCGTCTCTCCAGCACCAGAAGCCCAAGCAGGCGATCATCGGACGGGTGCTGCAGGTCGGCGACGCCGACTACGACGCCTTGATCGGGCAACGCGTCGACCATTACCGCAATCCGGTCACCTATCTCCCAACCGGACTGCGCACCTGCAGATGCGGCTGTGGAGGCGCCGTTGCAGGAAGCCGCGCGTTCCTTCCCGGGCATGACCAGCGGGCGATCCACGACCGCATCGCCCAAGAGTGGGGCACGACGCTCCAATTCGTCGAATGGTTCGATAACGCTTACGGCAAACCAGGCGCTGTCACGGCAGATCGATGACGGTTTACCACCACGCGACCATGAGGCGGGAAAGAAGCGAACGGCCAGGCATGACGCTGTCGGTGGCTGGGGTTAGCCTCGTTGCGTGGCTGAGCTGGTTCGTGTGCGCAAATGGGCGGATGCCCTCATCGCCCTGCATCTCGACCAGGGCTGGAGTTTCGGCTTCGATTCCGCCAAGACCCGTGCCGGACTCTGCAACTATACGGACAAGAAGATCACGGTCTCCCGGTACCTCGCCTCCCGCTACGAGGACGACGAGATCCATCAGGTGCTGCTGCACGAGGTCGCCCACGCCATCGCCGGCACCAGGGCGGGCCACGGACCGAGATGGAAGGCGATCGCCTCAGAGCTCGGCTACGAGGGCAAGCGGTTGCACGATGGGGCCATCGCTAACGAGCTCGCGCCGTGGGTGGGCACCTGCCCGGCGGGCCACGTGCACTACCGCTATCGTCGCCCCACCCGGCCGCTCGCCTGCGGCACCTGCTCGCGCCGCTTCGACCCCGCCAACACGATCGAATGGCGCCAGCGTTCCGTTCCGCGCCCCCGCCGCTGACGGGCCCTGCCGCCGCGCCTCGCAATCAGTGCAGGCAGAACTCGTTGCCCTCCGGGTCGCTCAGCGTGTACGTATACGTGCCGCGGTCATCCGTCTCCCAGAGCAGGGTCGCCCCGAGCGCCTCCGCCCTGGCCACCTCGGCGCGCCTCGTCTCCTCCGGCACCGGAACGTCGAGGTGCACCCGATTCTTGGCGACCTTGCCCTCCGGCACGAGCTGGAAGTAGAGGCGCGGGCCCTCCCCGGTGGGATCCCTGGCGGCGGCGACCTCGCGGAAGACCGAGCGGCCGTTCCGGATCAGGCGATCGCTCTCCGGCATCCGTCCGTCGGACACGAGCCGGTCCACGAACTCGGAGTTGTCCTCCACCTGATAGCCGAGCAGCGCGGCCCAGAACGCCGCCTGGGCGTTGGGGTCCGCGGTGTCGAAGGTGACCTGGAGCTTCATGGCTGCCCACCGTTTCCTCGTCAACGAGTGCGTAACCGACGATAATGGTTACGTGAAGACCGGTCAATGGTTTGGCTCGGGTGCGAGCACACGATGGTGGTTCGACACCGGCGCGGGTTGTCTCGACTTCGCCTACACGGGCGGCATGGGCGATGATCCGGACGGCGAGCTGTTCGCGACACCGGATGACCTGCGCGCCTGGCTCGCGGCCCGATTCGACCGGGTGGATGCCTCTGCGTCCGACCGCGATCTCGTCGACGCCCGCTCGCTCAGGGCGGCCATCGCGGCGGTCGCCAGGACACTGAGCTCTGGACTGCTGCCGGCCGCGGACGACGTGGACACGATCAACCTGTTCGCGGCGACCCCGGACATCCCGCCCTCGCTGTCCGGTGGCGCACGACGGGCGGGACGCAGCTCCGTGCGCGTCGGTCAGACCCTGTCGGAGATCGCGCGGGATGCCGTGCGGTTGTTCGGCGAGGATGCCGGGCGCCTGCGCACCTGCGCCGCGGACGACTGCGGGCTCGTCTTCTACGACGAGTCGCGGTCGAACAATCGCCGCTGGTGCTCGATGCAGCGCTGCGGCAACCGGTCGAAGGTGAGGGCGCACCGGGCCCGCACCTCCGGCTGACCGGGGCTATTCGGCTCCGCTATCGGCTCGGGACGTCAGTCGACGACCTGAACCTCTTTCCAGAACGCGACATAATTGCTGAAGTCCTTGCCGACCCGCTCGAAGGCGGTCGGATACGGCGTCGGATAGGTCCAGGCGCGGTCCTGCAGCAGGGTGTTGCCCTCCTTCACGCTGAAGTATTGGCACTCGCCCTTCCACGGGCAGGTGTACGGCGTCGCGCTGTCGACCAGAAACTCCCGATTGACGCTCTCCGGCGGGAAGTACCAGTTGCCCTCGATATTGATCAGGTCGTCCTGAGCCGCTTCCGCGAGCACGGTGTCACCGAGTACTGCCTTCATGAGTCCTCCAAAATGATCAGGGATTCTCCCTGTCCAATGGCAACGTCAGAGGTGGAAGCCGAATTCCCCGAGGACGGGCACGAGGGACGAGACATCCAGATCGATCGCGAGATCGACATCCGGCCTCCTGCCGCGCGCCTCGAGCTCCCGGCCGCCCGCGGAGGCGCCGATCAGGTGACCGGTCGCGTTGCTGAGTCCAGTGAACGCGGCGCTCGCCGTGGCCGCCTCCGGCGAGCAGTAGTCGATGCCCACGTCGGCGAGAGCGTCGATCACGGCCCCGGCGCCGAGGAGGTCCTCGACGCAGAACCGGATGCCTCCCTCCTCACCCGGCTCGCCCGCGGCGATCACCGCGACCGTGAAGCGATCGCCCTTGTCCCCCTGCTGGGCGAGCGCCCAGTCCGCGATGGCCCGGCGGTTGCGCAGCGACCCGGCGACGACGAGGGCGCTCGACGAGGACAGCGCGGCGGCGACCGCGGCACCACCGGTCGGCTTTCCGCCCTCCGCGGCGAGCGGCACGACCGGGAGGCCCGCAGAGAGCCCGAGGTCGACGGCGGTGCAGAACGACAGCACGTCGACGACCACGATGACATCGGCGCCGACACCGATGTCGGACGCGCCCTCCAGTCCCCAATCGAAACGAATCTGATACTGGGTCTGGCCATGGGTCACCCTCCGACAGTAGCGACTTCGGAACGATTCCCCGGCCACCGGCGTTAACGTGAGACATGACTGCTTTCGAGGTCGCCGACTGGCGACGCCGCGTGTTCGGGCTGTATGCGCGGGTGCGGGCATCCGCGGACCCGGCGGAGGCCCACGAGCTGTGGCGGATCGAACGCGATCGGCTCTTCGCGGAGCATCCGTCCACGCCGTTGCTCCCCGACGATCTCGCGGTCTTCACCGGGCTGCCGGTGACCCCGTACGACCCGGCCTGGCGGTTCGAGGCGGAGCTGCTGCCCGCCGAGCCCAGGCACCTGGATGTCGAGACCGGCACGGACGGGCTCGTCCCGTTCGATCTGCTCGGCGTGGTCGGCATCCCGGGAGTCGGCACCCTGGACGTCTGGGGGCTCGGCAGCTACGGCGGCGGGATCTTCGTCCCCGTGAAGGACGCCCTCGCCGGCCAGCCCGGCGGGACCTACGGCGGCGGCCGCTACCTCATCGACACGATCAAGGGCGCCGACCTC
>NZ_DASWPB010000169.1:0-8960 GCF_036404185.1 Lacisediminihabitans sp. | reverse complement strand
GCCGCCAGCACCCGTCGCAGCATCCGTCTCAGGGTGGGGGCGACGGCGACGTCGAGGGCGGCGAACGGCTCGTCGAGCAGCAGGATGTCCGGCTCGGCGGCGAGCGCCCGTGCGATGGCGATCCGTTGCGCCTGACCGCCGGACAGCCGCGCCGGCCTGGCCGCCGCCAGCTCGGATGCCTCGACCTCGGTCAGCCAGCGCCGCGCGGTCGCCCTGGCGGCATCCGTCGAGGCTCCGGCGCTGCGCGGCCCGAACGCCACGTTGTCGAGCACGTTGAGGTGGGGGAAGAGCAGCGCCTCCTGGGCGAGCAGGGCGACGCCGCGACGATGCGGGGGCAGCCAGGATCCCCTCGCCGTGTCGAAGAGGGTGATCCCCTCCCAGCTCGCCGCCCCGGCATCCGGCCGGAGCAGTCCGGCGATCACGGCGAGCGCCGTCGACTTGCCCGCCCCGTTCGGGCCGAGGATGGCCACCGTCTCCCCGCGGGCGACCTCGAAGGAGACGTCGAGGTCGCGGGCTGCGAGGCTCGCCGCGACGACGAGGCTCACGAGGCGGACCTCGCGGTGCGCAGGGTCAGCCCGACCACCAGGAGGGAGACCACGACGAGGACGAGGGACAGCGCGACGGCCGCGTCGGGATCGGTCTCCCGCTGCAGATAGATCTCCAGGGGAAGGGTGCGGGTCACCCCCTGCAGGCTGCCGGCGAAGGTCAGCGTCGCCCCGAACTCGCCGAGGGCCCTCGCGAAGGAGAGCACGGCCCCGGAGAGCAGCGCGGGCAGCACGAGCGGAAGAGTGACCCGGCGCAGCACCGTCGTCGGCCGGGCGCCGAGCGTCGCCGCGACCGCCTCGTAGCGGACGCCGGCCACCCGGAGGGAGCCCTCGAGGCTCAGCACGAGGAAGGGCAGCGCCACGAAGGTCTGCGCGAGCACGACCGCGGTGGTGGAGAAGGCGATGTGGATGCCGAGGACGTCAAGGGTGTGGCCGAGCAGCCCCTCCCGCCCGAACGCGGCGAGCAGCGCGATGCCGCCGATCACCGGGGGCAGCACGAGGGGAAGCAGGACGAGCGCCCTGGCGACCCGCTGCCCGGGGAAGGAGGTGCGGGCGAGGACGAGGGACATCGGCACCCCGAGCAGCACACACAGCACCGTGGCCGCAAGCGACGTCCGCAGGCTGAGCAGCAGCGCCGCGACCGATGACTCCGAGGTGACCAGCCCGAGGAATCCGCCCCAGTCGACCCTGGTCGCCATGGCGACGAGGGGGAGCAGCACGAAGACCGCCCCGAGCACCGCGATGGCGACGACCCAGCGCGGCACGGCGGCGACCGACGTCATCGCACGGGCGCTACGGGGCACCGAAACCGGCGGCCTTCAGCACGGACCGTCCCTCGGGTCCGGTGACGAAGTCGATGAACGCCGTGGCGAGGGAGGCGTTCGCGCTGTCCTTGAGCGCGGCGATCGGGTAGGTGTTGACGGCCTTGCTCGACTCCGGGAAGGTGATGCCCCTGACGCTGGACCCGGCGGCCTTGACGTCCGTGACGTAGACGAGGCCGGCATCCGCCTCTCCGGAGGAGACCTTGCCGAGCACATCGGTGACCGCGGACTCCTCGCTGACGGGACTGAGCTTCACCCCGGTCGCGGTCTCGACGGTCACGGTCGCGGAGCCGCAGGGCACCTGGGGGGCGCAGACCACCGTCTTCACGCCGGCCTTCGCGAGGTCGGCGAAGGAGTGGATCGAGGCGGGATTGTCCGGCGGCACGGCGATCTCGAGCACATTGGTGGCGAAGTCGATGGGGGTGCCGGCCACGAGCGAGGCATCGGTGAGCTTGGCCATGTTCTTCGTGTCGGCGGAGGCGAAGACGTCGGCGGGGGCGCCGGCCGTGATCTGGGTGACCAGGTTGGAGGAGCCGGCGAAGCTCAGCTGCACCGTCGTGCCCGGATGCTTCTTCTCGAAGGACTTCGCCAGATCGGTGAAGGTGCCCGTCAGCGAGGCGGCGGCGAACACCGTGATCGAGCCGGAGAGCTTGGGGGTGGCCGAGGGGCTGGATGCCGGTTCCGTCGACGAACAGGCGGTGGCACCGATGGCCACTCCCGCGGCGAGGGCCAGGGCCAGAAGCGGGCGCAGGGACGTCTTCACAGGGCACTCCTTGTTGTCACGGGGTCATTCCTTGGTGGGCGGGGTCTCGACGATGACCGTGGTGGCCTTGACGACGGCGATCGCGACGGAGCCGAGCTCGAGGCCCAGTTCGCGCACCGCCTCGCTGCTCATGAGGGAGACGACCCTATGCGGGCCGCACTGCAGCTCCACCTGCGCCATGACCGTGTCGGCCGTGATGGCGGTGACCAGTCCGACGAAGCGGTTGCGGGCGGAACGGCCGACGCCGGAGGGATCCTCCGGCAGCACGGCGTGTTCCCGCGCGAGCGTCGCCAGGGCGAGACCGTCCACGACGCTCCTGCCCGACTCGTCCTTGGCCGCCGCGAGGATGCCGTTGTCAACCCAGCGACGGACGGTGTCGTCGCTCACCCCGAGGTACAGGGCGGCATCCTTGATCCGTATCTGCGACATGCGCCCAAGGCTAACTCCGAATCCACGGATAAATCCATGCCCCGCAGGGGCACCTGGCAGAATCGAACGACATGGGGCAGAACGAGCGGGAGCGCTACGCGCGGCAGGAGCGGCTGCCGGGGTTCGGTGCGGCGGCCCAGGCCCGCCTCGGGGCCGCCAGGGTGCTCGTCATTGGCGCGGGCGGCCTCGGCAGCTCGATCATCCCCGCCCTCGCGGCGGCGGGGGTCGGCACGATCGGCATCGTCGACGACGACACGGTGGAGCTCAGCAATCTGCACCGCCAGCACATCCACGGCATGGCCGACCTGGGTCGCAGCAAGGTCCGCTCCGCGTCGGAGACCGTCGCGGCACTGAACCCGGACACCCGCGTGATGACCATCGAGGACCGTCTCGATGCGACGAACGCCCTCGATCTCTTCGCGGACTACGACCTCGTCATCGACGGCAGCGACAACTTCCCGACCAGGTACCTGGCCAACGACGCGGCGGCGCTCAGCGGCATCCCGCTCGTGTGGGGGGCGGTGTCCCAGTACGCCGGCCAGGCCGGTCTCGCCTGGGCGGACAGGGGCCCGCAGTACCGCGACCTCTTCCCCGCCCCTCCGCCTCCCGGCACCGTGCCCTCCTGCGAGGAGGGCGGCGTGCTGCCCACCGTCTGCGCCGTGATCGGCTCGATCATGGCCACGGAGGCGATCAAGGTGCTCACGGGCATCGGCGCCCCGCTCATCGGTGCCGTGACGACCTTCGACGCGCTGAGCGGCGCCTTCCGCCGGATCGACTACGGGCGGGATCCCGCGGCGGAGCCGATCACCGGGCTCGTCGACTACGAGCTGTTCTGCGGCCTGCCGTCGAAGAACCCCGCGGACGGTGCCGGCGCGGAGGAGCTCACCGCGGAGGAGCTGGCCGCCGAGCTCGCCGGCGGTGCGCCGATGAGACTGCTCGATGTGCGCGAGCCGTGGGAGGCGGAGATCGCCGCCCTGCCGGGTGCGGTGCTGATCCCTCTCGGCGAGCTCGGCGCGCGGGTCGACGAGCTGGCCGGGGGCGATCCGATCGTCGTCTACTGCCATCACGGCATCCGCTCCGCCCGGGCGCTCGACCTCCTGCGATCGGCCGGGATCCCGGCGCGGCACCTCGGCGGCGGTATCGACGCCTGGTCCCGGCGCATCGACCCGGCGATGGCGAGGTACTGAGGTGCGCGATCGCCTCACGGTGGACGAGTACGCGGCGGCGATCGGCGAGCTGCTGGCGGACGCCCTCTCCACCGGGAGCGAGACGGTGGGCCTCGCCGACGCGCTCGGCCGGGTGACGGCCGCCCCGATCCTCTCCCCCGTCGACCTGCCGCTGTTCCGCAACTCGCAGATGGACGGCTTCGCCGTGGTCTCGACCGACCTGCGCCGGCTCCCGGTGAGCCTCCCGATTGTCGGAGAGGTGGCGGCGAGGCCCTCCGATCCGCCGCCGCTGGTGGCGGGGACCGCCGTGCGCATCATGACGGGCGCGGTGGTGCCGGACGGCTCGGACGCCGTGGTGCCGATCGAGGACACGACGGTCTCCGGCGCGACGGTCACCGTTCACCGGGGCCGAATGCCCGGCGAGTACGTCCGCGAGCGCAGCGTCGATGTGCGAGAGGGCGATCGGCTGCTGCCTGGCGGACTGCGCCTCGCCCCGCGCCACCTCGCCGTGCTCGCCGCCGCCGGGCTGGACAGGGTGGAGGTGCGTTCGCGCGTCCGGCTGGTGATCGTCACCACCGGGGCGGAGCTCGTCGCGCCGGGTGGGCCTGCCGGCCTCGGCGAGGTCTACGACTCCAACGGCCCGGCCCTGGCGGCCGCGGCCGGACTCTGCGGCGCGCAGGTGACCCGTCTCATCCGCAGCGCGCACGACGACGCGACGGCGCTGCGCGAGACGCTGGCGGCCGCGGCCGGCGACGCCGATCTAATTCTCACCTCCGGCGGGGTCTCGATGGGCGACTACGAGGTCGTGCGGGAGCTTCTCGAGGCCGAGGGCGGATGGGTCGGCCACGTCGCGATGCAGCCCGGCGGACCGCAGGCGATGGGCCGCCTCCTGGGCGTCCCGATCGTGGGATTCCCCGGCAACCCCGTGAGCTCCCAGATCTCCTTCGAGGTGTTCGTCGCGCCGCTGCTGCGCCAGGTCGCCGGCCTGCCCGCCGCCTCCCGGCCGACGAGGAGACTCACCGCGGACGTGACCTCGGTGGCCGGGAAGCGGCAGTTCCTCCGCGGGCGCCTCGTGGATGATGGAAGAGTGGAGGTCGTGTCCGGCCCCGGATCGCACCTGGTCGCGGGACTGGCGGCATCCGATGTCCTGATCGACATCCCGGCGGACACGACCAGCCTGAGGGAGGGCGACACGGTGGGGACCTGGGTACTGTGAGCGGCCTGAGCCATCTCGACGCGGACGGTCGCGCCCGCATGGTCGACGTCGGTGACAAGGCGGTGACCGCGCGCACCGCGACGGCCACGGGACGGCTGATCACCCGGCCGGACGTGGTGGCGCTGGTCCGCGCGGACGACCTGCCCAAGGCGGACGTGCTCGCGACCGCCAGGATCGCCGGGATCTCCGGCGCGAAGAGGACGAGCGAGCTCATCCCGCTCTGCCACCCGATCCCGCTCACCTCGGTCGCCGTCGACTTCGAGCTGACCGAGGACACCATCCTCATCTCCGCCACGGCCAAAACCACCGGACGCACCGGCGTCGAGATGGAGGCGCTCACCGCCGTCGCCATCGCGGGGCTGACGCTGCACGACATGGTCAAGGCGGTCGACCCGGCCGCCGTGCTCAGCGAGGTGCGGCTGGAGCGGAAGACCGGGGGCAGGCGCGGCCACTGGACCCGCGACGGCATCGTCGAGCCGACTCCCGTGCGGCCGGGAACGGCGGCCGTCATCGTCGCCTCGACCGAGGGCGCCGCCGGACGCCGCGAGGACACCACGGGGCCGGTGATCGCCGCCTGGCTCGCCGATCGCGCCTACTCCGTGGATGCCGTCACGATCGTCGCCGACGCCGCGGTCGGCGCCGAGCTGGCCAGGGTGGTCGCGACCGCACCGGCGGTCATCCTCACCACCGGCGGCACAGGAATGAGCCCGAGCGACCGCACCCCGGAGGAGACCCTGCCCCTGCTCGACCGGGAGCTGCCGGGGGTCGCCGAGGCCATCAGGGCACGCGGAGCCGCGACCACCCCGACGGCCGCGCTGAGCCGGGCCGTCGCGGGGACCGCGGGCGGGACGCTGATCGTGAACCTCCCCGGCTCCCGGGGAGGGGTCTCCGACGGCCTCGCCGTGCTCGACGGGCTGCTCGATCATCTCGTCGCGCAGATCGCGGGAGGTGGGGAGCATCGCTAGGGTGTTCGCCTCCATCTCCGAGCGGCCGATCGACCCCGCCGTCGTCGAGGACTTCGTCCTGGCGGCGGAGCACGGGGCGCTGGTGACCTTCCGCGGGATCGTGCGCGACCACGACCACGGGCTGTCGGTCACCGCGCTCGACTATCAGGCGCATCCGGACGCCCTCCGGTTCCTCGAGGACTGCTGTCAGACCGTCGCGGCGGAGACCGGGCTCCGCGTCGCCGCGGCCCACCGGGTCGGATCGCTCGAGATCGGCGAGACCGCGCTCGTCGCCGCCGTCTCCGCCCCGCACCGGGCAGAGGCCTTCGCCGCCTGCGAGCGCCTGGTCGACCTCATCAAGCAGAACGTGCCGATCTGGAAGCGTCAGCACCTCGACGACGGCACCGCGGAGTGGGTCGGCCTGTAGGCAGGCGGACCCGCTCAGCCGCCGGCGAAGGGCGGCAGCACGTCGGCGCGGGAGCCGAGGGGGCCGGCGTCGTCCCGGCGGACGACCCCGTCGACGAGGAACGATCCGGATGCCAGCACCCGCGCCATCGGATCGCCGTACCGCTCGATGAGGAGCGACCGCAGCTCGCCGACGGTGGACGGCGAGTCGAACTCCTCCTCCTCGCGTCCCGCGGCCTCCGCGGCGGAGGCGAAATAGCGCACGAGGATCCGCTCAGCCACCGATCGCCCCCATGCTGCGTTTCGGCCGGACGAAGTCGGTCCGTCCCATCCCGTGACCGGCCTGCTTAACCCACATGGCGGCCCGCCAGCGATCGGCGATGTCACGGTCGTCCGCCCCTCCGCGCAGCAGCCCGCGCAGATCGGTCTCCTCGTCGCCGAACAGGCACGAGCGCACCGTCCCCTCCGCGGTGATCCTCGTCCGGTCGCAGGCCTCGCAGAACGAGCGGGTGACCGAGGCGATGACGCCGACCGTCGCAGGTCCGCCGTCGACGAGCCACTCCTCGGCGGGCGCGGAGGGATCGTCGCGATGCGGCCGGGAGAGCTCGAAGCGGCCGCCGAGGACATCCAGGAGCTCCGCGGCATCCACCATGTTGTCGCGGGCCCAGGCCTCGTCGGCATCGAGCGGCATCTGCTCGATGAATCGCAGCCGCACCCCGTTCTCGAGCGACCAGGCGAGCAGATCGGCCGCGCCGGCGAGGGTATCCCGCATGAGCACGGCGTTGATCTTGAGCGGGGTCAGGCCCGCCTCCTTCGCCGCCCGGATGCCCGCGAACACGGCGGGCAGGCGATCGCGCCTGGTGAGGCGGGCGAAGTGGTCACGATCGACGGTGTCGAGGGAGATGTTGATGCGGGTGAGGCCGGCATCCACCAGCTCGCGGATGCGGTGGTCGAGCCCGATGCCGTTGGTCGTCATCGAGATCGACGCGCCGCCGGCGACGGCGGACGAGCGCGCGAGGATCTCGGCGAGGTCGGCGCGCATGAGGGGCTCGCCGCCGGTGAACCGGATGTCGTGCACCCCGAGGTCGCGCACGGCGATGTGGACGAGACGGGCGATCTCGACCGCGGACAGGAGGTCGTCGCGCGCAATGGCGGGAAGCCCCGCCTCCGGCATGCAGTAGGTGCAGCGCAGGGAGCACTTCTCCGTGATCGACACCCGGAGGTCGCGGGCCTGACGACCGAAGCGGTCGACCAGCCCGGGGACATCCGGCCGCCCGACCGTCGACGGCGGGGCAGCCGGGTCCCGTCGGAGCCCGGGAATGCCGAGATCCAGGCGCGTCATCCACTCAGCCTAAACGCTCCGGTGACAGGACGGTCCGGGTTCAGTAGGGTGAAAACATTCGGAAGGAGCACCCCATGGCAGTCATCTCGCGCGGCTTCGGTGGCCGCAGGCGTGAAAGCGTCCCCGATCTCCCACCCGGCCAATATCTCACCCAGGATTTCCCCGTGCTGTCCGCCGGCCCGACCCCGGACATCGACACCGCGGACTGGGAGTTCACCATCCGCACCGAGTCAGGAGCGGTCCATCGCTGGAGCTGGGACGAGCTGCACGCCCTCCCCATCGAGGACATCACCACCGACATCCACTGCGTCACCCGGTGGTCGAAACTCGGCACGACCTGGAGGGGCGTCTCCCTCGACAGCCTGTTCGCCGGCGTCGACACGAGTTACGACTACGTGATGGCGCACTCCTACGGCGGATACACGACCAACGTTCCGCTGGAGGACCTGCTCGACGGCAAGGCCTGGATCGCCGTCGAGTTCGACGGGGAGGACCTCGACCCGGAGCACGGAGGGCCGGCCCGGCTGCTCGTCCCCCACCTCTACTTCTGGAAGAGCGCGAAGTGGATCAGAGGGCTCGTCATGCACAGCAACGATGATCCCGGCTTCTGGGAGCAGAACGGGTACCACATCTACGGCGACCCGTGGCTCGAACAGCGCTATTGGTGAGCGGCGCAGGGACGGGCGCCGGCCAGACGGGCGACTGGAAGGTGGGAACCGTGACGGAGGCCCGCGTCCAGACCCCCTCCGGACGGAGCATCGTGCTCGAGGTGCCCGGCTGGGGAGGCAACCTCGCCGGCCAGCACGCCGACGTGCGGCTCACCGCGCCGGACGGCTACCAGGCCGTCCGGTCCTATTCGGTGGCGTCCGCCGGACCGGGCGATCGCGTCGAACTCGCCGTCGACCGCCTGCCGGACGGCGAGGTCTCGCCCTACCTGGTCGACGATCTCCTCGTCGGTGACCAGGTGGAGCTCCGCGGTCCGCTCGGCGGCTGGTTCGTCTGGAGGCCGGAGGTCGACGGAGTGCCGCAGACCACCCCGGTGCAGCTCATCGGCGGCGGCTCCGGCATCGTCCCCCTGATGGCGATGATCCGCGCGCATGCCGCCGCGGGCAGCACCGCTCCCTTCCGGCTGCTGTATTCGGTGCGGCGCCCAGAGGACGCCTTCTTCCGCTCCGAGCTGCTGTCGCCGACACCGCACCTCGACGTCACCTGGGTGTACACGCGGCAGGCCCCGGACGGATGGCCGCGACCGGCGGGACGGCTGGGACGCGCGGACCTGGAGGCGGATGCCTTTCCCGCCGCCTACTCCCCCGACGTCTTCGTCTGCGG
>NZ_DASWPB010000168.1:0-9421 GCF_036404185.1 Lacisediminihabitans sp. | reverse complement strand
GGCCTGGCGGTCCGGTTCCGCGGGCCCCTCGGCAACGGTCGCGAGAGCGCCAGGCCTCGGCCTCGGACTCGGCGGGGGCGGCGGTCGCGGAGGCGGCCGGGGCATGAGCTCGTTCTTCTCACCGACCCCCGAACTGCTCGCACAGGTTGCGCGGCTCGGTCCGGTGCGCGACGTGCCGGACATCGACCTCGACCGGGAGACCGCGCACGACCGCAGGTTCAGCCTGCTCCGGCTGCTGAAGGAATTCCGGCGGCCGCTGCTGATCGGCCTGGTGCTCGTCGTGCTCGACGCCGTCGCGGGCCTGCTCGGTCCGGTGCTCGTCAAGACCGGCATCGACGGCGGGGTGGAGACGGGATCGGCCGCGGTGCTGTTCGGCGCGTCCGCGCTGTTCCTCGTCGTCACCCTCGCGGACCTGTTCGACGAGATCGCCTCGACCTTCGTCACCGGCCGCATCGCGCAGCGGGTCATGCTGAGTCTGCGCATCCGCATCTGGGCCCAGCTGCAGCGGCTCTCCCTCGACTACTACGAACGGGAGATGGCCGGACGGATCATGACCCGGATGACGACGGACGTCGACCAGTTCGAGTCGCTCATCCAGAACGGGCTGCTCTCCGCCCTCGTCGCCGTCGTCACCTTCTGCGGCGTCGGCGTCGCGCTCATCAGCGTGAACGTCGAACTCGGGCTGTGCACGCTCAGCGTCGTGATCCCGCTCGCCATCGCCACCGTGCTCTTCCGCCGGCGGGCATCCGTCCTCTACGACGTGTCCAGGGAGCGGATCGCGATCGTCAACGCCGACTTCCAGGAGAGCCTGTCCGGGGTGCGTGAATCGCAGGCGTTTGTGCACGAGCGGGAGACGATGAGGCGCTTCCGGGGACTCGGCGGTCAGTACCTCCAGTCCCGGGTGGCCGCGCAGCGCCTCGTCGCGACCTACTTCCCGTTTGTGCAGTTCCTCTCCGGCATCGCCGACGCCATCGTGCTCGGGGTCGGTGCCGGGCTCATCGCCTCCGGCCAGCTCAGCTCCGGCGCGCTGATCGCCTTCATCCTCTACATCGACATGTTCTTCTCGCCGATCCAGCAGCTCTCCCAGGTCTTCGACTCGTGGCAGCAGACCAGGGTGTCCGTCGAGCGGATCTCCGAGCTCATGCAGCTGGAGACGCTCACCCCGGAGAGCGAGCATCCCCGCTCGCCCGGCCGGTTGACGGGCGAGCTGACCCTGGAGAACGTGCGATTCGCCTATCCGACCGCGCCGCGACGTCCCCAGGCCGCCGGGCGTCGCGGGCCGTCCGATCCCCGGTCGCTCGTCACCGCCGATGCCGCGTTTGTCCGGCCCGCGGAGGCGCTCCGCGGGATCGACCTGCACATCGTGCCGCGGGAGACGATCGCCCTGGTCGGGGAGACCGGCGCGGGCAAGTCGACCGTCATGAAGCTGCTCGCCCGCTTCTACGACCCGGACGAGGGCACCGTGCTCGTGGACGGCCAGGACGTCCGGGAGCTCGACCTGGTCGCCTTCCGGAAGCAGCTGGGCTACGTGCCGCAGGAGGCGTTCCTGTTCACCGGCCGGGTCAGGGACAACATCGCCTACGGACGCGAGGAGGCGACGGATGCCGAGGTCGAGGCGGCCGCCCGCGCGGTCGGGGCGCACAAGTTCATCGTCGAGCTTCCCGGCGGATACCTGCACGAGCTCTCCGAACGCGGCCGGTCGCTGTCGGCCGGCCAGCGGCAGCTCATCGCGCTGGCGCGGGCCGAGCTCGTCAACCCGCCCATCCTCCTGCTCGACGAGGCCACCTCGAACCTGGACCTCGCGACGGAGGCCAGGGTCGCCGCGGCCATGCGGAAGGTCTCGAGGGGGCGGACCACCGTCGTCATCGCCCACCGGCTCCAGACGGCGAGGACCGCGGATCGCATCGCCGTGCTGCGGGAGGGCCGGATCGTGGAGCTGGGATCGCACGACGAGCTCCTGGCGCAGGGGGGTCGCTACGCCGCGATGTGGGGAGCCTTCGAGGGGGTGGAGGCGGAGGAGAGGACCTGATCGTCCGGGTCAGCCGGCCAGGACCCGGACAATCCGCTGCAGCGAGACCGGCTCCGCCGTCCCCAGGGACTGGGCGAAGAGGCTCAGCCGCAGCTCCTCGAGCATCCAGCGCGCGTGCACGATCCGTTCCGGGGCGTTCGGCTGCGGCGGGATGGTGCCGCCGGCCGCCCGGTAGCGCTCCGTCGCGGTCTGCACCTCGGTCATCCAGACGCGGTCGCGCCCGAGGTTCTCGGCGAGCTTGCCGATCCGCTGGACGATCCCGGTCAGGTAGACGGGGAGGCGCCGCAACCGGGTGACCCCCGTGGCGGACACGAAACCGGGGTAGATCAGTCCGCCGAGCTGTTCGCGGGCGTCGGCGAGCGGGCTCAGCAGCGAGACGCTGGAGGCCGACTTGATCGCCTTCTCCGCCTCGCGCGCCGCCGTCAGCACGGCGCTGAGAAGCGAGACCGTGCGGAACAGCGAGTCCATGATCGTCGCGGAGACGGCATCCCTCGCGGCCTCGAACTCGGTGCGGGTCCAGATCTCGCGGCCGCCGATCTCGGCGTCGATGCACGCCGCCATGCAGTCGGCGAAGAGCTCGGCGTTGCTGCGGTACGGGCTCTGGGCGAGGGCGAGCTTCTCGGTCCGGGTGAGGTGCTCCTGCACGTAGGAGACGGGTGAGGGGACCGCCAGCTGCAGCATCCGCCGCACCCCGCCGCGCATCGCTGCGGCCTGATCCTGCGCGGTGCTCATGAGGCGGATCGCCACGCTCGTGCCCTCGTCGACCAGCGCGGGATAGGCGCGGATCGTGTTCGCACCCTGCCGGGTGTCGAGCGTCCTCGGCAGGGTCTCGAAGTCCCAGCCCGTGAGGCCGCTCCGTTCGATCGTCCGGTTCGGGGTCACGGATGCGCGGGCGACGCTCGCCCGGACGGTCGGCCTCAGCTTCTCCTGCAGCGCCAGCAGGTCCTTGCCGCGGGCGACCGGCTTCCCCCGCTCGTCGACGATGGCGAAAGTCATCAGGAGGTGGGCGGGGATCCGCTCGTCGTCGAAGTCGTCCCGGGTGACGGGAACGTAGGTGAGACGCTTGATCGCCGCGGCCAGCGTCTCCTTGAGCGACTCGGGTCCCGGCTCGACGGGCAACTCCGCGAGGAGCTTGCGGGCCCAGTCGGAGGCGGGGACGACGTTGCGCCTGATCGCCTTCGGCAGCGCCTTGATCAGCGCGGTGACGAGCTCTTCGCGGAATCCAGGCACCTGCCAGTCGAAGCCGTCCGGGCTCAGCCGGTCGAGGAGGGCGATGGGAACTTGCACGGTGACCCCATCGTCCTCGGCGCCCGGCTCGAATCGGTAGCCGAGGGCGAGCTGCTGGTCGCCCTGCTGCCAGGAGGTGGGGAAGGCATCCTCGTCGACGACCGCGATCTCGTCCTCGTCGAGGAGGTTCTCCGCGGTCATGGTGAGCAGGTCCGGGGTCTGCGCCCTGGCCTTCTTCCACCAGCCCTCGAAGGTGCGCTGGCTGGTCACGTCGGCCGGGATGCGCCGGTGGTAGAACTCGAAGACCGCCTCGTCGTCGTAGAGGATGTCGCGGCGCCTGCTACGCTCCTCGAGCTCGGCGAGCTCCGTGCGCAGCTCGCGGTTGGCGCGGTCGAAGGCCTGCTGGCTCTCCCAGTCGCCCTCGACCAGGGCGTGCCGGATGAACAGCTCCCTGGCGTAGGCGGGATCGACCCGGGAGAACTGGATGCGCCGGCGCGCGACGATCGGGACGCCGTACAGGGTGACTCGTTCGTAGGCGACCGCCGCGCCCTGCTTCTTCTCCCAGTGCGGCTCGCCGTAGCTGCGCTTGACGAGGTCGCCGGCCAGCGGCTCCGCCCAGGCGAGGTCGATCGCGGCGTTGGTCCTGGCGAAGAGCCTGCTCGTCTCGACGAGCTCGGCGCTCATGATCTCCGCCGGCTGCTTCTTCGCGAGCGCCGAGCCGGGGAAGATGCTGAAGCGCACCTGCCTGGCACCGACGTAGTCCTTCTTGACGGCATCCCTGATGCCGATCTGGCTGAGCAGACCGGCGAGCAGCGAGCGATGGATGCCGTTCGGATTGGTGCTCGCGCCGGTGACGACGAGCCCGAGCGGCCGCGCCATCCGCTCCAGCTGGCGGTAGACGTCGCTCCACTCCCGGATCCGCAGGTAGTTCAGGTACTCGGCCCGGCACATCCGCCGGAACTGGTTGCCGCTGAGCTCCTTCTCCTGCGTCTTCAGGTAGTTCCACAGGTTGAGCAGGGTGAGGAAGTCGCTCGTCGGGTCGACGAAGCGGGCGTGCTGCTGGTCGGCCTGCGGCCTCCGGTCGAGCGGGCGCTCGCGCGGGTCCTGGATGCTCAGGGCCGCGACGATCGCCATGACCTCGCGGGTCACCCCGTGCTGCTTCGATTCGATGACCATCCGCGCCAGTCGCGGGTCGATCGGCAGCTGGGCCAGCTGTTTGCCGATCCGGGTGATCTCGGTGTCCCTGTCGACCGCGCCGAGCTCCTTGAGCAGGTCGAGGCCGTCCTTGATGCCGCGGGAGTCCGGCGGTTGGAGGAAGGGGAAGCCGGCGATGTCGCCGAGCCCGAGCGAGATCATCTGCAGGATGACCGCGGCGAGATTGGTGCGGAGGATCTCCGGCTCGGTATATTCCGGTCGGCGTATGAAGTCTTCCTCGGAGTAGAGCCGGATCGCGATGCCGTCGCTCGTCCGGCCGCTGCGCCCGGAGCGCTGGTTGGCGCTCGCCTGGCTGATCGCCTCGATCGGCAGCCGCTGCACCTTGGACCGCACGCTGTAGCGGCTGATCCGGGCGGTGCCCGCGTCGATGACGTACCGGATGCCCGGAACGGTGAGACTCGTCTCGGCGACGTTGGTGGCGAGGACGATCCGCCGCCGGATGCCCGGTGCCCTTCCGCCCTCGAACACCCGGTGCTGCTCGGCCGAGCTCAACCGCCCGTACAGCGGCAGCACCTCGGTGAACGGGAGGTTCCTGCCCTTGATGGCCTCCTCGGCATCCCGGATCTCGTTCTCGCCGCTGAGGAACACGAGCACGTCGCCGTTGCCTTCCCGCGCGAGCTCGTCGAGGGCGGCATTGATGCCCTCGATGGGGTCGAGGTCCGCGACCGTCTCGCTCTCGTCCTCGTCGTCGACGGGGGCCTCGGCGACGAGGGGCCGATAGCGGATCTCGACGGGAAAGGTGCGTCCGCTCACCTCGATGATCGGTGCGCCGCCGAAGTGCTTCGAGAAGCTCTCCGGGTCGATGGTCGCGCTCGTGACGATGATCGTGAGGTCGGGCCGCTTGGGCATGAGCTGCTTGAGGTAGCCGAGCAGGAAGTCGATGGTGAGGCTGCGCTCGTGGGCCTCGTCGATGATGATGGCGTCGTACTTGCGGAGCATCCGGTCGCGGTGGATCTCGTTGAGCAGGATGCCGTCGGTCATCAGCTTGATGCGGGTGTCCTTGCCGACCCGGTCGGTGAACCGCACCTGGTAGCCGACCAGGCCGCCGAGCTCCTGGCCGAGCTCCTCGGAGATGCGCTCGGCGATGGTGCGCGCGGCGATGCGCCTGGGCTGGGTGTGGCCGATGCTGGTCTTGCCGAGCTCGAGCAGGATCTTCGGCAGCTGGGTGGTCTTGCCCGACCCGGTCTCTCCCGCGACGATCACCACCTGGTTGTCCCGGATGGCCGCCGCGATGTCGTCGCGCCGCTGGCTGACCGGGAGGTCCTCCGGGTAGGTGATGGCAACTGGCATGGGCATCCCAGTTTAGGCGGCGGGGGCGGGGCTCGGTCGGCCCGTTCGCTGAGGGCGCTGCCTCCCTGCTCTGCTCTTTCTGCTCTGCTCCTCCCCGGCCGGCTCCGGGGACGACCTTCACGCTTTCGTCCTGTCACGTGAACGTGACGTCATGTCCAGGTGGCATCGTCGTGGCCATGCACATCTTCGAGCTCTTGGCCGAACCGATCAGGCGCAGGATTGTGGAGGTCCTCGCGAGCGGCGAGGCCAATGCGGGTGATATCGAGAGTCTGATCATGCAGGAGTTCGGCGTCGGCCGGTCCGCCGTCTATCGCCATCTCAAGCTTCTGCGGGATCACGAGTTCGTTCACGTGCACGAGGACGACTGGCCCCATCACAGCTATCGCCTCGACGACGGGGTGATCGGCACCCTCGAGGATGAGGCGGCCCGGCTTCGGGGCCTGTGGGAACAGCGGATCGGCCGACGGGTGAGGGCCGACCCGCTCCGAGGTTTTTCTGGAGCCAGCCTCCGCGGTAGGCGAGGACGAGGCATCGATCCGGACGACCCGTGGCTCCATCGGGGAAATCCGATCTAGCCAGGGCAGCGGGACGCGCTAGGGCGATGTCACGTGAGCATGACGTCACGTTCACGTGACAGGACGAAAATAAAGATCTCTCCCGGGAGAGCGGCCACGCCGGGGAGGACGGCCACGCCGGGGAGGACGGCCACGACGGGAGAGCGTCCACGACGGGGACGGCCTTGATGGAAGGGCCCGCACGACGGAAGGGCCAAAGGGCCCAATTCTTCGGGGATCGGGACACGGCGCTTAGGCTGTTGTGGTGCAGCTACACGAGGTCCGCGTCCACGCGAGCGACGAGAACCTGGCCCGCGAGGACCAGCTCGCGTGGAAGATCGCGCAGGTCGCCGTCGATCCGGTGGCGGTCACGGACGAGGTCACCGACATGGTGATCAACCGCATCATCGACAACGCCGCCGTCGCGATCGCCTCGGTCACCCGTCCTCCCGCCGTCGCGGCCAGGGCCCAGGCCGAGGACCACCCGTACCGTCCCGGCTCGACCGTCTTCGGCATCCCCGGCCGATTCGGGCCGGAGTGGGCGGCCTGGGCGAACGGGGTCGCCGTCCGCGAGCTGGACTACCACGACACCTTCCTCGCCGCCGAGTACTCGCATCCCGGCGACAACATCCCGCCCATCCTCGCCGTCGCGCAGCACGCGGGTCGCACCGGGGCGGAACTGACGCGGGCGATCGCCACCGGCTACGAGATCCAGATCGATCTCGCCGCCTCGATCAGCCTGCACGCGCACAAGATCGACCACGTCGCTCATCTCGGCCCGAGCGCCGCCGCGGGCATCGGAACCCTGCTCGGCCTCGATACCCCCATCGTCTTCCAAACCATCGGCCAGGCCCTGCACACCACGACCGCGACCCGCCAGTCCCGCAAGGGCGAGATCTCCAGCTGGAAGGCCTATGCCCCCGCGTTCGCCGGCAAGATGGCGGTCGAGGCGGTCGACAGGGCGATGCGCGGACAGACCAGCCCCACCCCGATCTACGAGGGGGAGGACGGGGTGATCGCCTGGCTGCTCGACGGCCCGGATGCCCGGTACCAGGTCGCCTTGCCGGAGCCGGGTGAGGCCAAGCGGGCCATCATCGACAGCTACACCAAGGAGCACTCCGCCGAATACCAGGCCCAGGCCTGGATCGACCTCGCACGCAGGCTGCACGCCGAGCATCCGTCGCTGGCCACCCCGGCCGGGGCCGCGAGCGTCGAACGCATCGTGATCCATACCAGTAACCACACGCACTCCGTGATCGGTTCCGGCGCGAACGACCCGCAGAAGTACGATCCCGCCGCCAGCCGGGAGACGCTGGACCACTCCATCCCCTATATCTTCACCGTCGCCCTGCAGGACGGCGAGTGGCACCACGAGCGCTCCTATGCCCCGGAGCGGGCCGCGAGGCCGGACACGGTCGCCCTCTGGTGGAAGGTCGTGACGACAGAGGACCCGGAATGGACGCGTCGTTACCACTCCCTCGACCCCGCGGAGAAGGCCTTCGGTGGCCTGGTCGAGATCGTCCTCGCCGACGGGACGGCGATCGTCGATCAGATCGCCGTCGCCGACGCGCATCCGCTCGGCGCCAGGCCGTTCGCCCGCGAGCAGTACCTCCGCAAGTTCCGCACGCTCGCCGCCCCCGTGGCCACTCCGGAGGAGATCGAGCGTTTCCTCGGGCTGGTCCAACGGCTGCCAGAGCTCGGCCCGGACGACCTGGCCGGGCTCACCGTCACCGCCCGGCCCGACCTGCTGCTGCCCGGACCGAAGGGACTGTTCTGATGCTCTACACGACGACGACACCGGCGGCCAAGCGCGCCGCCTTCCGCGCGGAGCTCGCGACCGGCGCGCTGCTGCGTCTTCCCGGTGCCTTCAACCCGCTGAGCGCGCGCCTCATCCAGGACAAGGGCTTCGACGGCGTCTACATCTCCGGCGCGGTCATCGCCGCCGACCTCGGGCTGCCGGACATCGGGCTGACCACGCTGACCGAGGTCGCTCAGCGGGCGAAGCAGATCAGCCGGATGACCGACCTGCCCACGCTCGTGGACGCCGACACCGGATTCGGCGAGCCGATGAACGTCGCGCGCACCGTGCAGGAGCTCGAGGACGCCGGCGTCGCCGGGCTGCACATCGAGGACCAGGTCAACCCGAAGCGCTGCGGCCACCTCGACGGCAAGGCGGTGGTCGGTCTCGAGACGGCGACCAAGCGCATCCGGGCGGCCGTGGATGCGCGGCGCGACCCGAACCTGCTGATCATGGCCAGGACGGACATCCGCGCCATCGACGGCCTTGCCGCCGCGATCGACCGGGCGAAGGCGCTCGTGGACGCGGGCGCGGATGCCATCTTCCCCGAGGCGATGGTGGACCTCGCGGAGTTCGAGGCCGTGCGCGCGGCGGTCGAGGTGCCGATCCTCGCCAACATGACGGAGTTCGGCAAGAGCCGCCTGTTCACCACCGCCGAGCTGGAGGGCGTCGGCGTCAACGTCGTCATCTACCCCGTGAGCCTGCTGCGCATCGCGATGGGCGCGGCCGAGCGCGGGCTCGAGACGATCACCCGCGAGGGCTCGCTCACGAGCGAGGTCGCGGGCATGCAGACCAGAGCGCGGCTCTACGAACTGCTCGACTACGAGGGATACACCGCGTTCGACACCTCGGTCTTCACCTTTCCGATTCCGGCACATCCGAGCGAAGGAGCAGAATGAGCGATTCAGCAAGCACCCCCCAGGCACCGGCACCGACACCGCACAGGGGACTCGTCGGGGTGGTCGCCGACTACACCGCCGTCTCGCGGGTCAGCACGGAGAGCAACTCGCTCCTCTATCGCGGGTACCCCGTGCAGGAGCTCGCGGCGAGATGCTCCTTCGAGGAGGTCGCCTACCTGCTGTGGCACGGTGAGCTTCCCGATGAGAAGCAACTCGCGGACTTCGAGACCCTCGAGCGATCGCTGCGGACCCTGGACGAGCCGACCAAGCGGGTGATCGACGAGCTGCCGCTCAGCGCGCATCCGATGGACGTGCTGCGGACCGCCGTCAGCGTCATCGGCGCCAACGACCCCGACGTGATGAACTCCGCGCCGGAGGCCAACCTCGCCAAGGGCATGGCCCTGTTCGC
>NZ_DASWPB010000167.1:0-17806 GCF_036404185.1 Lacisediminihabitans sp. | reverse complement strand
GCCGTCGTCATCTCCGAGCCCATGGTCGACGACATCATCGCCCTGAGGGACCGGCTGCACGCCGAGGGTGTCGACCATGTTGTGCTCGGCGGCATGGGCGGATCGTCGCTCGCGCCCGAGGTCATCACCCGCACCGCGGGGGTTGAGCTCACCGTGCTCGACTCGACCGATCCCGGCCAGGTGCTCGCGGCGCTGGCCGATCGCCTCGAGTCGACCGTCGTGGTCATCTCCTCGAAGTCGGGGTCGACGGTCGAGACCGCCAGCCAGAAGAAGGCCTACGAGAAGGCGTTCCACGAGATCGGCATCGATCCGATCGAGCGCATCGTCATCGTGACCGATCCGGGTTCCCCCCTCGACGTGTCGGCCAGGGAGGCCGGGTACCGGGTCTTCAACGCCGATCCCAACGTCGGCGGACGCTACTCGGCGCTCACCGCCTTCGGCCTCGTGCCGTCCGGGCTCGCCGGTGTCGACATCCGCGCCCTGCTCGATGAGGCATCCGCCGTCACCGGACAGCTCATGGTGGACAGGGAGGACAACCCCGCCCTCGTGCTCGGTGCGGCCATCGCGGGAACGCGGCCGCTGAAGGACAAGCTCGGCATCGTCTCCGACGGCACCTACATCGTCGGTTTCGGCGACTGGGTCGAACAGCTCATCGCGGAGTCGACGGGAAAGATCGGCAAGGGCCTGCTGCCCGTCGTGCTCGACCTCGACTCCCCCGAGCTCAGCGAGGACCTGCCCGACGTCCAGATCGTGCGCCTCGTCGAGAGCGCGCGGGCGACCCACGAGGTGCGCGACGGCGAGATCGAGGTGAGCGGGACGCTCGGCGCCCAGATGCTCGTCTGGGAGTACGCGGTGGCCGTCGCCGGTCGCCTGCTCGGCATCAACCCCTTCGATCAGCCCGACGTCGAGTCGGCCAAGATCGCCACGAGGGCGCTGCTGGACTCCAAGCCGGAGCCGAGCCGGCCCGTCTTCGTCGAGAACGGCATCGAGGTCCGCGGACCCCAGGAGCTCCTCTCCGGTGTCCAGACCGTCTCCGCCGCCGTCGACGCCCTGCTCGCGACCATCCCCTCAGACGGCTATCTCGCCATCCAGGCCTACGTCGACCGTCACGCGAACCACGAGCTCGCGAAGCTTCGCGACCTGCTCGCCGCCAGGACCGGTCGCCCGGTCACCTTCGGCTGGGGTCCGCGCTTCCTGCACTCGACCGGTCAGTTCCACAAGGGCGGCCCCGCGATCGGAGTCTTCCTGCAGATCACGGCGACCGCCGCGGCCGACCTGGAGATCCCGGACAGCCCGTTCACCTTCGGTGAGCTCATTCAGGCGCAGGCCGCGGGGGACGCGAGCGTCCTCGCCGAGCACGGCCGTCCGGTGCTGACCCTCACCCTGACCGAGCCGGCTCAGAACACGACCGCGCTGTTCAGCGCGCTCGACGAGTAACACCTCTAGAAACAGTTTTAGGAGCCGAATGTCACCGGTGGAAATCACACCGGAGTTCAACCCGTTGCGGTTGCCCTCCGACCGCCGTCTCAACCGAATCGCAGGACCGAGCGCACTGATCATCTTCGGTGTCACCGGCGACCTCGCGCGCAAGAAGTTGATGCCGGCGGTGTACGACCTCGCCAATCGCGGCCTGTTGCCTCCCGGCTTCGGGCTCGTCGGTTTCGCCAGGCGCGACTGGGCGGACGAGGACTTCGCCCAGGTCGTCCACGACGCGGTCGCGCAGTACGCGCGCACGCAGTTCGACGAGGATGTCTGGAAGCAGCTGGCGGAAGGCATCCGCTTCGTCCAGGGAGAGTTCGACGACGACAACGCCTTCCTCGAGCTGAAGGAGACGCTCGCGGAGCTCGATCGCTCGCGGGGCACCATGGGCAATCACGCCTTCTACCTGTCGATCCCGCCGAAGTCCTTCCCGCAGGTGACGGAGCAGTTGCGTCATTCCGGGCTCGCGGACGAGGTCGAGGGCGCCTGGCGCCGGGTCGTGATCGAGAAGCCGTTCGGCAGCGACCTCAAG
Source organism: Lacisediminihabitans sp. (assembly GCF_036404185.1). Lineage (GTDB taxonomy): Bacteria > Actinomycetota > Actinomycetes > Actinomycetales > Microbacteriaceae > Lacisediminihabitans. The sequence goes on along the minus strand of NZ_DASWPB010000167.1, from coordinate 15,795 downwards.
ACGGCCCGCGAGCTGAACCACGTCGTCGAGTCGGTCTTCCCGTCCGACTCGGTGTTCCGCATCGATCACTACCTCGGCAAGGAGACGGTGCAGAACATCCTGGCTCTGCGCTTCGCCAACCAGCTGTACGAGCCCATCTGGAACGCCAACTACGTCGATCACGTCCAGATCACGATGGCCGAGGACATCGGGGTCGGCGGTCGCGCCGGCTACTACGACGGGATCGGGGCGGCGAGGGATGTCATCCAGAACCACCTCCTGCAGCTCCTCGCCCTCACCGCGATGGAGGAGCCGGTGTCGTTCAACGCGGCCGACCTCCGCGCGGAGAAGGAGAAGGTGCTCTCCGCCGTCCGGCTTCCGCAGGACCTCTCGACCGCGACGGCTCGCGGTCAGTACGCGAGCGGCTGGCAGGGCGGCGAGAAGGTGGTCGGCTTCCTCGAGGAGGACGGCATGAACCCCGAGTCCACCACCGAGACCTTCGCGGCCATCCGGCTGGACATCGGCACCCGGCGCTGGGCCGGCGTCCCGTTCTACCTCAGGGCGGGCAAGCGGCTCGGCAGGAGGGTCACCGAGATCGCCGTGGTCTTCAAGCGCGCCCCGCAGTACCTGTTCGCCGAGAGCCAGACCTCCGCGCTCGGCCAGAACGCGCTCGTCATCCGGGTTCAGCCCGACGAGGGTGTCACGATCCGTTTCGGATCGAAGGTCCCAGGCGCCGGGATGCAGGTCCGCGACGTGACCATGGACTTCGGATATGGCCACGCGTTCACCGAGGCGAGCCCGGAGGCCTACGAACGGCTCATCCTCGACGTGCTGCTCGGCGAGCCCCCGCTCTTCCCCCGCCATGAGGAGGTGGAGCTGAGTTGGAAGATCCTCGACCCCATCGAGCAGTTCTGGACGACCCAGGGCCAGCCGGAGCAGTACCGGCCGGGCACCTGGGGGCCCAGTTCCGCCGACCAACTACTCGCCCGCGACGGTAGAACCTGGAGACGCCCATGATCGTCGACCTGCCAGACACCACAACAAGCAAGATCTCGAAGGCGCTCGTCAAGATCCGCGAGGAGGGCGGCGCCGTCGCCCTCGGTCGCGTCCTGACCCTCGTCATCTCGACGAAGCTCGGTCACGAGGAGGAGGCGATCGAGGCGGCGAACGACGCCTCGCGCGAGCACCCGATGCGGGTGATCGTCATCTCGGCCGGAACGGACGGGCCGCCGGCGACCGACGACGAGCCGCGGCTGGATGCCCAGATCCGGGTCGGCGGCGACGCCGGCGCGAGCGAGGTGGTCGTGCTGAAGGCCTACGGCGACACCGCCTCCGACGAGGAGGGACTGGTCACCGGCCTGCTCCTGCCCGACGCTCCCGTCGTGGCCTGGTGGCCGGACGAGGCCCCGGCGATCGCCTCCCAGTCTCCGCTCGGCCGCATCGCGCAGCGCCGGATCACCGATGCGGCGGCGCAGAGCGATCCCCGAGGCTTCCTCGATCACCTGGCGGAGACCTACGCACCGGGCGACACCGACTTCGCCTGGACGCGCCTGACGCTGTGGCGCGCGCAACTCGCCGCGGTGCTGGACCAGCCGCCCTACGAGGCCATCACCGGCATCGAGGTCCACGGGTCGCCCGATTCGCCGTCGACCTTCCTGCTCGCCGCCTGGCTGCAGATGCAGCTGGACGTGCCGGCGAAGCACGAGCTGGTCTCGCCCGCCTACGGGTCCACCGGCATCCAGGGGGTCAGGTTGACCCGGGCAGCCGGTGTCATCGAGCTGGAGCGGATCAGCGCGACGATCTCGACGCTCCTGCAGCCCAACCAGCCCGATCACGACATCTGGCTGCCACGACGCAGCCTGCGCGACTGTCTCGCCGAGGAGCTGAGGAGGCTCGACCCTGACGACCTATTCGGGGAGGTCATCCTTCACGGCCTGGCCGACCTCGACGCGCCGTCACGATTCCCCACCCCCACGACGAAGGCTGCAGACAAATGACGAACGCTCGCCGGGTGCTGGTGCATGCCGATAGGGATGCCCTCGCCGGCGCACTGGCGGCGCGATTCATCACCAAGGTGGTCGACCTCCTCGACCAGCAGGACGAGGTCAACGTCGTCCTGACCGGCGGCACGGTCGGCATCGGAGTGCTCCGGTCGATCAACGAGTCGCCCGCGCGCGACAGCATCGACTGGTCGCGGATGGTGCTGTGGTGGGGGGACGAGCGCTGGCTACCGCGCGGCGACGCGGAACGCAACGACACCCAGGCGAGGGATGCCCTGCTCGACCACGTCGCGCTGCAACCGGCGAACATCCACTGGTGCCCGGCGTCGGACGAACTCGACGACATCGATGCGGCGGCCGCCCTCTACGGCGAGCAGCTCGCGACCGCGGCGCCGGACGAGGCCACCGTCCCCCGATTCGACATCACCTTCCTCGGGGTCGGGCCGGACGGTCACGTCGCCTCGCTGTTTCCCGAGTCTGCTGGCATCCTGGTCCAGGACGCCACGGTGATCGCTGTGCGCAACTCCCCCAAGCCTCCTCCCGAGCGGCTGAGCCTCACCCTGCCGGTGATCAACAGCTCCGACCGGATCTGGCTCGCCCTCTCCGGCACGGACAAGGCCTCGGCCCTCGGCCTGGCCCTCGCGGGCGCGAGCATGATCGAGGTGCCCGTGGCCGGCGTCGAGGGGCGGCTCAGGACCGTCTTCTTTGTCGACAGGGACGCTGCCGCGGAGGTCCCCGAGGAACTGATCGCCACCGAGTACTAGCGAGTACTGGGCTTCGGCACCGCCCTTGCCCGGCGCCGGTCGCCTGTGGCGCGCCATCGCCGGCGGCGCGCCCAGTCACCCGTGGCGCGCCCATTCAGCTGTCACGAACTGCTCGTTGACGACGCTCGGCGAGCAGTTCGTGACAGTTGAATCGTCGGCGCCTGGCCCCGGGGATGCCCGGCGACCGGTGTGCACACTGGTCGGCACACAGGACAGCCGGCACAGACGACGAAGGCCTGCTCGCAGCTCCCCTGAGGGGCGCGGGCCGGCCTTCGACAACGCCGAGGGGCTACTGCGCGGTGAACCGTCCGCGACGGGCCCTGAGCTGCTGGAGGGCCTCATCGAGAAGAACCGCCGCCTCCTCTTCGGTGCGGCGCTCCTTCACGTAGGCGAGGTGCGTCTTGTACGGCTCGAGCTTGGCGACCGACGGCGGGTTCTCCTTGTCGCGTCCGGCTGGGAGACCGCAGTTGGGGCAATCGAGGGTCTCCGGGATCTCCGCTGGCTCGATCGTCGCCAGGAAATAGGGGCTCAGCTCGTGCCCGTTGGCGCACCAGTAGAAGACCTGGAGTCGCTCGGCGTGATATCCACGATCCTGCTCGCCCATGGGACCGGCGCCGACGCGGGAACCGCGGATCGCACTGCCACCTGAAGCCACGATGTCTCCTAACTCGCCGCGTCGAACTTGGTGATGAGACCCAGCACGATGATGCTGGCGACCCAGATCAGACCGAGGATCACGGTGATCCGGTTCAGGTTGCGCTCGGCGACCCCGGATGCCCCGAGGTTGCTGGTGACACCGCCACCGAACATGTCGGAAAGACCGCCGCCACGACCACGGTGTAGCAGGATGAGCAGGGTCAGCAGGAGACTCGTGATTCCGAGCACGACCTGCAGGATGACCTGAAGAATTTCCACGAACAGCCTTTCTGGGGCGCGCCGATCTTTCGTGCAACCGGCCGCTAGATCAGTATAACCAGCGCCGGATACGCCGTGGGCCCGCCGAACCAGGTCGGCGGGCCCACGGCACGGACGGTTATCCGATGTGTTTCTGGAACCGCACGATGCTGGAGAACTCGGCGAGGTCGAGGCTCGCGCCGCCCACCAGTGCACCATCCACGTTCGGCTCCCGCATGAAGCCGGCGATGTTCGACGCCTTCACCGATCCGCCGTAGAGGATCCGCGTCGCATCCGCCGCGTCCTGTCCGATGAGCTCGACGAGAGTCGCGCGCAGCTGCGCGGCGACCTGCTCGGCCTGCTCGGGGGTGGCCGCCTGTCCTGAGCCGATGGCCCAGACCGGCTCGTAGGCCACGACGATGTCGGCTCCGGCCGCGACGCCCGCGAGGGCCGCCTTCAGCTGGGCGACGGGAACCGCGCTGGGTCCGTGCTTCTCGAGATCCTCGGCGGTCTCCCCGACGCAGAGCACCGGGACGAGCCCGTGCCTGATCGCGGCGGCCACCTTGGCTGCGATCTCCTCATCGGTCTCGTTGTGCAGTGTCCTGCGCTCCGAGTGGCCGATGACGACATATTCGCAGTCCAGCGCCTTGAGGAAGGCGCCGGAGATCTCGCCGGTGTACGCGCCGGAGTCGTGAGCGGACAGATCCTGTCCACCGAACTTGAGCTCGTACTTGTCGGCGGCGACCAGCGTCTGGACGGATCGCAGGTCGGTGAACGGCGGGAACACCGCGACCTCGACCGCGTCGAAGGAGTGCTTGGCGTCCTTGAGACTCCAGGCGAGCTTCTGGACGAAGGCGATCGACTGCAGGTGATCGAGATTCATCTTCCAGTTGCCCGCGATGAGCGGGGTCCTGGTGCCTGTCACGCTTGCCATCCGAGAACCTCCAGGCCAGGCAGGCTCTTCCCCTCGAGGAATTCGAGGCTGGCGCCGCCACCGGTGGAGATGTGGCCGAACTGATCGTCGGTGAACCCGAGCGCCCTGACGGCCGCGGCGGAATCGCCACCGCCGACCACGGAGAGCCCCGGAACCTCGGTGAGCGCCTGCGCAACGGTCTTCGTTCCCGCGGCGAACGGCGCGAGCTCGAACACGCCCATCGGGCCGTTCCAGAACACGGTCTCCGAGGCACGGATGACCTCCGCGAAACGGGAGGCCGTCTCCGGTCCGATGTCGAGGCCGAGACCGGCCTCTCCCCAGGGCGAACCCTCGATGTCATCGGCCGGACGCACCTCGTGCTCGGCGTCGGCCCCGAACTTCGAGGCGACGACGATGTCCGTCGGAAGCACGATCTCGACACCCAGCTCCTTCGCCTTCGCGAGGTAGCCGCGGACGGTGTCGAGCTGGTCGACCTCGAGCAGGCTGGCGCCGACCTTGTGCCCCTGGGCGGCAAGGAAGGTGAACAGCATCCCGCCACCGATGAGCAGGGAATCGACCCTGGGCAGCAGGTGGGCGATGACACCCAGCTTGTCGGAGACCTTCGAGCCGCCGAGCACAACCGCGTACGGCTTCTTCGGGGTCTCGGTCAGGCGGTCGAGAACGTCGAGCTCGGTGGCGATGAGGTCACCGGCCGCGCTGGGCAGGATCTGCGCCAGCTCGTACACGCTGGCCTGCTTGCGGTGGACAACACCGAAACCGTCGGAGACGAGGGCATCACCGAAGGCCGCGAGGCCCTCGGCGAAGGCCGTGCGCTCCCCGGCGTCCTTGGCGGTCTCCCCCGCGTTGAAACGCAGGTTCTCCAGCAGGGCGACGTCGCCGTCGGCGAGACCGTCGACGGCCTCCTTCGCGCCGGCACCGATGGTGTCGGCGGCGAAGATGACGCTCTTGCCGAGCAGCTCGCTCAGTCGCTGAGCGACGGGAGCGAGGCTGTACTTGGCGTTGGGCGCGCCGTCCGGGCGGCCGAGGTGCGAGACCACGGCCACTCTGGCGCCGGCGTTGATGAGCCGATTCAGGGTCGGAAGCGAGGCGCGAATGCGACCATCGTCCGTGATCTGACCGTCCTTGAGGGGAACGTTCAGATCACAGCGAAGGATCACTCTCTTGCCGGTCAGCGAGCCGAGGCTCTCGATCGTGCGAAGTGTCATCGTCGTGGACGCGGTTTAGAGGCGCTCTGCGACGTACTCGGTGAAGTCGACAAGACGGTTGGAGTAGCCCCACTCGTTGTCGTACCAACCGGCGATCTTCACCTGGTTGCCACCGATGACCTTGGTCAGACCGGCGTCGAAGATGCAGGAGTGCGGGTCGCCCTGGATGTCGCTCGAGACGATCGGGTCCTCGGTGTAGCTGAGGAAGCCGGCGAGGTCGCCCGCCTCGGCAGCGGCCTTGTACGCCGCGTTGACCTCGGCGACGGTGACGGTGCGGCTGGCCTCGACCGTGAGGTCGGTGATCGAACCGGTCGGCACCGGAACGCGCAGCGCGTAGCCGTCGAGCTTGCCAACGGTCGCCGGCACAACGAGTCCGAGCGCCTTGGCGGCACCCGTCGAGGTCGGGATGATGTTGAGGGCCGCGGCGCGGGCACGACGGAGGTCCTTGTGCGGGCCGTCCTGGAGGTTCTGGTCGGCCGTGTAGGCGTGGACCGTCGTCATGAGGCCCTTCTCGATGCCGAAGGCCTCGATGAAGACCTTCACCAGCGGTGCGAGGCAGTTGGTCGTGCAGGACGCGTTGGAGAGGATGTGCTGCGTGGCGGGGTCGTACAGGTTCTCGTTGACGCCCATGACGAAGGTACCGTCCTCATCGGTCGCCGGAGCGGAGATGATGACCTTCTTGGCGCCGGCGTCGATGTGCTTCTGCGCGTCCTTCGCCGAGGTGAAACGACCGGTCGACTCGATGACGATGTCGACACCGAGGCCGCCCCAGCCGAGGTCCTTGGGGTCGCGCTCGGCGAGGACCTTGATGCGCTTGTCGCCGACGACGATGAAGTCGCCATCGACCGACACGTCCTGCGACAGGCGTCCCGCGACGGAGTCGTACTTGAGGAGGTGGGCGAGCGACTTGGGATCGGTGAGGTCGTTGACCGCCACGATCTCCAGGTCAGCGTCCTGCGCGAGGACCGCGCGGAGATAGTTACGACCGATGCGGCCGAAGCCGTTGATGCCGATTTTGACGGTCAAGAGAACTCCTGTTGCTAGGCGCCACAAGGGCGCGGTTTATTTTTTTGGGTGGTATGGGGAAAGCGGAAGACGACCGATGGGCCGGCCGGCCTCAGGGAAGGATCAGCAGCCCGCTGGTCTTCTCACGGGCGACGGTGAAGCGCTCCTGGACATTCGCCCAGTTGGCGATGTTCCAGAAGGCCTTCACGTAGTCGGCGCGGACGTTCTTGTAGTCGAGATAGTAGGCGTGCTCCCAGACGTCGAGCAGCAGCAGGGGAACGGTGCCGATGGCGAAGTTGCTCTGCTGGTCGAAGAACTGGTTCACGAGCAGCTTCTGCCCGATCGAATCCCAGACCAGCGCTGCCCAGCCCGAGCCCTGCACACCGAGGGCCGCCGCGGTGAAGTGCGCCGTGAACTTGTCGAAGGAGCCGAAGTTGTCGTCGATCGCCGAGGCGAGTTCGCCGGTCGGCTTATCCCCGCCGTCCGGCGAGAGGTTCGTCCAGAAGATGGAGTGGTTGACGTGGCCGCCGAGGTTGAAAGCGAGATCCTTCTCGAGCTTGTTGACGGAGGCGAGGTTCCCCGTGTCGCGAGCCTCGGCGAGCTGGGCGAGCGCCGTGTTGGCGCCGGTGACATAGGCCTGGTGGTGCTTGGAGTGATGAAGTTCCATGATGGTGCCACTGATGCTCGGCGCGAGGGCGCCGTAGTCGTAACCCAGTTCGGGCAACGTGTAGTCAGCCATATAGCGATCTCCTTTTTGTAGACCGGACCAGCGGATTTGCACCCCTAACCCAGGTGACTTTTCCAGTCTAGCGGCGTGCGATGGGGCCTAAAGTCCTATCTCGCCTGCCGTTCAGAAAACGTTCAGGCGTCCTCGTAATCGGGCGGGAGGTTCGCATCCGTGCCCGGGATTCCCTCGTCGGCCGCGCGCTTGTCCGCCATTGCCAGAAGGCGCCGGATGCGACCGGCGACCGCGTCCTTGGTCATCGGCGGGTCGGCGTGGTGGCCGAGTTCGTCGAGGCTCGAATCGCGGAAGCGCAGGCGCAGCTCCCCCGCGTACCTGAGGTGCTCTGGCACCTGCCCATCGAGGATCTCGAGTGCGCGTTCGACCCGAGCGCACGCGGCGACGGCCGCCTGCGCCGACCTCCGCAGGTTGGCGTCGTCGAAGTTCACCAGGCGGTTCGCGGTGGCCCGCACCTCGCGCCGCTGCCGCAGCTCCTCCCAGTTGAGGACGGTCGAATGGGCGCCCATGTGCACGAGCATGGCGCTGATCGCCTCGCCGTCGCGGATGACGACCCGGTGCACACCACGCACCTCGCGTGCCTTCGCCGCGATCTTGAGCCGCCCCGCCGCGCCGACGAGGGCCATGGCCGACTCGTTGCCGGGGCAGGTGATCTCGAGGGCAGCCGATCTTCCCGGATCGGTCAGCGAGCCGTGGGCGAGGAACGCCCCGCGCCAGACGGCCGCGAGCTCCTCCCTGCTGCCGGTGGTGAGCTTGTTCGGCAGGCCGCGGATCGGCCGGCGTCTGGCGTCGAGCAGTCCGGTCTGGCGCGCGAGGGTCTCCCCCCCGTCGAGCACCCGGACGAGGTAGTGGCTCGTCCGCCGCAGACCGGATGCCGAGATCACCGAGATCTCGCTCCTCACGCCGTACAGCTCCGCGAGGTCCTTGCGGACCCTCCTGGCCAGCTGCGCGGTGTCGAGCTCCGACTCGACCGCTATCCGACCGGAGATCAGATGGAGCCCGCCGGAGAAGCGGAGGATCGTGGCCAGCTCGGCGGCACGGACCGTCGTCTTGCTCACCTCGATACGGGCAAGTTCGTCTTTGACGTCGGCGGTGAGGGCCAAACCGGGTTCCTTTACTGTCCTGAGGCCGACGAGCTCGCCGGCGCGATGATTGTCCGCATTCGCGGATGACTGCGACTTCGCGGTGCTATTCGCGGCCGAGGTCGCGGTGTTTCACGCGGACGGCGACGCCGGGCTGGTCCCGCAGGATGCGGGCGAGTCTCTCGGCGACTGCCACGGATCGATGCTTCCCCCCGGTGCATCCAATGGCGATCGTAGCGTGTCTCTTGTTCTCGCGCTGGTATCCCGCCAGAACGGGGGCGAGGGCGAGCGCGTAACCGCGGAGGAATTCCTCCGCGCCCTCCTGCGCGAACACGTACTCGCTCACCACGGGGTCGAGGCCGCTCAGCGGTCGCAGCTCCGGTACCCAGAACGGGTTGGGCAGGAAACGCATGTCGGCGACGAGATCGGCGTCAGCCGGCAGCCCGTACTTGAAACCGAAGCTCAGGACGGTCACCTGCACTCCGGGGGCGCCCGCGGAGGCGAAGGTCTCCGAGATGGCCGTGGCCAGCTGGTGGATGTTGAAGTCGGAGGTGTCGATGATGATGTCGCTGGACTCGCGCATGGGCAGCATCCGCTGACGTTCCGCGGTGATGCCGTCAAGGAGAGTCCCGTCGCCCTGCAGCGGATGCGGGCGCCTCACCTGCTCGAAACGCCGAACCAGCGCCGCATCCGTTGCCTCGAGGAACAGGATGCGCACGGGGATTCCGACACGCAGCGAGTCGATCGTCTCCTGGAGATCGGAGAACAGGCTGCCGCCCCGGACGTCGACGATGGCCGCGATCTTGGGCAGGTTCGTTCCCGCCCGGCCCGCGAGCTCCATGAGCGGGCGGAGCATCTGGGGCGGCAGGTTGTCGACGACGTACCAGCCCAGGTCCTCGAGGGCGTTCCCGACGGTCGAACGGCCAGCACCCGACATGCCGGTGACGATGAGCACCTCTTGATCGGGCTCCGTCTGCTCGTAGCTGTCCTCGGTCATCGGTGGGTCACGCCTTCATAATCGTCGCTGAGGTTTGCCTGCAGTCCAGCTTAACGGCGCATCACTCGTGCAATCGCCCGAAAATGGCCTGGGCGAGAGCCGGACCGATGCCCTTCACCTCGGCGATCGCCTCGGCGTCCGCCGCCCGCAGCCGGGTGACGGAGCCGAAGTGACGGAGCAGCTCCCGCACCCTGGCCGGCCCGAGGCCCGGGATCTCGGCGAGGACGGAGCCGACGTCCTTCTTGCGGCGCTGGCGCTGATAGGTGATGGCGAAGCGGTGCGCCTCATCCCTGATGCGCTGGATGAGGAAGAGGGCGTCGCTGTTCCTCGGCAGGATGACCGGGTAGTCGGAGCCCGGAAGCCAGATCTCCTCGAGCCGCTTGGCGATCCCGCAGAGCGCGATGCCCGTCACCCCGGCGTCGGCCAGTGCCCTGGCGGCGGCGGCGACCTGGGGCTGGCCGCCGTCGACGATGAGCAGATTCGGGCGATAGGCGAACCTCTTGACCACCTCGTCTTCCGCCTCCGCCCGCGTCGTCTCCTCGGCGAGGTGGGCGACCCTGCGGCTCAGCGTCTGATAGATCGACTCCGTGTCGTCGGTGGAGTCCGGGATGCTGAACCGGCGGTACTGGTCCTTGCGCGGCAGGCCGTCCTCGAAGACCACCATGGACGCCACGATGTTCGTGCCGCTGAGGTGGGAGACGTCATAACACTCCATCCGGAGCGGGGCGTCCGCCATGCCGAGCGCCTCCTGGATATCGGCGAGGGCCTGGGACCTGGCGACGAAGTCGCCGCTGCGCCTGGTCTTGTAAAGCACGAGGGCGTTCTTGGCATTTGTGTTCACCGTCTGGGCGAGGGCGGCCAGGTCGCCGCGCTGGGCGACCCTCATGACCACCTTGCCGGTGAGGTGCTGAGCGGAGCGACGAGAGCCGAGCCACAGCTCGAGCTCCTTGGCGTCCTCCGGCAGCTCCGGCACGACGACCTGGCGTGGTGGCGTCTGCTCCCCCTCGTAGGCGTTGTGCACGACGCTCTCGACCAGCTCCGCGAGCTCCAGATCGAGCTCCTTGTCGACCACCCAGCTGCGCACGCCGCGGATGCGTCCCCCGCGCACCGTGAACTGCTGGACGGCCGCGGCCAGCTCGTCGTGGGCGATGCCGAAGATGTCGGCATCCACGTCGCCGTCGAGCACGATCGTATTCTTGGACAGGGCGGTCTCCAGGGCGGCGAGCTGGTCGCGGAACTTCGCCGCGGCCTCGTAGTCCATCGCGGCCGCCGCCTCCCGCATGCGCCTGGCCGCCTCGGCCGTGTAGGTGGAGTCGTTGCCCGCCATGAACGACGCGAAGTCGAGGGCGATCGACTTGTGCTCCTCCTTGGTCACGCGGCCCACGCAGGGGGCGGCGCACTTGCCGATGTCGCCGAGCAGGCAGGGACGTCCGGTCTGCTCCGCCCGCTTGTAGGTGGCGTCGGAGCAGCTGCGCATGGGAAAGGCCTTGAGCATGAGATCGACGGTCTCCCGGATCGCCCAGACCTTCGTATACGGGCCGAAGTACCTGGCGTCCTTGAGACCGCGGTTGCGGGTCACGACCACTCTCGGCACGTCCTCCCCCAGGGTGATGGCGAGGTACGGATACGACTTGTCGTCCCTGAACTGCACGTTGAACGGTGGGTCGAACTCCTTGATCCAGGTGAACTCCAGCTGGAGGGCCTCGAACTCCGTGCCGACGACGGTCCACTCGACGGATGCCGCGCTCAGCACCATCCGCCTGGTGCGCTCGTGCAGGCTCGCGAGCGGCGCGAAGTAGTTGCTCAGCCTCGCGCGGAGGTTCTTCGCCTTGCCGACGTAGAGCACCCGGCGCGTCGCATCCCTGAACCGGTAGACGCCGGGCTGTTGGGGGATCTCGCCGGCCTTCGGGCGCCAGGTGACGGTGTCGGTCATGGGATCACGCCGAGATGCGCTTGCTGGCCTGACGGGACTGCCGGGCCTGACGGGCCTCGGTGGCGAGCATCTCCTTGAGGAAGACCCCGGTGTGGCTCTTCTTCACGGTCGCGAGATGCTCCGGCGTGCCGACGGCGAGCACCTGGCCGCCCCCGGCCCCGCCCTCCGGGCCGAGATCGATGAGCCAGTCGGCCGACTTGATCACGTCGAGGTTGTGCTCGATGACGATGACGGTGTTGCCCTTGTCGACGAGGCCGCCGAGCACAAGCAGGAGCTTGCGCACGTCCTCGAAGTGCAGACCCGTGGTGGGCTCGTCGAGCACGTAGACGCTTCGTCCCATCGAGCGCTTCTGCAGCTCCGTGGCGAGCTTGACCCGTTGCGCCTCCCCGCCGGAGAGGGTCGTGGCGCTCTGCCCGAGGCGCACGTAGCCGAGGCCGACGTCGACGAGCGTGTTGAGGAACCGGCTGATCGAGGAGATCGCCTCGAAGAACTCGGCCGCCTCGCTGATCGGCATGTCGAGCACCTCGGCGATGTTCTTGCCCTTGTAGCGGACCGCGAGGGTCTCACGGTTGTAGCGCGCGCCGTTGCAGACCTCGCAGACGACGTAGACGTCCGGCAGGAAGTTCATCTCGATCTTGATGGTTCCGTCGCCGGAGCAGTTCTCGCAGCGGCCGCCCTTGACGTTGAAGCTGAACCGTCCGGGGAGGTAGCCGCGGGACTTGGCGTCGACGGTCTCGGCGAACAGAGTCCTGATCTTGTCGAAGACGCCCGTGTAGGTCGCCGGGTTGGAGCGCGGGGTGCGGCCGATCGGGGCCTGGTCGACGTGCACAACCTTGTCGAGGTTCTCGAGGCCGGTCACCCTGGTGTGCTTGCCGGGGATCTGCCTGGCGCCGTTGAGCTCGTTGGCGAGCACCTTGTAGAGGATGTCGTTGATGAGCGAGGACTTGCCGGAGCCGCTGACGCCGGTGACGGCGGTGAACACGCCGAGGGGGAACTCCACGGTGACGTTGCGGAGGTTGTTCGCCCTGGCACCCTCGACGACGAGTCTGCGCTTCGGATCGATGGGCCTGCGGGTCGCCGGGGTCTCGATCGAGCGGCGACCGGACAGGTAGTCGCCGGTGATCGACGCCCGGTTGTCGAGAAGCTCCTCGTAGGACCCGGAGTGCACGACCTCACCGCCGTGCTCTCCTGCACCCGGTCCGATGTCGACGATCCAGTCCGCGGTGCGGATGGTGTCCTCGTCGTGTTCGACGACGATGAGGGTGTTTCCGAGGTTCTTGAGCTTGACCAGGGTCTCGATGAGCCTCCGATTGTCCCGCTGGTGCAGGCCGATGCTCGGCTCGTCGAGGACGTACAGCACACCGGTCAGGCCGGAGCCGATCTGGGTCGCCAACCGGATGCGCTGCGCCTCTCCGCCAGACAGCGATCCCGCGGAACGGGCGAGATCGAGGTAGCTGAGGCCGACCTCGATGAGGAACTCCAGCCGCAGCCGGATCTCTCTCAGCACCTGGGCGGCGATCCTCGCCTCCCGCTCCGACAGCTCGAGCAGGTCCATGAACTCGAAGGCGTCGACGAGGCTGAGCTCGGAGACGTCCGCGATCGAGTGGTCGTGCACCGTGACCGCGAGCACCTCCGGCTTCAGACGCTTGCCGTCGCACACCGGGCAGTTGATCTCGCGCAGATAGGCGGCGTAACGCTGTCTGGCCGAGTCGGTCTCCGCCTCGAGGAACTTGCGTTCGATGTAGGGCATGACCCCCTCGAACCCGGTGGAGTACTTCATCTCCCTACCGAAGCGGTTCTTCCACTTCACGGTCACCTGGAAGTTGTTCCCCCTGAGGATCGCCTGCTGCACCTCGGCGGACAGGTCGCGCCACGGCGTCGTCAGCGAGAAGTCGAGGTCCTGTGCGAGCCCCTCGAGCAGGCGCTGGAAGTAGTTGAACAGTCCCTTGCCCGACTGGGTCCAGGGCAGGATGACCCCCTCGGCGAGGCTCAGCGCCGGGTCGCCGAGCAGCAGCTCGGAGTCCACGGACATCTTCGTGCCGAGACCGGAGCATTCCGGGCAGGCGCCGAACGGCGCGTTGAAGGAGAACGTGCGCGGCTCGATCTCGGTCAGCTGCACCGGATGCCCGTTCGGGCAGGAGAGCTTCTCCGAGAAGTTGCGCCAGGCGGTCGGTCCCGTCTCGTCCACGTAGTTGACACTCACCAGGCCGTCGGTCAGCTTCAACGCGGTCTCGAGCGAGTCGGTGAGCCGGGTGAGGATGTCCTCCGCAGCGACGAGCCGGTCGACGACGACCGAGATGTCGTGTTTGATCTGCTTCTTGAGGACGGGCGGCTCACTCAGCTGGATCTGCTCGCCGTCGACGATCGCCCTGGAGTACCCGCCCGCCGCGAGCTCCTTGAACAGGTCGACGAACTCGCCCTTCTTCTGGGAGACGATCGGGCTGACGATCTGGTAGCGCGTTCCCGGCTCCAGCGTCATGAGCTGGTCGGCGATCTGCTGTACGGTCTGGCGCTCGATCCGCTCCCCGCAGACCGCGCAGTGCGGGATGCCGATGCGCGCCCAGAGCAGGCGCATGTAGTCGTAGATCTCGGTGATCGTGCCGACGGTCGACCGCGGGTTGCGGTTGGTCGACTTCTGGTCGATCGAGACGGCGGGGCTGAGGCCGTCGATGAAGTCCACATCGGGCCGATCGACCTGGCCGAGGAACTGGCGGGCGTACGCCGACAGCGACTCGACGTATCGGCGCTGACCCTCGGCGAAGATGGTGTCGAAGGCGAGTGACGACTTGCCTGATCCGGAGAGCCCGGTGAAGACCACGAGCGCGTCCCGCGGGATCTCGAGGTCGACACCCTTGAGGTTGTGGACTCTCGCGCCATGAACCGAGAGCTTCGACGAGGACGTTACGCGGGAAATGGACACTCTATAGAGTCTACGGAAGCCACCGACATCGGTCCCCGGCGTTCGCGGGTGGCGGAGGAATGCATCCCTCGCGGCGGGGCAACGACCTCGCGGCGGGAGCAACGACCGTCTGCGGCGGTGAACCTGACTCGCGGCGGGAGTAACGCCTCCCGCCGCGACGGTGTTTCTCCCGCCGCCGGGTTCGACGGGCCGCAGGATGCTCGGGCGTCGGCCAGGTGCGCGGGCGCCGGTCAGTTGAGGTGACCGGCGGCCTCCATCTGCCGCAGCTCCTTCTTGAGGTCGGACACCTCGTCGCGCAGCCGGGCGGCGAGCTCGAACTTGAGCTCCCCCGCGGCCTGCAGCATCTGATCGTTGAGGTCGCGGATGATCGACTCGAGGTCGTTGGCGCCGCTGGCCGCCAGGCCGCCGTGCTGCAGCCCGGCCCGCTTGAGGTTCGGTGTCGGCGCTCGCTTGCGCCCGTCCCTGCCGGAGAGCAGCTCCGCCGTGTCGGCGTCCTCGCGGTTCAGCTGATCGGTGATGTCGGCGATCTTCTTGCGGAGCGGCTGGGGGTAGACCCCGCGCTCGAGGTTGTAGGCGACCTGCTTCTCGCGGCGCCGGCTGGTCTCCTCGATCGCCTGCTTCATGGAGTCCGTCATGACGTCTGCGTACATGTGCACGGCGCCGGACACGTTCCTCGCGGCGCGGCCGATGGTCTGGATGAGCGAGGTCGATGACCGGAGGAAACCCTCCTTGTCGGCGTCCAGGATGGCCACGAGGGACACCTCTGGCAGGTCCAGCCCCTCCCTGAGGAGGTTGATCCCCACCAGCACGTCGTAGACGCCCTGACGAAGCTCGGTCAGGAGCTCCACCCTGCGCAGCGTGTCGACGTCGGAGTGCAGGTACCGGACCCGCACGCCCGCCTCGCCGAGGAACTCGGTCAGCTCCTCGGCCATCTTCTTCGTGAGCGTCGTGACGAGCACGCGTTCGTCCTTCTCGACGCGCACACGGATCTCTTCGAGCAGATCATCGATCTGGCCCTTGGTCGGCTTGACGATGATCTCGGGGTCGATGAGTCCGGTCGGACGGATGATCTGCTCGACGACCGAGTCGGTGATACCCATCTCGTACTTGCCGGGGGTCGCCGAGAGGTAGACCTTCTGGCCGACCCTGTCGAGGAACTCGGGCCAGGTGAGCGGGCGGTTGTCGAGCGCGCTCGGCAGCCGGAATCCGTGTTCGACGAGCGTGCGCTTGCGGGAGGCGTCACCCTCGTACATCGCACCGATCTGCGGAACCGTCGCGTGCGATTCATCGATGACGACGAGGAAGTCGTCGGGGAAGTAGTCGAGGAGGCAGTGCGGTGCTTC
>NZ_DASWPB010000166.1:0-3682 GCF_036404185.1 Lacisediminihabitans sp. | reverse complement strand
CTCTGCCTCATGGTGACGGATGCCGAGAATGGCACGGTCGCCCGCGAACGGGTCGAGGCGGTCGCCTCCACCCTCGACGGATTCGAGCTCGCCCAGAAGGACCTGGAGCTCCGGCAGGAGGGCGACGTGCTGGGCAGCACGCAGTCGGGCGGCAGGTCCTCCCTCCGCCTGCTCCGCGTGGCGAAGGATGGCGAGCTCATCACGGAGGCACGGGCCATCGCCCAGCGGCTGCTCGACGACGACCCCGGTCTCGCCGAACACCCTGCGCTGCGTACCGCTCTCGCCCGCAGACTGGACGAGACCAGCCGCGACTTCCTCGCCAAGAACTGAGCGCTCGGGAAAACCTGGCGCTCGCAATTGCTTCTTCCCAGGGACCTAGCGTTCGCCAATGGTCGAGCGGAAGGACGGAGCTGGGTCTCGGCCTGGGCCGACTGCTACTCGAACTCGGGTGCCGCCCGCATCCGGGTCGCCGGCTCGGTCGTGTAGCGGCGGCCCGTGGGGGAGGTCCAGGTCAGCCGACCGTCGTCGGGTGGGTCGACCGTCCACCCGGTGTGGTGCTTCAGCCGGTGGTGGGCGCGGCAGAGGTGCGCGAGGTTCCCGTGCGCGGTGAGACCGCCGTACTGCCAGTCGAGGCTGTGATCGAGGTCGCACCGGGACGCGCCGCGGCCGCAGCCGGGATAGCGGCAGGTCTCGTCCCGAATCCGCAGCCAGGTCCGCAGGTCGGCGGGGACCGCGTACCGATCGCGGCCGACAGAGAGCACCGTGCCCGTCTCCGGGTGCGTGAGGATGCGGGTGAAGCTCGGTGCCCCCGCGCAGAGCCTGCGGGCCGTCTCCGGGTCGATCGGCCCGTAGCCCTCGAGCGTCGCCGGCTCGTCGCCGGTGCCCAGCAGCGTCAGCACCGGCACGGTGACGAGGACCCTGGCACGGAGACCACTGCCGAGGGGCAGCCGGTCGATGGGAAGTCGGTCGGTGAGGGCGGGTGCGGACGCATCGGACGTTGCGTCGGACCCGGCGCCGGCGGTTTCCTCCGTCAACCGGCCCATCGGGCCATCCGTCGAGCCGTCCGTCGTGCCGTCGATGAGGAGCTCGGCGAACACGTCGGCCCGGAGCTGGGTCAGGGTGCGCGGCCTCTCCTCGTCGGTCAGCACCCGCTCGTCACGGAGCCCCATTGCGATGTCGGTGATCCGGTTGTAGATCCCCTGCGCCTCGGCGGCGGGGAGATACGCCGTCAGCCAGGACATCCCGTCCCTGCCCGGCGAGAGCTCGATCGAGCGGTCGGCGACGCAGGCGGCGTGGCGCTGCGCGATGGTCTCCGGATGGGCGCGTTCCCGCAGCATCCGCGCCTTGCGGTCGAACTTCGCCACCGTGAGGGTCTTCGCGAACGGCAGGGCCGCCTCCTCGAAGGCCCGCCGCATGACCGGGAGGCCTTCGCCGTCCGGGAGTGAATCGGCATGGTCGATCAGCGCCGTCGCGTGCCGGTAGCCGATCTCGCCGTCCTTCAGGGCGGCAAGGGTCGCGGGCAGGTCGTGCACGAGCGACGAGCTCTGCGCGATGAGGTTCTCGACCGATCGCTCCGGCATCCGCAGCGCGCAGGCGAGCTCCGTCACCAGCTCTCGTCGCGCGACGGTGCTCGCATCCCAGCCGCCCTGACGGCGGCCGTCGGACGACATCGTCGCGCGGATCTCGCTCCAGACCCTCGCCTGGTCGACCAGCTCGGCGCGCAGGGCGGTCGTGGAGGCGAGGATGCGCTCCGTGGCGACGATCGTCTCGATCAGGCCGTCGAACGTCTCCGTCAGGACGGCCGAGAGCGGCGGTCCGTCGGTGGCGATGGCCTCTTTCATGGCACCACTCAACACCAGACCACCGACATTTCCGGGTCGCTCGCAGGCGGCGAATCCGCCGCTGACGCGCCCGAAGATCACAAATCCGTAACGCCGACCCGATAGTCTCGAAGCATGAGCAGGATCGCTGTCGTCCCTGGTTCCTTCGACCCGGTAACCCTGGGCCACCTCGACGTGATCGAACGGGCGGCGGGCATCTTCGACCAGCTTCACGTGCTCGTCGTGCACAACCCGGCGAAGACCGCTCTCCTGCCCGTCGCCCAGCGGGTGGCCCTCATCGAGAAGTCGATCGCCGAGGCCGGCCTTCCCGACAACATCCTGGTGACCTCCTGGAGCGTCGGCCTGCTGGTCGACTACTGCACCGACGTCGGCGCCAGCGTCCTCGTCAAGGGTGTGCGTTCGCAGGTCGACGTGGCCTACGAGACGCCCATGGCCATCATCAACCGCAACCTCGGCGGTGTCGAGACGATCTTCATGCTGCCCGACCCCGCCCACGCCCACGTTTCGAGCTCGCTCGTTCGGCAGGTGTCCGCGCTCGGCGGGGATGTGAGCCCCTACGTTCCGAGGGCCGTCGCCGCCTTCCTCAACAAGCCGGCGCAGACGGACTAGCCGTCCCGAGTCAGGACATCTGACCGGCTCCGACCCGGCGACACCTGCGCGGCCGACACGTGCGCGGCCGACACGCCCGCCGTCGGCCGAGCCCCGCCGTCGTTCTGGCCGTTCGGTTCCCGGGAAATGTGCATTGACGGGCGAGCCGGGTATCGTCGGAAAAGCGGCGGGTCGTCAATCCGCACGGCACTGAGTGAAAGGACCCCATGCTTCCCCTGAAGCTCGGCTACAAGGCATCCGCAGAACAGTTCGATCCGCGTGAGCTCGTGGAGATCGCGGTCGCCGCGGAGGCGCACGGCCTCGAGTCGGTCGCCGTCAGCGACCACTTCCAGCCCTGGCGGCACGAGGGCGGCCACGCGCCGTTCTCCCTGGCCTGGATGGCGGCGGTCGGCGAGCGCACGTCGACGATCCAGATCGGCACCTCGGTGATGACGCCGACCTTCCGCTACAACCCCGCCGTGATCGCGCAGGCCTTCGCGACCCTCGGCTGCCTCTATCCCGGGCGCATCATGCTGGGCGTCGGCACCGGCGAGGCCCTCAACGAGATCGCGACCGGATTCCGCGGCGCCGGCCCGCAGGACTGGCCAGACTTCAAGGAGCGGTTCGCTCGGCTGCGCGAGGCGGTGTCGCTCATGCGGCGGCTCTGGACGGAGGACAGGGTCGACTTCGAGGGCGAGTACTACTCGACCCACGGGGCATCCATCTACGATCGTCCCGCCTCGCCGATCCCGGTCTACATCGCGGCCGGCGGTCCCGTCGTCGCCCGGTACGCCGGACGGGCCGGCGACGGCTTCATCTGCACCTCGGGAAAGGGCATGGAGCTCTACACCGAGCAGCTCATCCCCGCGGTCGCCGAGGGAGCGGAGAAGGTGGGACGCGACCCCGCGGAGATCGACCGGATGATCGAGATCAAGCTCTCCTACGACACCTCGTACGAGACCGCGCTGGACAACACGCGCTTCTGGTCGCCACTCGCGCTCGGCAAGGAGCAGAAGCACGACATCACCGACCCCATCGAGATGGAGCGGGCGGCGGATGCGCTCCCCATCGAGACGATCGCCTCGCGCTGGATCGTCGGTTCGGATCCGGACGCGGTGGTCGCCGACATCAAGAAGTACGTGGATGCCGGGCTCAACCACCTCGTGTTCCACGGCCCGGGGCAGGACCAGCGACGGTTCCTGGAGCTGTTCGAGAAGGACCTGGCCCCGAGGTTGCGCGCGCTCTAGCGTGGG
>NZ_DASWPB010000165.1:0-3487 GCF_036404185.1 Lacisediminihabitans sp. | reverse complement strand
GGAGCCGGACATACACTCGCACCATGACCAAGGCCACCAGCACCCCGACGGCGAAGACCGCCGACACCGTCAAGCCGTTTCAGATCACCAACTGGCACTCCGAGCACAAGAAGCACCTCACCCGCGGCGAGCGGGCGGCGGACATCATGCGCAACGGCATGGGCAGCTGGGGCTTCGTCGGCGGCTTCGTGCTGTTCATGGTGCTCTGGGCCATCCTGAACTCGGTGACGAAGGGCTGGGACCCCTACCCGTTCATCCTGCTCAACCTGTTCCTCAGCATGCTGGCCGGGCTTCAGGGCGCGATCCTGCTGATCGCCTCGAAGCGCCAGGATGCGATCGCCGCCGCGCTGGCGAAACACGACTACGACACGAACGTCGCCTCGAAGAAGGACATCGAAAAGCTCATGGAGATCAACAACCGCCAGCTGGGGATGATCACCGACCTGCAGAAGATCCTGGCGAAGCTGGATCCCGATGGAGCGAAGACGGCTTAGGCGGCGACCGGCGTCAGCTCGGCGAGCGCCGCGCGATAGTCGGCGATGGAGCGGGCCTCGCCGGGGGCGGTGATGAAGCTCGCCCGGATGATGCCGTTCATGTCGATGAGGAAGCTCGCGCGGTTCGCGTAGCCCTTCTCCGGGAGGAAGACGCCGTAGTCCTTGGCGACCGAGCCGTGCGGCCAGAAGTCGGCGAGCAGGTTGAAGTCGTACCCCTCCGCCTCGGCGAACGCCCGCAGAGTCGCCTTGGAGTCGACGGAGACGCCGAGCAGCTCGATGCTCTTGTCGGTGAAGAGCGAGAGGTTGTCCCTCAGCTCGCACAGCTCGCTCGTGCAGGTGCTGGAGAAGGCGAGGGGGAAGAAGACGAGGGCGACCGGCCTCTTGTGGCGGAAGTCGCTGAGTCGGATGTGCTCTCCGAATTGATTCGGGAGTTCGAAGTCGGGTGCCTGGGTGTCATTCTCCAGAGCCATGTCATGTCCTTTCAGCCGAGCGACCGCTCGGTAAACACGAATCGCTATCTTACGCTCGACTCGTCCGGTTGCCGGGCAATCAGGGCTGATCCACCGTGATGCTGTAAGAGAACGTGCGGGACTGCCCGGGATCGAGGCTGAACTGGCCCGGTTTGGTGTTGTACTCCCCCGCGAAATCGTCCGGTGCGGTCATCCC
Source organism: Lacisediminihabitans sp. (assembly GCF_036404185.1). Taxonomy (GTDB): domain Bacteria; phylum Actinomycetota; class Actinomycetes; order Actinomycetales; family Microbacteriaceae; genus Lacisediminihabitans. The sequence continues at coordinate 2,327 of NZ_DASWPB010000165.1, read as the reverse complement.
GAACCACGGTTCGATGCAGAGGAACTCGCCGGGCGCCCTGGACCACACGCCGAGCAGCGGGAAGTCGGCGAAGGCGACGGTGATACTCGCGGCTCCCGGGGCCGAATACCGCACCGAGCGGCTGGTCAGCTCGTCGAAGATGATGGCGTCGTCGACGAACAGGGAGTCGTCGAGCTGCAGGATGCGCCCCTGGACGGGGGTCGGCCGCGTCTCGGCAAGAAGAAGGCCGTCGGCGATGCGGCGGATGGGTGCGGGCTCCTCCGCCGCGAACTCGAGCACGTGGTCCTCCCTCGCCACGCCGGGCGCGAGCGGCCAGGCGAACCCCGGATGCGCCCCGAGAGACGCGGAGAACCGCTCCGGACCCGTGTTCGACACCGTGTGGACGATCGTCAGCCTGTTCGCCTCGACCGTGAACAGCAGCTCGAACCGGAAGCCGAAGGGGAAGTGCGCGTGCGTCTGATCGTTGTCGGTCAGCACGAACCGGCACTTCGTCCCGCTGATCCGTTCGACCTCGAACTCCTGATTGCGGGCGAAGCCGTGCTGGGCGATCGGGTAGGCGGTGCCGGCGTGGATCAGCTGATTGCCGGGCATCCGTCCCACGATGGGGAACAGGACGGGGGCCTGTCCCCTCCACACGTCGCTGCCCTGCCAGAGCAGCTGTCTCCCGGTCTGGTCGACCAGACCGTTCAGCTGTGCGCCGTTCGAGTCGACCGAGACGGAGAGGATGCCGTTGTCGAGTTCGCTGAGGGCCATGGGCTCGACGCTACTCCCCGCTCACGTACAACCTCCGCTGGACGCGAACTAGAATCGTTGAGGCCGCGCATCCCGACCGATGATCGCAATCCGACTCCGGTCTGCTCGGCGCATTCTGTCCGCGAAAAAGAACGAGGTCGACGTTGACGGTGAATGACCAGGACCCCTACTCGGTGAACCACATCGACCAGGACCCTGAGGAGACTGCCGAATGGCAGGAATCCCTCGATGCATTGGTGGAGGCGCAGGGGCACGAACGCGCCCGCGAGATCATGCTCAGCCTGCTCAAACGGTCCAAGGAGCTGCACCTCGGTGTGCCCATGGTCCCGACGACGGACTATCTGAACACGATCGCGCCGGAGAACGAGCCGGAGTTCCCCGGCGACGAGGACCTGGAACGCCGCTACCGCGCCTGGACGCGCTGGAACGCGGCCATCCTGGTGCACCGCGCGCAGCGCCCGAACATCGGGGTCGGCGGTCACATCTCCACCTACGCCGGGTCGGCCACCCTCTACGAGGTCGGCAACAACCACTTCTTCCGCGGCCGTGAGCACCCGGGCGGCGGGGACCAGATCTTCTACCAGGGCCACGCCTCCCCCGGCATGTACGCCCGCGCCTTCCTCGAGGGCCGGCTCAGCGCCGACCAGCTCGACGGATTCCGCCAGGAGAAGTCCCACGCCGGCGGCGGACTCTCGTCCTACCCGCATCCGCGTCTCATGCCGCAGTTCTGGCAGTTCCCCACCGTCTCGATGGGAATCGGCCCGATCAACGCGATCTACCAGGCGCAGTCGAACAAGTACCTGACCGACCGTGGGATCACGGATGCCTCGGACCAGCAGGTCTGGGCCTTCCTCGGCGACGGGGAGATGGACGAGGTGGAGAGCCGCGGCGCCCTCCAGCTGGCCGCCAACGACGGCCTCGACAACCTCAACTTCGTCATCAACTGCAACCTGCAGCGGCTCGACGGACCGGTGCGTGGCAACGGCAAGATCATCCAGGAGCTCGAGAGCTTCTTCCGCGGGGCCGGCTGGAACGTCATCAAGGTGATCTGGGGCCGCGAGTGGGACGAGCTGCTCGCCCGCGACACCGAGGGCGCGCTCCGCGACCTCATGAACCGCACGCCAGACGGCGACTACCAGACCTACAAGGCGGAGAACGGCGCCTACGTGCGCGAGAACTTCTTCGGCCGCGACCCGCGCACCCTCGAGATGGTCAAGGACTACAGCGACGAGCAGATCTGGGGCCTCAAGCGCGGCGGCCACGACTATCACAAGGTCTACGCGGCCTTCAAGGCGGCCGCGGAGCACAAGGGCCAGCCGACGGTCATCCTCACCAAGACGGTCAAGGGCTACGGTCTCGGCCCCTCGTTCGAGGGTCGCAACGCGACCCATCAGATGAAGAAGCTCACGCTCGACAACCTCAAGCTGTTCCGCGACGCCCTGCGCATCCCGATCACGGACGCCACGCTCGAGGAGAACCCGTACCTGCCGCCGTACTACCACCCCGGCGAGGACGACGAGGCGATCCAGTACCTGCACGAGCGCCGCAGGGCGCTCGGCGGCTACGTCCCGGAG
>NZ_DASWPB010000164.1:0-12869 GCF_036404185.1 Lacisediminihabitans sp. | reverse complement strand
TGCCGCCACAGGTCGGCGGGTGAGAACCACACTGCGCCCTCGGCCGTGGCGGATTCAGGGCCGGCATATCCACTGATCGCGAATCAGTGCCGTCTGTGACCATGGCGGCCTGAGCGCTCGGCATGCTCGCTCGCCGAGGGGTGGATCAGCGGGGCGTGGCTATCGTGCCGACCCGACGATAGAAAGGAAGCGCACAGACGGCATGAATGGGGAGGAAGGATCACGATGATCGATCGGCCCGGCTTGGCAACCTTCCTCCGACACCGGCGGGAACTGCTCCAACCCGAGGACGTGGGATTGCCGCGCGGGCCGAGGCGCCGGACGAACGGGCTGCGGCGGGAGGAAGTCGCGGCACTGTGCCACATGTCGACCGATTACTACGCCCGGTTGGAGCGTGGGACCGGCCCCCAGCCATCGGAGCAGATGATCGCCTCGATCGCTCAAGGTCTGCATCTCTCGCTGGACGAGCGGGATCACGTGTTCCGGCTGTCGGGCCATAACCCGCCCGCGCGAGGGACGAACAGCGATCACATCAGCCCTGGCATGCTACGCATCCTCGACCGCCTCGACGACACTCTTGCGGAGATCGTCAACGAACTCGGCGAGACCCTCCGACAGACCCCCAATGGGGATCGCGCTCACCGGTGATGCCACTCGGTTCACCGGTCTCGAGCGCAGCCTCGGCTACCGCTGGTTCACGGATCCCACGACCAGGGACGCGTATCCGACCCAGGATCGCGTGCTGCTCTCACGGGTGTATGCCGCCGGACTGCGAGAAGTCGCCACAGTGCGTGGTCCAGGGTCACGCGCGGAACGGCTCGCCGACGCTCTCCGCGCGCACAGCGAGGAGTTCCGCGGCCTCTGGGATGCACATGAGGTCGGGGTGCGCCCCACTGAGGTCAAACGCTTCAGCCATCCCGAGGTCGGGATGCTGGAACTGAACTGTCAGACACTTCTCGATCCCGACCAGTCCCATCGCTTGCTCGTCTACACCGCCGAACCCGGGAGCGACAACCACGAGAAACTGCAACTGCTCGCCGTCATCGGCGCACAAGCCAGGCCCTGACGGCATTCGACCGTCCTCGCTGAACGATGCCGACGTGCCCACCATGATGAAAATGTGGACGGGATTGCAGCGAATACCACCCTGCGATCTTTGACGGCGATAACCACGCACCTGCGGTCTTCCGCGAGAAGGCACTCATCAGCATGCCCGTGCGTGATCGGGAAGGACGGAGGACAGCAGCGTGCGAGTTTTTCCAGTAAGTCCGGCGTGCCGAGACGTGAAGGAAGAGTCTTGCTCGGCGCGGTGGACGTAGGCCCCTGGATTTGCGATGAGCAGCGGCGGCGCGGGCGGATCGTGTCCGTGCCGCAGCTGTTTTCGAAGCGGGTCGTTCGGATTGACGTGGGTGGGCCCGGATTACCCGGCTGGGTCGCGCCCGGGGTTTGACGATGCCCGCAGCCGACACAACCATGGCGTTGCGGTCGCACTGGCTCGCATTCTGATCGCAGTGTGTCGGACTTGAGATATTGAACTTATGCGCGTAAGTTCTAGTTCTTGGTAGCTATCGCGGCAGAGGCGCGCGAGCCAGAAGATGTCGCCTGACGCGTGAGATCGCTGGGATGACTACTTGATAAGGAGATTCATGTCGACGTCGACACACCACTTGTTCCCCTATCAGGATCCGGCGTTCTCGGTCGATCAGCGCGTCGAGGATCTGCTAGCGCGCATGACGCTCGAGGACAAGGTCGGGCTGATGTTCCAGCCGATCGCGATGCTTGGCGATCCGGACCAGGTCTTGGAGGTCTTGGGCCTGCCTTCCCAGTCCTCGCTGATTCAGGATGGGCGCATTACCCACTTCAACGTCATCACTGGCGCGGCGACGACGGGACGACAGTTCGCTCAGTGGCACAACGCCTTGCAGGCGATCGCGGAGCACACGCCGCTCGGGATCCCCGTCACCATCTCCACGGATCCGCGGAATGCGTTCACCGATAACCCGGCTGCTGCGGCGGCCGCTGGTCCATTTTCGCAATGGCCGGAGCCGATCGGGTTCGGTGCGATCGGCTCGGCGGCGACCGTCGAGCGATTCGCGGACATCGCCAGGCAGGAGTATCTGGCGGCCGGCATACGGCTGGCGCTGCACCCCCAGATCGACTTGGCGACCGACGCACGCTGGGCGCGGATCAGCGGCACCTTCGGCGAAAGCGCAGAGTTGACCGGCCGTCTCGCAGCGGCGTATATCCGCGGATTCCAGGGGACGGTTCTCGGTCCCGAGTCGGTATCGACGATGACGAAGCACTTCCCCGGGGGCGGGGCGCAGAAGGATGGCGAGGATCCGCACTTCCCGTGGGGTCGCGAGCAGGTGTATCCCGGCGGCATGTTCGAACATCACTTGGAGCCCTTCGCGGCGGCGATCGACGCAGGAACCTCGCAGATCATGCCGTATTACGGGATGCCGATCGGCACGGAGTACGAGGAGGTGGGATTCGGCTTCAACAAGTCGGTGATCACCGGACTGCTGCGCGAGAGGTTCGGTTTTGACGGGATCGTGTGTACAGACTGGAGCATTATCAACGACTCCACGATCCTGGGCGAGCAGGTCGCGGCGCGAGCGTGGGGCGTCGAGCACCTCAGCCCCTCCGAGCGGATGGTGAAGGTCCTCGACGCGGGGGCCGATCAGTTCGGCGGCGAGTCTAGCACCGAGATGCTTCTCGATCTCGTGCGTCGCCACGTCGTCGACGAGGCACGAGTGGACCAGTCCGTTCGCCGGCTGCTGCGCGAGAAGTTCGTGCTCGGGCTCTTCGAGGGTCGCCGCGTCGACGAGGACCGTGCGGATCGGGTGATCGGCAGCCCGGAGTTCCGAGAGGCGGGTTTGCAGGCGCAGCGGGATTCGCTCACGCTGCTCACGAACGCCTCGACCGCGACTGGGCCGGTGTTGCCGCTGACGCGGGGGATCACGGTGTATATCGAAGGGATCGATCCCGACGAAGTCCTGCCCTACGCGGTGGTGACGGCGGAGCCCCACGAAGCGGATGTTGCCCTTCTACGGGTGAAGACGCCGTTCGAACCGCGATCGGGGATGCCCGCTCAGTTCTTTCACGCCGGCTCGCTCGAGTTCACTCCGGAGGAACGCGAGCACCTGCTCGATATCAGCCGGATCGTGCCCACGGTCATCGACATCAACTTGGAGCGCCCGGCCCTGCTGGCGCCGCTGGTCGACGCGGTCGCGGCGATCATCGCGGACTACGGCGCAAGCGACGCCGCCCTGCTCGATGTTCTGTTCGGCATCGACGAGCCCAAGGGTCGGCTGCCGTTCGAGCTTCCTCGATCGATGGCCGCGATCGAGGCTGCCAATCCCGACGCTCCCTCGGACACCGTCCATCCGGTCTTCCCCCTCGGGCACGGCCTGCGCTACGGCGGAGGCGAGGATGACTGAGCCGCTGCGCATCTCAGCGCGGGAGATACCCGCACCGTCCTCGCTCAGCCCGCAGGCGCAGGAGGCGCTTTCCATGCGGACCACGCCTCCCGTGTTCCCACCTATCGATGATCCGGGTGCCTGGGAGAGGCTCATCGCGGAGCTGGACGCCGAGGTGGAACAACTGATCGGACACATCACCGAGCATGTCCGGTCAAACATCGTCGACACGACGGTCGACGGCGTGTCCGCCTACGTCGCTACACCGCAGGAGATCCGCGCAGGTGGCAGTGGCACTGTGTGCCTCGAACTGCACGGCGGAGGGCTGTATCAGGGCGGCGGTGGCATCGCGCGCGCCGTGGCCGGCGCAACAGCCGATATGCGGCGGCTTATCGTCATCAGCCCCGACTACCGTATGCCGCCGCGGCACCCGTACCCTGTGGCGTTGGAGGAATGTCTCACGGTCTACCGCGCGCTCGTCGACGAACACGGGGCCGAGAACATCATCGTGAGCGGCTCCTCGGCTGGCGGCAACCTCGCGGCAGCGCTCACACTTCGCGCCCGCGACGAGGGAACCCCGATGCCGGTCGCTCTCGTTCTTTCAAGCCCGGAAGTCGACTTGACCGAGTCAGGAGATACCTTCGCCACGCTCTCGGGCATCGACTCGCTCGACAGTCTCGGGCCGGTCAACGAGCTCTACGCTGCGGGAGCGGACCTTCGCGATCCCTATCTATCGCCCCTGTTCGCGGACTTCGGCCCCGGGTTCCCCCGGACGTTCCTACAATCCGGAACCCGTGACCTGTACCTGTCGAACACGGTTCGCCTGCATCGGGCCCTGCGGAACGCGGGCGTGCCGGTGGAATGCCACATCTTCGAGGGACGTCCCCACTTGGGCTTCGGTGGGGCCACGATCGAGGACGGCGAGGTCATGGCCGAGATCGACCGCTTCATCCAGTCCCTGCTCTGATCCTTCCCCCGGCGGTCGGTCAACGAAACCGTCCGACGATCATGCATCACACTTACCCGCGTTAGTAGAGAGACCGACGAAGATGTCCCAGAGACCCCCCTCCAGCCTCGAACCGCAGCAGCGCGCCGCTGAGCTGCTGCGCGAGATGACGGTGACAGAGAAGGCCATGCAGTTGTCCGCTGTCATGCCACTGTCGGTGCTCGACGTAGACGGCGGGCTGCTCTCTGGTCTGCGACGGGACCTCGCGAACGGCATCGGTCATGTCTCCGGCATCGGCATGGTAGGCAACCGTAGTCCTGCGAAGATCGCGGCGTCGGTCAACGCCGTGCAGCATCATCTCGTCACCCAGTCGCGCTTGGGTATCCCGGCCATCTTCCACAACGAGGCCCTCAACGGAGTGGTTGCACCCGGATTCACCGTGTTCCCGACTCCGATTGGGCTGGCCGCAACCTGGGACCCGGACGCGATCGAGGAGATGGCTGCCGTGATTGGACGACAGATGCGCGGGGTAGGACTACTGCAGGCACTGGCTCCGGTGAGCGACGTCGCGCGAGATGCACGGTGGGGTCGGGTACACGAGACCTACGGTGAAGATCCGTATCTGGTCACGGCGATGACTTTAGCCTTCACCAGAGGCATCCAGGGACCCCGTCTCGGTGAGCGTGTCTTGGCGACGGCGAAGCACTTTCTGGGATATGCGATGACAGACGCCGGCCAGAACATGGCGACGACGGCGGTCGGCGCTCGCGAGCTGTATGAGGTGTATGCGCGACCGTTCGAGGCGGCGATCCGCGAGGCGGGACTGGCGTCGGTGATGAACTCGTATTCAGACATCGACGGCGTGCCCGTCGCGATCTCGCACGAGATCCTCACCGATCTGCTCCGCGATCGGCTGGGATTCCAGGGGACAGTCGTCTCGGACTACAGCACTGTCGCCTTCCTGCACAATCGCCAGGGCGTTGCGGACAGCGCCGCAGACGCAGGCCTACTCGCCTTGGCGGCCGGACTTGACATCGAACTGCCGAGCGTCGTCGGGTACGGCACCGCCCTCGCGGAGGCTGTCGAGAGGGGTGCTCTCCGAGAGAACGATCTGGATCGCTCCGTTCTGCGGGTGCTGCGCGACAAGTTCGCGCTCGGTTTGTTCGAGCGGCCGTATGTCGACGACGACCCTATCGTGTTGACCGAGCTCGCCTCCGAGGGGGCCGAGCTATCCGCCCGACTGGCACGGGAGTCGGTCACCCTCCTCAAGAACGACGGCGCCATCCTGCCCTTGGCCCGACAGGGGAGAGTCGCGGTCATTGGCCCGCATGCGGAGGGCGTGCTCGTCGGTTTCCCCGGCTATACCTACCCGGCCGCCGTGGAGCTGATGCGCGGAATGAGCGCGGCGACGCCGAGCGACAGCGAAACCGTCGGGAACATGGCCGGCGTGGACTTCACCGCCGGGGGAGTAGACAAGGATCTCGGCGAGGCGGTGGCGGCCTTGGCCGCTGAGGTCGCCGAGGTTCTCTCGGTTGACCTCGATGAGTACGTCACGGACCGGTACAGTGCTTCGTCGCTCGCCGACGCGATCCGTCACATCGCGCCACGAAGCGAGGTGACGGTCGCGCGCGGGACAGGGGTCGTCGCCGCCGAGCCGACCGACATCGACGCGGCCGTCGCGGCCGCGGCTGACGCTGATGTCATCGTCGTCGCGCTCGGCGGTCGCGGTGGCTGGTTCGGAGGGGCCGTGACCGAAGGTGAGGGAAGCGACACCGCCGATATCGACCTGCCAGCTCCTCAGGTTGAACTGATCGATGCGCTCGCCCGACTCGGCAAGCCCATGATCGGGGTCTTCTCGATGGGCCGTCCGCTCGGCTTGTCGCACGTCATCGACTTGCTCGATGCCGTGCTCGTCGGTTTCTATGGCGGTCCTCAGCACGGTCGCGCACTGGCCGAGGCGCTGTTCGGCGTGATCAATCCCGGTGGGAAGCTGCCCTACAGCATTCCACGGCACTCGGGCCAGATTCCCATCCACTCAGGCCAGCACCGGGGCAGCGGATATCGCAGAACCCCGGAGGACCTGCACAAGGGGTACCTGGACATGCCCGCAACACCGCTTTACGCATTCGGTGATGGGCTCAGCTACACGAGTTTCGCTTACTCGGAACTGCGGCTGCTGTCGGACGCAGTGACTACCGACGGTGTTGCCGAGTTCAGCATCGACGTGACCAACACCGGTCACCGCACCGGAACCGAGATCGTCCAGCTATACCTCGAGCAGACCGCCCGTGGTGTGACACGGCCCGCGCAGGAGCTAATCGGGTTCGCCCGCATTGACCTGGACGTACAGCAGAGCGCCACTGTTCGGTTTTCCGTCGCGATGAGCCAGCTCGTCTACGTCGGGTTCGATGGTGACCTCGTCGTCGAACCCGGAGAGAAGACGGCCAGGGCGGGCGGATCGTCCGTCGGTCTTCCGTCCCACGTCACATTCGAGGTGACGGGGCCACCCGTCGCGTTCGAGAGGCGACAGACGTTCCTCGCGCAAACCGAAGTCACCTTCGCGGACGATTCCCCAACGCTGCCGCCGGCGCTCGCCCCGGCATCCCACACCGAAAACTCAGAAGGATAAAGATGTCCATCGACCCATCCGCCGCACCCGATCTGCTCCCGGCACCGCAATCCTCCGTCGGAGTGCGATCCCGCACCAGCATGCGCCGACTCGGCTTCGGCATCCTGCTCAGCACCGCCGCGTGGGCGGTGCCGACAATCGGAACCTCTTCCATCCTGCTGCCGGCGAAGATCGCTCTCATCGACCCCGACCAGAAGATCGTCGTGCTAGGCCTGATCACGGCGCTCGGTGCGCTGTCCTCGATGCTGTCGGGCATCATCTTCGGTGCCATATCGGATCTGACCCGCACCCGCTTCGGCTCCCGCACGCCGTGGATCGTCACGGGTGCGATCCTGGCGGGGATCTTTATGCTTCTGCTCTCCACGGCGGGGACCATACCCCTGCTCTTGTTGTGGTGGTGCCTTTTTTCGGCGTCATTGAACGTGATGCCGTTGACCGCGATCATCCCGGACCGCGTTCCCGCAGCCAAGCGTGGTGGCATCTCATCGGCCTACGGGGTCGGAGTACTCGCCAGCGCATCCATCGGCACGGTCCTTGCGGCGCAGTTCATCGGAGACCCGAGCGCCGGGATGCGGGTCTTTGCGCCGCTCGTCGTGATTCTGCCGATCATGTTCGTGCTGATCGCTCCCGACTTCTCGAACGTGGGTGTGCCCCGCCGCTCCACCGGAGTCCGAGGTGTCCTCTCGTCCTTCGCCTTCCCGCGCAAGGCCCCGGACTTCTACTGGGCACTGTTTGGAAGACTGCTCATCACCCTCGGATCCAACATGGTCGGCACATACCAGTTGTACATCCTCACCGATTACATCCACGCCGACCAGACGACGGCGGGAACGATCATCAGCATCGGCTCGGCAATCAACTTCGTCGCCTCGATCGGTGGAGCCGCGATCGCCGGACCGATCTCCGACCGGATCGGTCGCCGCAAGCTACCGGTGTTCATCTCGTCGCTACTCTTCGGTGCCGCGATCCTCATCCCGTTCCTTGTTCCGGTGCCGGCATCGATGCTCTTCTACTTCGGCGTCGCCGGCATCGGATTCGGGATCTATTTCTCCGTCGATGCGGCGCTGATCACCGAGGTGCTTCCCAGTGCCGAACAGCGCGGCAAGGACTCGGGCATCCTCAACATGGCAAACACCGGCGGGGGAGTGCTCGCACCCGCGCTGACGTCGGCGATCATCGGAATCGGAATCGGCTTCGCGCCAGTCTTCGCCGCCGCCATCATCCTCGCCATCGCGGGTGGGATCACGGTGCTGCCGATCAAATCGGTCCGATGATCCCGCTCCGGCTCGGTGTGCTCGGCGCCGCCGGGATCGCAGTCGCCGCCGTCATCAAGCCTTCCCGGAGGATTTCAGGGGTCGAGGTAGTGGCTGTCGCGGCGCGTGATAGCGCACGAGCGAAGGCATTCGCGCGAGCGAACCAGATCGAGAATGTTGAATCCGACTACCAGGCGCTGCTTGACCGACCGGATATCGATGCTGTCTATGTTCCGTTGCCCACCGCGCTGCACGGCGCCTGGACTTTGCGGGCACTCGATGCCGGCAAACACGTGTTGGTCGAGAAGCCTTTCGCCTCGAATGCCGTTGAAGCTCAGCGGATCGCCTCCGCCGCGGCGACCACGGACATTGTCGTCATGGAAGCGTTCCACTCGCGCTACCACCCGCTGATGACCGGGGTCGCAGAAATCATCCGCCGGGGTGAGATCGGCCCGCTCACGCATGTGTCTGCCCGTTTTTGCATTCCATTGCCTCGAAAGGGACGTTTCCAGTGGGTGTACGAGCTTGGTGGCGGAGCTCTAATGGATGTCGGCATCTATCCGATCGGATTGCTGCGAGCCCTCACGGGGGAGGACCCCGTGGTCGTCTCCGCCACCAGCCGCTCACGTGGCGAGGTTGACTGGGACACCCGTGCCGAACTCCGCTTCCCGTCTGGAATCCACGGTGAGATCCGCGCGTCCATCCGAGCGCCGTTCTCGCTCCACGCCACGCTGGTCGGCACGCATGGACGAATCACCGTGTTCAACCCGTTCAATCCACAGGGCGCCCATCGAGTGAGCGTGATCTCCGATACCGGGCGTCGACGCGAGCGATACACGAAGAAGGCCTCTTATGACTTTCAACTCGAGGCCTTCCGCGACGCCGTGCAGCACCACACCCCATTCCCGACCACCCCCGAGAACGCGGTCGCCACACAGCGGGTCATCGACTCGATCTACATGGCAGCAGGTCTGCGCCTGCGTCACCCGGACGCGACCTCAGCCGCGCCCGCGTGATAGCGCAACACCGGCACGTCCAAGAACGAGGTCCGATCGAGAGTTCACGGAGATGGGACACTGGTGACCATGGGTTCCGAATCGCGAGGGCAAGCTACGCGGGCGGCGCGTCCGACCCGCGAGGACGTTGCCCGGCTTGCGAACGTCTCGGCCGCAACAGTCAGCTACGTGCTGAACAACGTCCAGAACCAGACCATCTCGAAGGCAACCCGCGACGCCGTGCACCGAGCGGCTTCGCAATTGGGCTACCGACCAAACCTCGCAGCCCGTAACCTGGCACACGGCGTCAGCGGCGTCGTGCTCTACGTCATCCCGAACGTCGCTCTCGGCGAACTCGCCGTCCGCATCGCCAGTGAGCTCAGTGCCGCGCTCGCCCAGCGGGGCATCATCATGTCGGTCCAATTCGATACAGAGGACCCTCAGGGCATTGTCGACGCACTGGAAAACCTCCATCCGGTCGCCGTGACCAGTGCTCTCCCATTGAGTGAGCGGGCCACTGCGGTCGTGGCGGCGGCGGGCGTGAAACTGCTGCAGTTCGCCGGCCAAGGAGTCCAGGGCATCGAGGGTCTGAACCAGGCCGTTGGCGAAGCGCAGGTATCACATCTGATCGCGCGCGGACATCGACAGCTCGCGTTCGCGTCCTCGGATGTGAGCGATCTGGACCCGCTTAATGAGCTGCGGCTGCAGGCTGTGCGTGAAGCCTGCGACCGGCAGGGGCTGCCCGTGCCCCTCGTGGGGACGCTCTCCACCGACGGAAGCAACGCGTCAACTCTCATTCGCGCCTGGCGCGCGGAGGGCGTGACCGCGATCTGCGCCTACAACGATGATGTGGCGATGGTCGCTCTCCACGGGCTGCGTCAGGCTGGGCTGCGTTGCCCCGAGGACATGGCTGTTATCGGTACCGACGCCAACCCCGTCGGATTCGTCTCAGACCCACCGCTGACAAGCGTCGGATTCGATCCGCACCTGATCGTGGAACTCTCCGTGGCGGGCCTCCTGACTGCGCTCGGCTTCGAGACAACTACCGCAGGGACGATAGGTCGAGAGACAACCGTGACGGTTCTCGAACGCGCATCCGCCTGAACGGGATCGAAAAGGTCTGCGCCTCAAGGTGGAGCGCACCGAGCCAGACATGACCGACCGATAGAGAACAATCCAGGCGGCCGATCCCCGCCGTCGTCACAAAAGCCTGCGCCGATGCGCGGTGCGCAGGTCGACGCGGACCGGTACGGCGACTGCGGTTGTACACTACTACTGACGCGCGTAAGCTATGGATATCGATCTCAAGGAGGACATCGTGAGCACCTACTCGCACCCCGGCTCCCTTGCCGGGAAATCAGTCATCGTGACCGGAGCCGGCCAAGGTATCGGAAAGGGCGCGGCAGCCGCACTCGCCGAGCGCGGAGCATCGGTTGTACTTGTGGACATCAACGAAGACACGGTGAAGAGAGCGGCCGCCGAGCTCTCAGATGTGGGCTATGAGGTGGTCAGCCACGTCAATGACATCAGTGAGCCCGCCAATGCCGTCACCGTCGTCCAGGCGGCCGTCGCCGCATTCGGCACCGTGCACGGCTTAGTCAACAATGCTATCGCCGGCAATGGGCCGACACCGTTCACAGACCTCACGGATGGCGACTATGACCGCGTATTCGATACAGGACCCCGCGCGACCTTCGCCCTGATGAAGGCCGTATACCCGTATTTGAAGCACAACGGCGGTGGCTCGATCGTGAATCTCGGCTCGGCTGCCGGAGCAGCAGGCGAGCCCTTTTTCGGCACCTACGGCGGTGCAAAAGAGGCGATCCGCGGAATGTCCAAGGTCGCCGCCCTGGAATGGGGAGTCGACCAAATCCGGGTGAACTCGATCTGTCCCTTCGCCAACTCGGACGGCGCGATGGCGTGGAAGCAGGCCAATCCCGACGACTTCGACAGGGCCATGCAGGCCGTGCCTTTGCGACGGATCGGCGATACTCGCACCGACGTTGGTGCACTGATCGCTTTCCTCCTCGGCGATGACTCCACGTACGTCACCGGCCAGACGATCTTCGTCGATGGCGGAAAAGCCTCGATCCGCTGACCGGTACGCATCGAACGAGCGCCGCATCGCGCTCAGACGCTCACCTCCATACAGGGGAGCTAACCAGTTACACCGCAGTCAGGCATCCGAAGGGAAAAAGAACACATGAGATCAATCGAGACCGCAGAACCCGGGGCGATCCGCGCCATCGACATTGACCGCCCGGTCGCCGGAGCCCACGACATCGTCGTCAGGATTCGCGCATGCGGCATCTGCGGCTCTGACGTCAGCTACATCGCAATGGGCGGCGTGCAGGGCGCTGACGGTGCCATCGCGCCGACACCACTCGGCCACGAACCCGCTGGAGAGATAGTCGAAGTTGGCGAAGCGATTCACGATCTCGCCGTCGGCGATCGTGTGGTGATCAATCCCATGGCGGCCCCGTCCGGAGTCATCGGCAACGGCGGCGCGCTCGGCGCAATGCGCGACTATCTCCTCATCGAAAACGCCGTCGCAGGACACAGCGTGGCCGTCATCCCCGATTCGCTCCCCTTCGACGTCGCCGCGCTCAACGAGCCAATAGCCGTCGCCCGCCACTTCGTTAACCGCGCCAACCCGCAACCGGGAGAGAAGGTCATCGTTTTCGGTGCAGGCCCAATCGGACTCGGCGCCACGATCTGGCTAAAGCTCCGCGGCGTCGAACACGTCGTCGTCGCTGATGTGCTTCCCGAGCGACTCGAGCGCGCGCTCGCCGTCGGCGCCGACGCCGTCATCAACTCGAGCAGGGAAGATGTTGCCGCCCGCCTGACTGAACTCCACGGCGAGTCAGCCAACGCGCTCGGCATGCCGAGACCCGCGACTGATATCTACATGGACGCGGCCGGAGTCGGAGCGGTGATCGACACCACCATCGCGGCCGCGAAATGGAAGGCGCGCCTCGTGATGGCCGCATTCCACAAGAAGCCCGATCTCATCGACACCGCTGGAATGCTCATGTCGGAGCTCACGTACATCGCCTCGATGGGCTACCCCACCGAGATTTTCGAGGTTACGCCGGAGTTGGCCGCGTACTGGGAACGGTTCGCCCTGCTGATCAGCCACAGGGTGCCATGGGAAGAGGCAGATCACGCGTACGAGCTTGCCCTCACACCCGGCGCCGCCGATAAGGTCGTTGTCGTATTTGACGGTGACTGAACTGGGATCCAGGTTTTCGGCGACACGATGAGGAGAAGGATCAGGACTTGAATTGCTTCGCGTTCCTTCATGCGGCTTCAGCACTACGGACCCGTTTCTGGGGACAGGCCTGGATGGATCTCACCTGCCGCCGCACTGAGCAATGGAAGGAACGTCCGACGTGATGACCGCGTGGACCGGTGTTCCTGGTGAGGTCGCGGCGGCGAGCAACAGACGTGCTCAAGTGGTGCCCGCAATCGCATCCCGGCAGAAGTCGCTGCCTTTCGTGCCCTTCGGCTGGTCGGAACTCGTTGGCGCCTCCTCTGGGGGATGGGCCGCCGCCGTGTATCTGGGCCTGCTGCCCTCCGCGCTGGGCTTCGTTCTCTGGGGCTACGCGGTCGGCCGTCTGCCCGTCG
>NZ_DASWPB010000163.1:0-13824 GCF_036404185.1 Lacisediminihabitans sp. | reverse complement strand
ATCCACCGCCAACCTGAACATTGTATTTGGACGCGCTGTGAGCCGGCCGGCGTCTTCCTAAGCCTTCGCTCGACCGTTTAGCAGCCCGGTCCGGAAGGCTTCGTCGCGCAGTCTCGAGCGACGAGAACCGTCTTGGCGTCGTCCGCAATCGCCACGAGGCGGTTGGCCGGAACGGCGAGACTGCCTGCTATCGAGGTCCAGTCGCCGCCGGCGAAACGGTACTCGGCGGTGAAGTCGATCGTGAGATCGATGGAGTAGGTCCCCGCTCGACGATAGACGTGACTGGTCGGGGTCGGCTCGAATTCCTCCACCCCCTGCGCGGCCCACGGAGCGCCCCTCACCGTCAGGCTGGCGGAATGACCGTCGCCGTAGACCCAGTGGTACCGCCTGGACGTGAATCGCACAGAGGCGGGCCGGGAGAGAAGCTGTCCGTCCAACACCTGGACGGGCGCCTCGACATAGAAGTTGACGGGAAGACCGATGACCATCCATCCGTTCGGCTCCATGCGGGCGATGCCGGCCCGTGGCGCGAACCCGATGAGGTCTCGCAGCGTGACAGGGCCATCGGCCGGCGGAGACTCTGGCGGGCTGATGTGATAACCATCGCGGAGATCGGCACATCTGTCGCAGGGGGCGGCGACGGATGGCTCTCCGGTTCCCTTGGTGACGTCGTCCCGTCCTCCCCGCGAGGGGCCGCCGGCGGAACCCGGCGTCGTGAGGGATCCGCCGAGCTCGACCCCGCCGTTGTTGATGCCGCCGGTGACCGTGGGACAACCGGTTACAAATATGTCCGATTCTGTGCAACCCGATGATGCTCGAGCCGGGCTAGCAAAGGGGAAAAGCATGTTAATGGACACGACCACGACCGCAAGCGCCTTTAATCCGTGCATAAACCATCACCACTCCAGGCAGTCCGAGATGCCAACAACAGACGCTGCAGTCGAGGCGTCCAATCGAAAGACAATTCAAAAGCTTGGATGTTAGGTCTGCTAGCGGATACGACGGAGACGCCATTCACGTCGAGGACATCGACTTGAGATACGTCCAGACATGAGTAGGTGCTGACTATGCCTGCCCCGTCTTTTTCGTTCTGGAAATAGCGCTGCAGTCGGGTATGGCTGATCTTTGAGCCACCGATTGCGCGATACTGCTTGTCCCGAAATGTCGCATAACCATCCAGCGCCGTTTGAAGGGCGTCGCCGGTAGCCACCTCGCGGATGCGATCGGGGTTCGCGCCTCCGTCCATGAGAATCTGGTCCGATACACGCACATACGCGGCGTAGGCATCCGTGGCTGCGGCGAGCGCATCCGCTTCCGTGGCGAAGATCGGGGTGGGACTCGGCCCCGGGGTCGAGCTCGGACGGGGGCCGGATGGCGCGCATCCGCAGAGAAGGAGCAGCAGCGCTGCAAGGGCAGCGAAGGCACCCGACACGGTTCGCATGCAGGTACGGTAGCCGAACCCGGCCGGGCAGACCGAACTTTTCCACACCTATGACGAAGTCTTCCGGCGCAGCACCCCTCTTCCGCGAACAGACGGTACCGTGGACAGCTATCGCCATGAAAACCCTCACCGACCGACAGACGGAAGTCACACGCACATGAACATTTCCGGAGCGTGGGACCGCGCCGCCCGCGGGGCAATGCTGCTCGGTGAGGACGGCGGTCTCAAACCGACGATCTTCGCGGAGATGTCCGCCCTCGCCGCGGCGACCGGCGCGATCAATCTCGGACAGGGCTTCCCCGACGAGGATGGGCCGGTCGAGGTTCTCGACGCCGCCCGGCGGGCAATCGGGGACGGGTTCAACCAGTACCCGCCGGCGACGGGCTATCCCGTCCTGCGCGAGGCGATCGCGGCCCACCAACGCCGCTTCTACGGGCTCGATCCCGACCCGGATCGGGAGGTCCTCGTGACGGCGGGTGCCACCGAGGCCCTCGCGGCCACGATCCTCGCCCTCGTCGACGACGGTGACGAGGTCGTGACCCTCGAGCCCTTCTACGACTCCTACGCGGCGATGATCGGACTCGCCAGGGGCATCCACCGCACGGTCGGGCTTCGGACCCCGGACTTCCAGCCGGACCACGACGAGCTGCGTCGCGTGATCACCGACCGCACCCGCCTCATCCTCATCAACAATCCGCACAATCCGACCGGCGCGGTCCTGCGGCGAGACACCCTGCAGCTCCTCGTCGAACTCGCCCATCAGCACGACGCCGTGATCGTCACCGACGAGGTCTACGAGCACCTGACCTTCGGGGCGGAGCACGTTCCCGTCGCCTCTCTGCCGGGCGGATGGGACCGTACGGTCACGATCTCCAGCGGCGGCAAGACCTTCAACACCACCGGATGGAAGATCGGCTGGCTCACGGCTCCTGCCGAGCTCGTGGAGGCCATCCTCGCGGTCAAGCAGTTCCTCACCTTCGTCAACGGCGCCCCGTTCCAGCCGGCCATCGCCGTCGGCCTCGGTCTGCCCGACACCTTCTTCGCCGGTCTCGCCGACGGACTGCGCCGGAAACGCGATGTGCTCTCGTCGGGCCTGCGAGAGGCCGGATTCGCCGTCAGCGAGTCGCAGGGCTCCTACTTCGTGATCGCGGATGCCGCTCCGCTGGGCTTTGCCGACGCCGATGCCCTCTGCAGACGGCTGCCCGAACTTGCCGGGGTGGTCGCCGTGCCGATCAGCGCCTTCGTGGCCGACGAGAACAAGCACGAGTACGCGTCATTGCTGCGGTTCGCGTTCTGCAAACGCGTGGACGTGCTCGAGCGTGCTTCGGCGCAGCTGGCGCGGCTGGGAGGCTAGCTGTGCCGCGGAAGCGGTAGCGTCAGGATGAAGGCCGTCCCGACGCCCTCCTCGCTCTCGACATCGAGTTTTCCCTCGTGCGAGGTGACGATCGCCTTGGTGATGGTCAGCCCCAGCCCCACGCCGGGAACGGCGTTGCGGGTGGCCGTCGAGGCGCGGAAGAACCGCGCGTAGAGCTGGTCGAGCTCGGAGGCCGGGATGCCCATGCCCGTGTCGCGGACGGTGATGATCGCCTCGCTCGTGGTCGTGGTCAGGCTGACGGTCACCAGTCCGCCGCGCGGGGTGAACTTGATGGCGTTCGAGATCAGGTTGTCGCAGGCCTGGCCGAGACGAAGGGAGTCGCCGCGAAGGGAGACGGCCTCCTCCGGCAGGGTGAGGGTCATCTCGACTCCCGCCGCAGCCGCCGCGGGACGCGCAGACTCGACCGCCGACGCGACCACATCGTTGAGCGTGACCTGGCCGACGTCGAGCGGGAACGTGCCTGACGACACCTGGGCCGTGAACAACAGGTCGCCGACCAACCGGAGCAGGCGGTGGGCATTGCGTTCCGCCACTCCCAGGTACTGCAGTTGCTCGTCCGAGAGCGGCGAGGTCTCGTCGTCACGCATGAGCTCGAGATAACCGAGGATCGAGCTGAGCGGCGTACGCAGCTCGTGCGAGATGAGGCCGACGAACTCGTCCTTGAGCCTGGCCACCTCCAGCGCCTGGGTCACGTCCGTGCCGACGAAGATATAGCCGACCGTGACCCCGTCGTCGTCCACGCGCGGGGTGACGGCGACGGACACGGACAGTGTGCTGCCGTCGTATCGCACGTAGGTCCAGGTGCGCACCTCCGCCTGACCGAGCCGCGCGGATTCGACGAGTGCGGAAAACCCGGGGTTCAGCACCGTCTCGCCGGGGGGATAGTTCAACTCCCTTGACCGGTTCTCGAGCTCCTCCTCGAGGTGGAACTCGAAGATGTAGCGCTTGCCCTGGGTCTCATCGGCGGCGAGGCCGAGCATCATGGACGCCCCGGGGTTCCAGACATCCACCAGCCCGGTCAGGTCGGTGCCGATGACCGACTGCTCGGTGACGGCATCGAGCACGCTTCTGGTCAGACGATCGGCGGCGTGGAGACGCGCCTCGTTCTGCTGCAGCCGGTCGGCGAACGACAGGCTCTCGACCAGCATCTCCTCGCGTTCGCGGGCGAGATTCTCGATGGAGTCGAACTGACGCCTGGCCTGCCTGGCCAGTTCGTTGATCATCGCCGAGGCGAGGCCGATGATCAACGGGGCGAAGACGCCGCGAAGCCAATCGGCGACGCTGACGGACAGACCCGGCGTGATGAGATAGGGCAGCAGGATCGTCAGCGAGGTTCCCACCATCGTGACGAGGATCCAGCGGCGCCCCTTCTCTGCCGCGATCCAGATGATGGGCAGGAAGATGAGCGCCGTGAACAGCGAATCCGAGCCGCCGGTGCCCGACCTGAGCAGCGCGATCGCGATGAGGGACAGCCCGGGCACCACGAGCGCCCACGGCCCGGGATGGCCCGAGCGCGAGAAGAGGAACGACAGCAGCGTCGCCACGGCCATCGCCGCGCAACTGACGATGACGGAGATCGGCTCGATCGTGGTGAGATGAGGCACGAACAACGCCAGCCCGACCGCGACGACAAAAGCGACCGTCGTCGGAGTCTGTTTGAGCCGGGGCGAGGGTTCGTCCACCGACAGTCGTCTCGCCACGGTGTCGAGGAATGTCGTCACGATCCCACTCCGTCCGCGCTCATGAAATCGGACAGTCGCGCGGCCAGGTCACGAGGACTGAACGGCTTGGTGAAATAGGCGTCTGCCCCGGTCGCGACCCCTGCCAGCCGCGCTTGATCGTCCGCGGCGGCCGACAGCAGCACGATCCGCATCCCCGAGAGGCTCTCGTCGGCCCTGACCAGGGCGCAGACTTCCAAGCCGGTCATCCCCGGCATGGCGACGTCGAGCACGGCGAGTCGCGGCCGATGTTCCAGCAGAGAGAGCCACGCCTCGTCTCCGTCGCAGGCGGCCGCGACCAGCGAAAGCCCCGCATTGCGCACGGCGATGGAGATGAGGGCTCTGATGTCGGGATCGTCGTCGGCGATGACGACGCTGATGGGAACGGCAGGGACGTCGTTCACCGGAAAGAGACCCCCATTGGACCACCTCTCCGGTTCGGGCTGGGGCAGAGAAACGACAGATCCCCAGAATGCGATGAGACCACTCTACGCGCAGGTCTCACAGGGAATGGATGCCGAACCGCCGGAGCCCCAGCGCGGGATTGACACTGCGCACCTCGTCGATCCGCTCCCGCCCGACCCAGGCGACGGCCACGCCGATCCCGTCGCCGACGGTTGCGAGCTCCACGCCCATCGGATCGACGATCATGCTGCTGCCGACTCCCACGGGGGGCGCCTGGTCGGCCGCGGCGACATAGAGCGTGTTCTCGATCGCTCGCGCGGTCACGAGCGTCCGCCAGTGCCGTTCCTTCAGCGGCCCTCGCACCCACTCGCTGGGAACCAGTACCAGATCCGTCCCGGCATCCGCGAGCCGTCTGGTGACCTCGGGAAACCGCAGGTCGTAACAGGTCTGGAGCCCGACGGTCAGCCCGCCGACCCGAAAGGTCTCCGGGGTCTCGATCGCGCCGGGAACCACCCAGTCGCTTTCGAGCTGGCCGAAGGCGTCGTAGAGATGGATCTTGCGGTACTTGGCCACCAGTCGCCCGCTGGGGTCGAGGGCCACCACGGTGTTCGACACCCGGTTGTCGTCCTCGGTGAGCTCGAGCAGGCCGGCCACCAGATGGATGTCCAGGACCTTGGCGATGGCCTCGAGCCCCGCGACGAATGGCCCGTCGAGCGTCTCGGCCGCGGCGACCGAATGCTCTCCGAACTCCGGGGTGAAGTACGAGGAGTACTCGGGGAAGACCACCATCGCCGCGCCGCGGGTCACCGCGATCGTCGCCAGGTCGCGGATGCTCTCCAGATTCGCCGACTTGTCGGCACCCGGAGCGAACTGGGCGACCGCCACCGCCACGGGTGCAGGCTCGAGTGTCATCAGGCCAGCCTACGAGGTCGGCGCCCCGACCCGAAGGAAAGCGGAAGAACCCGCCGCTAGTAGCCCTCCGGCCAGACGAAGGCCGCCGGAGCCGCCGCCGTCTGCCCCGCTGGCGCATACACGATGGTGATGTCCTCGTGAGCGGTGAGCTCGATCGCCGCCGGATTGCCGGTGACGGGCGATCCATTGACGAACACGGTGAGGGTGTGACCGTCTGCGGTCGTGTATGCGCCGAGGCGATTCGCATCGAGCGCCACATTCCACTCGGTGAAGAACTGTCCCAGTGTGAACGTGCCTTTCACGGCTGACTCGATGTGGATGATCCCCGTCGCGTCATGGGTGTGCAACGGCGAGATCTTCTGTTCGGTCAGATCGATTCCGACATCCGCGGGAAGGGGCACGGCCCGACCGTCGACGGTGATCGTCAGATGGGCGTGGATGTGCTCCACCGTCCCCTCCTCGCTGAGCATCGGCAGCCCGGCGACGGCGGTGCGACCGGAGGCGTTCGCGGGAGCCGGCCATGGCGCATCCGTCGAGGCACCCGTGGCGACCCGAGCGGGAGAGGCCGGCACCTCGGCGATGGTGTTGCTGTCCGCATCGGTGCGGGCGGCCGCCGGAGCGGACGCGGAAGGATGGTCGTTCAGCACGACGCCGGTGACGATGCCGGCGGCGACGAGCACGACCACGACGGCGATCCCCCCGCCAAGCAGGCGCCGACGGGATCGCCGCTCCGCCTCGACCCGGGCCGGTGGGATGGGGGACGGATTCTGGGGTACCGGATTCACCATCGCAGAGTACAAGAGCATCCTGGGACGAACGCTGTGGGCCGGGAGGAGACCGCGGCGTCGGGGAGAATGGAGCGATGAGCTCGTCACCGCTGTCCGGCACGGCAATCATCTTCGACATGGATGGCACCCTCGTCGATTCGACCGCCGTCGTCGAAGGGGTATGGGCGGAGTTCGCCGAGCGCCACGGCATCGACCTGACAACGCTGCTCGGGTTCTCCCACGGTCGGCAGACCATCGACACCGTCAGGCGATTCCTCCCGGAGAGCCCCAGGGCCGAGGCCATCGCGGCGACCATCCAGGCCGAGGAGATGAGCCGCATGGACGGGGTGAGGGAGATCCCCGGTGCGGCCGCCTTCTTCGCCAGCGTGCCCGCGGCATCCGTCGCGCTGGTCACCTCCGCGCCACGCGAACTGGCCAGGCGCCGGATGGAGGCGGCCGGGATGCCCCTGCCCGCGGTGACCGTCGCCGGTGAGGACGTGAGTGTCGGCAAGCCCTCCCCCGAGGGCTACCTGCTGGCCGCGGAACGGCTGGGGCAGGACGCGCGAGACACGATCGTGTTCGAGGACGCGGCCGCCGGGCTCCTCGCCGCCCGGGCCTCCGGCGCGACGACGGTGGTCGTGGGCCGGTTCGAGGGCGAGGCGGCCGCCGGGTTGCGCCGGGTTCCCGACTACCTGGGCCTGACCGCCACCCGGGCTCCCGGAGAGACCGACGGCAGGGTGATCATCCTCGGGTTGTGATCTGGCCCGTCGGATCGGCGGCCCGGCTATTTTGTTTACGGATGTCCTCTGCCGAATTTCTAAAGCGGTATCCGCCGGCCGCGAGGCAGAGCCACCGTTTCAACCACGCTCATCTCCGGCCGCGGTGGTGCTCCACGCAGCCGCTTTTCGAGCGGACGTTCCACGCAATAGTAAGTAAGGGCTGAGATGCCAATCGCAACCACGATGAACGCAATGTCCGCCGTGATCCTGATTGCAAGGGTGGCGTCATGAAGCTCCGGAAACATGCGTTGTACAACCGTCATCAATAGCCAGTGAGTGAGATAAAGCGCGAATGACCATTCACCGAGGCGGAGTAGAGGCCTGCTTTGCAGAGGACCTGGTTTGTTCGCAAGATCAGCCGTGACGGCGGCGGCGATGAGATACAGCAGGAACGGCAGGAACAGCGCGTCTTCGACACCGTATCCAAACCCACCGATGAGCTTTTGG
This sequence comes from Lacisediminihabitans sp., assembly GCF_036404185.1. Classification (GTDB taxonomy): domain Bacteria; phylum Actinomycetota; class Actinomycetes; order Actinomycetales; family Microbacteriaceae; genus Lacisediminihabitans. Next base: position 5,980 of record NZ_DASWPB010000163.1, on the reverse strand, counting down.
GCCTCGAAGATTGCGAGGTAGGCGCTGCCTGCCAGCACGATAGCGAACAACGTCGGCTGCCGAAACCGAACACCGTGTGACATCCAGTGCGCCAACAAGCAACCCGCCAGGAAGCCGATCATCCGATAGGGAGGAAATACATAAAGGAAGAACCTTGCCGGTTCGCCACCACCGGCGATATGTGTCGTGACGGTGGACAAATGCGTCACGACGACGGCGATGAGGAGGTTAGCCAATACCGTTACCAGACAGAAGATACCGGCCCATTTCGCCTTGACTCGCTGTATGAACGGAATCACAAACGGGAATAGAAGGTAGAAAAAAGCCTCGCATGAGAGTGACCAACTCGGCGTGTTCATACCGAAATAGACGTTGGAATCCGGCAGCCACGATTGCACAACAAACACATTCGCGATGGCCTCTGGAAGGGAAAAACCGATCCCTACAAAGAGAAGTACCGGCACGGCGATCAAGAACGTCGCAAAATGGAGCGGATAGATACGCGCAAAGCGTCGCCGATAGAACTCCGCCGCTGTGTCAGCCGGCCTGCGTGACCAGGTCAGGATAAAACCTGATAACGCGAAGAAAAAGCCGACACCAACAGTTCCGACGCCCATCAGGCTCGACACGCCCTTAATAGGGGCCATCGTGAAGGTGATGTGGTTGAGGACCACCACGAGCGCAGCGAAGAAACGCAGCGAAGTAAGCCGCCCGAGATACACCCGTTTCACCATGCTGGCATTGTCGCACGGCAACCGAAACGGAAACGAGAACATCTCGCCAAACAGCATATATCTCGCTCCTACACGGTCAACCGGCGCCTATACAGGACGGGCGAGAATTTCTCCGGAACGAAGAGCAAGAGGCCTGGGACAGGAAGCGATCGGCTTCCAGAATCGAGTGCTCGCTCGGAGGAAACGGCCCGGAGCAAGACGGGTATAGAACCAGCGCGCCGGGAAGTCGAGGCCCGAGGCACCGGTGGTCTCGGTATGCTCAAGAGCAGTGAAGAATGTGGCTGGCCGGGCCATGACTTCCTCGGCGTCAAGTTGGACGGCCCATTCGATCGTAGGAAACGACGATCCGTTCCACGTACGGATAGTACGAAAGAAGAATGCTCGCCGTCAGCAAGGCAGGATCTGCTGTGAGCACATGCGCGTTGACCCTCAACTGCGGCGTCCTTTCATCGTAACCGCGAAGGCCGTTGGGCCGTTATCAAGCGTCTTGAGGCTGCTGTGATCCCGTGAGTTTCCGCAGGAGAGAGCGACTTTGACAGCGTTCCATTCGCCCATGGTCTCGCGCCTGTCGAATTGTCCTGCGTGATCCGTCAGCTTCTAGCCGCCAAGGTCATCAGTGGGTCACCCGCTCGACCCTGTGGTTCCGCATCTCCAGTGTTGACGCGCCGCCACGCGCCGGAACGCGTCTCCGTGTCGCCGTGAGATCTCCGCATCATCGAGGAGACCCGGCGTCTCGAGCGCTCCGATGCCCAGCCGAGCCCTCAGTGCGGGATCGCCGGCGAGGCGGCGCAGCGCCGAGGTCAGGCCCGCAACATCGCCAGGGCTCGACAGAAGACCGTTGATGCCGTCGGTCACCCATTCGGCCGGTCCACCTGCGTCCGCGACGATGGTCGCCTTGCCCAGCGCGAGGTATTGAAGCACGTTCTGCCCGAGGGGCTCCGCACGGGTGGAGGCGTGCACGCAGATGTCGAGTTCGCCGATCTCCTCGACGACGTTCTCACGATGGCCGGTGAAGAGGACCTGCTGCTCGATTCCCAGTTCGCGAGCGAGGCGCTCGAGGCCGTGGAGGTAGGCAGCGCTGTCGAAGGACGTCCCGCCGATGAGACGCAGCTGGACCTCGGAACCGGCGAAGGCCTCGGCGAACGCCCGCAGCAGCACATCCTGCCCCTTCCACGGGGCGATCCTGGCGACCATGCCCACACGTCTCACTCCCTCCCGCATCGAGGCCTCCTCCACCCGCATCACGCCGATCGGGCTCGGAATGACGCGGACGTCGGCATCGGGCCGGACATACGGCGCGGCCGTCGTGAGAGTGGCTCGCGAGTTCGCGATCACCGCATCCGCCGAGGGAAGAACCAGCCGACTGTAGAACGCGAAACCAACCCTTCCCATCACGTCGGGGTCCACGGTGTCCCGCACCTGAACGACGAAGCGCTTCCGCAGCAGTCTGCTGGCCATGGCCCCGTAGACCGCGGAACGAGTCGAATTGGCATGCACGACATCCGCAGCGCGGAACGGTCCGGATGCCACCAGCGCGACGGCCGCGCCGGCGAGCCGCATGCCTCCGACCAACACCCCCCGCAGGGAACCGGGGCGGGAGGCTCCGGCCGGCTGCACCGGTCCGCATCGAGCGACGGCAGTCCGACCGCCAACGAGGGCGGAGAACACCCCGAGTGATCGCCCCCGCGGGAGGATGACGACGGAGTCCCAATCCTTGTGCTCCAGCAGTCGGACCAGCGCCAGCTCGGCTCCTCCCGGTTCCGTGGAGTGATCGAGGTGAGCAACGCGCAGCCTGCGGCCGGTGCCCGTGATCATCATGGCGCCTCGCGGTGGTCCTCCGAGGCCGCGCGGGCGAGATCCTGCTCGTTGCGGACCACAGCACGAAGCCGATCGATGAACCGGGGCTCCGAGAACGCCTCGATGTGCGCTGCGATCGTCGCCGGCTGCCACGGATGAGTCAGCATCGTCTCCAGCGCTTCCGCGATGTCGGTCGAGGTCGGCTCTGCGAAGAACACGCCGGTCTCATCCGACCGGACGGTGTCGAGGTAACCACCGGCTCTCAGCGCAGCCGTTGGCTTGCCGAAGGCGGCGGCCTCAAGCGGCGACAGCCCAAAATCCTCGAACGACGCCGCCACGAGGCCGCTGCAGTTGCGGTACAGCCAGCGCAGTTCCGCATCGCTCACGGCGCTCGCGAAGCGGGTCCGCCCGGAACGCGACGCACGGGCGCGGAGGCGTTCCCGGTCCGGGCCCTCCCCGACCACGACGAGGTCGATCGAGCCAAGCCGGTCGATGGCATCGATCACCGCGTCGACGTTCTTGTAGGGAAGCAACCGGGCGACGCAGAGCAGGAACGGATGCTGGATGTCCTCCACCGGTTGCTCCGGACCGTTGCTTGGCATCAGCGGCACAGGCGGATAGACCACCTCCGCGTCGATGTCGTAGATCCTCCGGACGGCGTCGCGCACCGCCGTCGAGTTCACGATGTAGAGATCGGCGGAGTCGGCGGCCTCGCGATCCCAGCGCCGCAGTCCTGGACCCAGTGCGCCGGAGGCCGCGCGCACCAGTAGCCGCCGCAGCGACCGCTCTTCGTCGGTCCCCGCATACCGGTCCACCTGATACAGCCATCGTGCGGGCGCATGACAGTAGACGATTTTCCGGCCATCCGTGTGGATACCGTGCGCCCAGCCGCTGGAACTGGCCACGACGATGTCGGCATCGATGTGCATCCTCGACACCGTCTGCGCAAGGAACGGCAACGCCAGCCGATGGTTGTTCCGGAGCACCGACCACCGGTTGAGGCGCGACGGCCGGATGTCGAGCTCGGCGAATTCGGGAAAGGTCGTCTCCGGACGATAGAGGGTCGTGTGAAGCGGGCTGCCAGGAAACGCCCTCGCCAGGGACAGTGCCACGCGTTCCGCTCCACCGCGCTGGGTCACGTAATCGTGGACGAGAGCGATCGTCATCCCCACTCGCATCCCTCTGCCGATGCGTGCGGATCCGGATATCGACAGAGCACCGTAACCTCCCCGCAGGTCATCGGCCCGCACCGGGTGGATCCGGCGCCGCACAACAAGTCTAGACTGCGAGCGGCATCACGACCTGACCCGCACCCGGGGACTAGACGAAGGTGTCCGGGTGTCGTTCCTTGAGCAGCCATAAGCCCGCTGCTAACCTTGCAATCCGACCGCACCTGGTGGCGGACGCTAGAGTTTACCCGCCGGCCCGATCTGGATGTCCAAGTGAGCCGGGACCGTTTGGGGGCACGCCATTCCGAGGCAGACGCGATCAACCGGTCGCCCATCGAGGATCCCGTGACTTTTCGCCAGGTGCTCGACGTGCTCTGGCGACGACTGTGGATCATCCTCGTCGCAGTGCTGGTGGCCGTGCTCGCCGCGGGCGCATACCAATGGCAGCAGACGCCGAACTACACGTCGTCCACAACCGTACGAATCGATGTCCCGACGACGGGTGGCGCGCTGACCGGGAGTCTCTCCGGCATCTCCATCGATGTGGACCCCGCGCTGATCACCTCCCCCACCGTGCTCGATCCCGCCGCGACCATGCTCGGCGAGGCCAGTTCCTCCGCGCTCTACGCGGCCACCTCTTCGGAAGCGGCGGGCGACGGCACGGCCGATCATGTGGTGATCACAACACAGGGGACCAGCCCGAAGCAGGCGCAGGATCGTGTGACGGCGGTGAGCAAGAGCTACGAGCAGTACCTTCTCTCGCAGATCACGCAGGCACGCTCTGCCCTGCAGGAACGACACGACTCCATCACCCAGGAGGCCGTCTCTTACCAAGCAGCGGTCATCGCGAATCCGGGTGATTCCATCGCGGCCGCGAACCTGACGAACGCACTCTCGACGCTCAGCACACTGAACAACCAGCTCTCGGCGATCGACACGGCGGGGGCACCGCTGACCATCATCTCCCCCGCGCCCCCGGGGCATCCGACGACGCCGAGCCTCCTGATCGTGCTCGCGCTCGCTCTCACCTCCGGCCTCATCGCGGGAATCGGCATCGCACTCATCCGCGACCAGTTCGATGACCGGCTTCGAGCGGAGGGCGAGCTCCAGGAACTCACCGGCCTGACCTCTCTCGGCGCGTTGACCTACGATCGGCGCGCGGCGCGACACAAGAACCCGCTCCCCGCCGCGACCTCGCAGCGCACCCCCCTGAATGAGGGCATCCGTGCGCTCCGCACGACACTGCAGGTGCTCCTCCCTCCCCGCCATGCCGTCGTGGTCATCACGAGCGTGGAACCTGGTGACGGCAAGACCTTCATCTCGGCGAATCTCGCCGTCGCCTGGGCCCGTTCGGGTAAGCGGGTGATTCTCGTCGGAGGCGACTTGCGCCGCCCGGGTCTCAGCACCTACTTCGGAGACTCAGCCGATCGCTACGGCCTGTCTCGGCTGCTCGTCGAGCGCGACGATGCCGAACGGTTGTCTCAGCCCGCCGAGATCGACGGGCTCCTCGTCGACACCTCGTATCCCGGACTACGTCTGCTACCCGCCGGCGGCGAGTCGGACGACCCGGCCGACCTGCTCGCCAATGTCGCATTCGGTCGGATCATCGCCCATCTAGCGGCGTCGGCTGACGTGGTCGTCATCGATTCCCCACCGGCCCTGCTCATGGCCGACGCCGCGCTCCTCGCAGCGCACGCGGATGGCGTGGTCGTCCTCACCACCGTCCGGCGGACGCTCCGGCGCCACATTCGAGAGACGATGAGGTCGCTGGAGGCGCAGGGCGCCACCGTCCTCGGCGCGGTCGCCAACCGATCGCACCGGCGTATGCCGAGGTCGTATGACGCCTACTACAGCAACCGCTCGTCTGCCCGGCTCCGACCCCAGGAAGGGCTGCAAGCCACCGGTGATGCCGACACGATCGCCGACACCGTGGCCGCGGAGAACTCGGTGGTCACGGGGCCGGATAACGGACCGTTGGAGAGTTCCGGCGGCCAACTACGTCCCCGACATGGGCGGAACCGGACCCGGCCGAGCGTCGGGGACGACTCGGCGTGACGGCGCCATCCAACAGGACGAGCGATCGGCTGCTGTTCGTGTGCACGGCGAACCAATGCCGCTCTCCCTTCGCCGCCGCGATCGCGGAGCGCCGGGCGGACCGACTCGACCTCGTCATCCGATCCGCCGGCCTGTTGCCCGGCGGGCATCCGGTACCCGCTACCGGGCTCAAGCTTGCGGCCGAGCTCGGCCTCGAGTTGAGCCAGCACGTGAGCCGCCAGATCG